>NZ_JADWOM010000015.1:0-112650 GCF_016106645.1 Acinetobacter sp. ACIN00229
GTGCAACGAAAGTTCGCTTTTTAATCAAAAATGCTAAAAATAATCATTTTTTATATAAACATGGTTGTAAAAGCATCAATTTATCTAAAATTTTCTCGTCTTGATTCTTTTCCTGCCACCTAAGTGGGCGACAATCAATATATTCACAATACCCCCCCTCACCTTGTAGACATTGTTCATTCCAACTTAATTGGTATTGAAAGCTTCCTACATATCCAGCAGCTAATCCAAACTTGTAGTCACCACGGCTTTGTGCATAGAGTTCAAAAATAATTTTTCCATTTTTTTTACACTGCCAAGAAAATTCTCTGGGTAAATACATCTCTTTACCATTCGGTGTTCTAACTTTTGGATAAACGCGATGGATATGTAAATTTACATCTTCAGTAAAGCTCTCAACAGGCTTCCCAAATTCTTGAATATCTAATCTTGAACATAAGATGATATTCCACTGATTTCTTATTTGTGAAAATGCAAGCTGAGTCGTTTCATTTAAATTAATAATTTGGCATGTGTAGAAACATAAAGATAAGAATGGTAAATGCAGGGCTCTTGCGTGTTTAAATCGTCCCAACCCTTCAACTTGATACTTTTGCCCTTTATAAAAAACTTCACCTTCACATAAACATAGTGTTGACCAATAGTCCGAAACACCCCACTGCAATGCAGAATTATTAGAGATATTTTCTGAAATATGAATAGTAAGATTGCAACCCATTTCTAGGTCTAATCGTTGAAGATGGATCTTTGGGATTTTCCACTCAATCAAGTCTGTTTTATCAAACTTGTATTGTTCTGAGTCAAACTGGCACTGCCGCCGAATAGAATAAGTTTTTAAATGTCCCACACTATGTTGGCTATTACTCACAAGCACAGTTGCAGTATCAATTGCCGAAGTCGTAATGGTGTGAGCGTTATAACAAAGGGGAATTCGTGGCTGCCCAACTAGACTAATGTAATTAAAGTAACGCAGTGGAGCAGGAAGATTTGGAAGGATTAAGCCTTGATAAACTATTTTAAAAAAGCCGCGAGAAGGCTGATATACAACCCCCTCTTTAGCATTCAGGCCCAGCTGCTGTAATTGATTAATTTGACTTATCAACTTAGGCATACTGAACCTCTTCTATTTTATGTTTTTATTGTTTCGTTACTCTTGCGTGCAAATAGTGTCGTAACAAAACCAGAAAGAGCATAGAGAATTGAAACAGTCAAAATGCCCATTGGAATATTATAAGTGATTGCCGCAAAAATCAGTACTACTGGCAACATAACTACAAAGGGAACACGTTTACGGTCCATTTGCTTGAAAGAATAATATTTAATATTGGAAATCATGAGCAATCCCACAACAACCATAATCACAGCATTAATGCTTTTAATCGCAATATCACGTAAATCAAAAATGAAAGGATAATCGCGAGCAACCCACACAAGGGAAATAATGATAATGGCAGCGAGTGGACTTGCAATCCCAATAAAATAGCGCTTATCAACAACACCAATTTGTACATTGAAACGTGCTAAACGGAAAGCTGCACATGCTGTATAAACAAAACAACATGCTAACCCAATACGGCCTAAATCATGCAAACTCCAGCTATACATCAGCATTGCCGGAGCCACACCAAAAGCTAATAAATCAGAAAGGGAATCATATTGCTCGCCAAAAGCACTTTGTGCACCAATCGCGCGAGCAACTCGACCATCTAGACCATCTAGAAGCGCTGCTATAAAAATGGCATAAATAGCTTGGGTAAAATCCCCATTCATACTTGCAATGATGGAATAGAAACCAGACAACAAAGCGGCTGTCGTAATTAAGTTAGGCCAAAGATAAATACCTCGGCGCTTCACTTTTTGTCCTTCCGGATTATCCTCTTCTTCAACCACTTCGAATGTAATCCCATCAAATGAATGTTCATTATGAGTTAAATCTTGCTCTGGTTTAGGCGCATTTGTCATTATTTTCTATTCCAAACATGTGCATTGATTTAAGTTAACTGTTACTCACCTACTAACCAGCGAACAGCAGCGTGACCACCAGTTTCTTGCATGCGTAGATGCGGGAATAACCACTGTAGAGCCTGATCAGCTTGTTCAGAGAACTGCCAAGGTGGGTTAATCACTAATAGACCACAACCATTCAAACCTACAGGTGTGTCATCTGGCCATACACAAATTTCGCAGACTAACTGACGGCGAATTCCTGTTTTAAACATTTTCTTTTCAAAACGTTCAATCATCGCGCGGTCTTTGATTGGATACCAAACTGCAAAAACACCTGTTGGCCATTTCTTATGGGCTTGTTGTAACAGTTCAACTAATTGCGGAAAATCTTTACGCTCTAATTCGTAAGGTGGGTCAATCATGACCAAGCCACGTTTTTCTTTTGGCGGAATTACGCCAAGTAGACCTTCGTAGGCATCACGTTCATGTAAACCTGCACGTTTATCATAAATGTTGTGTCGCAATTGTTGAAATACATCGCGTTGCATTTCAAAAATTGTTGCCTTATCAATTTCACGCATGCCTTGCAAAGCAAACCATGGTGAGCCCGGATAACTACCTTTGCCTTCTTCAGAGCGTAGCTGTTCTACCAACTTCAAATATTGCTGGATTGCTTCAGGTGCCTGACGCTTTTCCATTTCAGATATTTGAACTAGACGGTGAATGCCTGTAAGAAACTCTCCAGACTTTTGTGCAGGTGCCAGAGATAAATCATATTTTCCTGCACCTCCATGCGTATCGATATAACGATAAGGTTTATCTTTAGCATTTAAACGGTTGAGAAGCTGTAGCAAAAGCACATGCTTCATAACATCTGCAAAGTTGCCCGCATGGAAATGGTGACGGTAATTCATGTTGACTTTAATTCCTCAATTCAACAAATAGTTTAACATGAAAAAAATATTCTTTCGTAAGGTTGTGATCATCTAAAATAGAGCGGCTTGATATTTTTACGATCTACTCGAGGTTATATGCTCTCTCACCCGCTTCCGGACTCATGGGATCTGGATCAAATTCTAGATGATTTAAATACGCATGGCTTTGCGATTATTAATCAAGCCTATTCGGATCAATATCGCGCTCAAGTCGCTAACGAGTGTAGCCATCATATTGATGAATTTAGAGAAGCTGGCATTCAAAACGGCGTGATGAGCAATATTCGTAGCGATCATATTCTCTGGATTAATGATCAACTTCCTATTGCTCAGCAACATATTGAAACCTTAACTTCTTTTTCACAAAATCTAAATCAAGCATTCTATTTAGGAATTAAAGAAGTGGAAGCTCATTTCGCCCGTTATGGTTTGGGTGAGTTTTATGCTTTACACCGAGACAATCCTCAACAAAAAAATGATCGTATTATCTCAACCGTTTATTATTTACATCCAGAATGGCAAGAAGATTGGGGTGGTCAATTACGACTGCAAGATAAAAATGAGAAGTGGCATATCGTTAATCCAGAGCCAAATCGACTTGTAATATTTCAAAGCAATTTATTACATGAAGTATTAACTTCAAAACAACAAAGACTCTCTATCACAGCTTGGCTTCGTAGCGGAAATTCGATTTGGGTTTAATGGTTACTCTTTAAATTTGGCAAATGAACCCGATATAAAAGCTATTGATTAAAGAAGGTAATGGCGTATGTCTATTGAAAGTAAAACAATTGTGAACCGAATTGGTGAAACAGACCAACTTTATTTGACTGAAAATACGCCTGAACTTGCTTTGGAGCGTGCCGAGTTACGCATGCAACTTGTCTTACTAAGTCGTGTTCGCCAAGAACAACTTCATTTTCTACAAGAAGCGATTGTTTTGCTTGAACAAGCTCGTATGGAATATGAAGAAATGCCTTTGAGCTTATATCTTAATTTGTCTCTACACTTGGCCAAAGCGTATATGCTTTATTTTGAACTAAATAAAGAAAAACGTTTTGCGTTGATTACTCAACAAATTTTGAAGCCATTAGCACATCATGAACATGCTGATATATATTTCTTCTTGGCTTATGCGTCAGCCGCTCGACAAGAGTCGGCATTGACACGCCATTGGTTAACTAAATATTTATCAACAAGCACGTGTGATCTTGAATTGCTTCATGGCCAACCTGTATTTGATCTTGTCCGTCATGAGCCATGGTACAAGGATCAATTAAAAATAAAGACACATTAAACAGTTAATGTAATTAGGCCTGTTTTATATATTGAATGTAAAACAGGCCTTTGTTTTATTCGTTTATTTTTTCACACTATCTTCGTGTAGTTGTTCATTAAGTTCATCAATCACCACAATCCATTCATCATCTTTTTCCCAATGGCTCTTTAAAAAATCACTTTGACCTTTTGACCAAAAAGAAGCTTCATGTAATTTCTGTTCAGCAGGCAATTGATGTGTTTTGATAAAGTTTTCGATGCTTGCTTCATCTGAATCTAAACCCAGCTGATCAAATAAAAGCTCTAAAGTAGGTTGCTGTTCAAACATTGTTATTCTCCTATAACTTGTTTTAAATCATCTATTAACTAATCTAACAATAAAACCTTTTTATATGCATGATAATGTTTATATTTTCTTGTTGTTTTTTGTGTTTTGTTTCAAATGATTAAATATAAAAAAGCACTCTAAAAAGAGTGCTTTTTTTAACTTATCAAAAAGATAAATTATTTCAACATGTCAGCAATTGCTGCACGTTCTTCTTCAAGCTCGTTTAGAGTGAAGTTGATACGCTCACGGCTGAATTCATCGATTTCTAAACCTTGAACGATTTTATATTCACCATTCTCAGTTGTTACAGGGAAACCGAACATAACGCCTTCTGGAATACCATAAGAACCGTCAGATGGAATACCCATAGTTACCCATTTGCCGTTTGTGCCAAGTGCCCAGTCGCGCATATGGTCAATTGCAGCGTTAGCAGCAGAAGCAGCAGAAGACAAACCACGTGCTTCAATAATCGCAGCACCACGTTTACCAACAGTTGGAAGGAACACATCTTTGTTCCATGCCGCATCGTTGATTTTGTCTTTTAAGCTTTCGCCATTTGCAGTTGCAAAACGGTAGTCAGCATACATTGTTGGAGAGTGGTTGCCCCAAACTGTTAAGTGTTCGATATCAGCAACTGCAACACCAGCTTTTTGAGCAACTTGAGTCAACGCACGGTTGTGGTCAAGACGCAACATAGCAGTAAAGTTTTTCGCTGGAAGGTCTGGAGCAGAGTTCATAGCGATGTAAGCGTTAGTGTTTGCAGGGTTACCTACAACTAATACTTTAACGTCACGACTAGCAACTTCGTTTAATGCTTGACCTTGGCCGATGAAAATTTCACCGTTAACTTTTAACAAGTCAGCACGTTCCATACCAGGACCACGTGGACGAGAACCTACCAATAAAGCGTAGTCAGCATCTTTAAATGCAACTTTCGGATCATCAGTCCCGATCATGCCAGCCAATAAAGGGAAAGCACAGTCATCAAGTTCCATCATTACGCCTTTAAGCGCTTGTTGAGCTTTTTCAACTGGAACTTCAAGCAATTGTAAAATAACAGGTTGATCTTTACCTAACATTTCACCGCTTGCGATACGGAATAATAAGCTGTAACCAATTTGACCTGCAGCGCCAGTCACGGCAACACGAACGGGTTGCTTCATGTAATTGTCTCCAATGAGTGTCCTTAATCGGGCTAAATAGGAATTCCATCTAACCAAATCATCATAAACGGCAAAGATTGTACTCTAAAGATGTGGCAGATGCATGTAAAAGCGACTCATTTTCACCAAAAGTCTGATAGAAAATACAAATTAATCTTTACAAATAGATTCAATGTATGGTCAGCATTTTTTCACGAAATGATAGTTACCTTTAGTAACTACCTTTAATCGTGATTTCACCAGGGCAATTCGATACCACATGATTTGCACATTGTTTATATTGGCCTTTTACCGTGTAACACACCTTTACTTCCGTTAAAACAACATCTGAACGTGATAACTGACAAGTCAAACGAATACCATTTTGAGGCAAGCTCGGATTAAGACGAGTAAATTGCTGTTTTAAGGCCGACTGTTGAATTTCAACATTTGTCGAACTGGTAAGACTAGCTGGAATTTTTAAACGTTCAGCAAAGTTAATGACTGTCCGGAAATATTGACTTGCATTCATAGGAACGCATCCCCCGACACTTTTCCAAAGCTGTACACGCGCATTATTGTCAGGCATGACCCGAGCTACGACTTTGGCTTGCAATGGGGAAAGAGCTGCCGAACTTTCTGTTGAACAATCAGTCTGATTTGTTTCTGGCATAAGGCCCGTAATTGTCAGTGAATATCCTTCAAGACATTTACGTTGTTTTTGTTTAGAGGGATCTAACGCACATGCGGCAGGTGTCATTTGTACGTGCATCACATATCCCTGTAAATTAACAGGTTCGGCATGCAAAACGAAACTCATCAATCCTACCCCTGCACAGATAAGCCACCATGCAAGTTGCAAAATTGAACGAAGTTCCAAATATCTATATTTCATTTAATTAAAACTTGAATATGCCAATTAAAAGAAGATCCATCATCAACCACCTAAACTTAAGGCGATGTACGCATTGGAATGACTTTCATACGTTGTGATAATGATTGAGCCCCTTGCCCCAATATCACACCATAATGTGTTGCATTCGTCATAACATGCTTGACATAGTCTCTGGTTTCTAACAATGGAATTGTCTCTGTATATTGGTCAGCCGAAATTGATTGAAAGTCCGGTTGCCAACGTCTTGCCCGATTAGGTCCAGCATTATAACCTGCCGTTGCCAAAACTGGATTATTGCTTAATTGTCCCTGAATCATCGACAGATAAAATGTACCATAACGAATATTGGTATTCATTTCATTTAATGCCGCTGGATTATAGGTTTCGCCCATTTGACGTGCAATCAACTTTGCCGTATCAGGCATAATTTGCATAAGTCCACCCGCTCCAACATGCGAGCGTGCAGAGGTAACAAATCGGCTTTCTTGGCGCATTAAACCATAAGCCCACGCTGGATCAATTCCTGCATTGTAACTATGACTTACGACATTAGTCTTATGGGGGGTCACATAGCGATACGTATCATTATGTTTATTTGTTGTACGATCTGCTGCGTAAATTGCACGGTCATACCATCCCATATCATGAGCACGCTTTGCAGCAGCTAACAACACACCATCATCATGTTGAAGATAAGCTTGTCGAACGGCCCAGTTCCATTCTCGATTGGTATAAGTTGGATTTGCATTGATACGTCTTAAAGTAAAAGCACGGTTAAAGTGAACATTCTGATCTAAACGTCTTAAATCACTTGCTGTTGGTTGATCATCATAAGGTTGGTGATTATAACGTTCACCCAAACGATCTTTAGCTAACAGGTTATGATAGTCATCGCCACTGTCAGCTAATTTCTTATAAATACGTTGCGCAGTATTTTTTGAATTACTGTCATTGCGCTGCTCTGTTGCACGAGCAAGCCAATATTGCCAGCGATCTTCTTGTTTTTGTGTCACGCTCATAGCATCAATAGCACGAATTAAACTTTCCCACGCACCAAATCGAATTGCCTGACGCGCATAAATTTCAGCTTCTTCAGGGCTTAGAGGATAACCGTAACTTGCATCAAAATATTGAAGAACTTCACGATTGAAATTATTTTTCATGACCGTGGTGCCACCAATATAAGCCACAGTTCTATATAAATACTTTTGTATATTCTCTGGTGTACCTTGAGCGACACGTTGTACGTTCGAAAAAGCGTTAGGTAAGTCATTATTAGCCAAACGACCTAATGCAAAAATTAAATAAGCATAGTCTGTATCATTTGCTTTAGGCGCGCTCCACAAATAATTGAGTGGGTTAGCCTGAATTTGATTAAGCTGAGTCAAAGACAAATTCATACCTAAAGTCTGCGCCGTAGCAAGGGCCTGCCCTGTTAAACCAGAACGTAACTGCACCCAAAGGCGCTGTTGCTTATCTTGCTGACTCATTAATGGGCTAGATAACATCAAGCGTCCTAGACCCACACAAGATTCAGGTTGCGATTCGGTGGCTAACCATACATCTTTATATTCAGCGAAAACTAATGCATCACCAGTTTTGGCTCTCACCTGTGCCAATGCACAGTTTTCGGCCTGATCTGGATTGGTGACATAAGATAGTAAAGGTTGTGCAGATGCGAAGTCAGCTTGTTTAACTTTTTCTTCAACATAATCGGCTGCCAATTTCTCAGCCATTGCTGATTGAGGATAACGTTGAGCAAAACTTACAATCGAAGCTGAAGGTTGAAAGCCAAGATTGGTATTAAGTTTCCAATATTCTGGATAGTACCCCAATACATCATTTTGCATAGCAAGCTGATATTGGTCCAATAACGCGGTATTGCCACTATTTGCAGCATTTAATGCATCATTGAACTGCTCTTCGGCAGCATAGGTAAATGAACAACCAAGTAAACACATAGCTCCTAACCAGCTACGATGCATATATTTATTTTTCATTACACGACTATGGATTGATGAGCTCTTTCTACTTGGTCTCATAAATGTGTTAAACCCTGACTATTCACCTTCAAAGCATAGTTTAATTAGTCTTCGTGCTTTCTTTTGTTGTGTTATGTAACTCTATGATTCAACATCATTAAAATTCACATAATTTACTTCAAAAAAACGGTGTCACCTTCTAAAGGTTTACTGTTATCGGTTCGGTCCAAATACTGCTATAATGAATGGTTTGACCCATTTTGGGCAAATTTATTCTTTTTTAGATCGATCTGTTAGGAGCCTGCATGACGGTTCAAACCTTCATTCCCAATGGTGCCAAAGCTGCCTCAGAAAACACTGTTACCCAGCCAACGCACACCACTGATGTTTCAATAAAAAAACTTTATATTGAAACTCAAGGGTGTCAGATGAATGAGTATGACAGTCACCGTATGGCAGACCTTTTAGGGGACTCTCACGGTTACATTTTAACGAGCAACCCTAATGAAGCAGACATCCTGCTTATGAATACGTGTTCTATCCGTGAAAAAGCACAGGAAAAAGTATTCAGTGAATTAGGGCGCTGGCGCAAACTAAAAGACAAAAATCCAGATCTTGTGATTGGTGTCGGTGGGTGTGTTGCTTCTCAAGAAGGCGACAATATTCAAAAACGTGCGCCTTATGTCGACATGATTTTTGGCCCTCAAACATTACACCGTTTACCACAAATGCTTGATCAACATAATGCTCAAGTAGAAAAACCTAAAAAAGACAAAATCAAACTCGTTGATATTTCTTTCCCAGATATTGAAAAGTTCGACTTTTTACCAGAACCACGCGTAGAAGGCTTTAAAGCATTTGTTTCTATCATGGAAGGCTGTTCTAAATACTGCTCTTTCTGTGTAGTTCCATATACACGCGGTGAAGAAGTTTCTCGACCTTTAGATGATGTACTTGCAGAAATTGCAGGCCTTGCTGAAAAAGGTGTCCGTGAAATTTCACTTCTTGGTCAAAATGTAAATGGTTACCGTGGTGAAACCTTCGAAGGTGGCATCTGTACCTTCCCTGAATTGTTACGACTCGTTGCAGAAATTCCGGGTATTGGACGCTTACGTTATACAACATCGCACCCACTTGAGTTCTCTGATGAGCTAATTCAGTGTTATGAAGATTTACCTCAAATGGTGTCACATTTACACTTGCCTGTTCAAAGTGGTTCGAATGATGTTTTACAGGCAATGAAGCGAAATCACACGATTGATGTTTATATCGATAAAATTGCGAAGCTACGTAAAATTCGTCCAGACATGCATTTATCAAGCGATTTTATTATTGGCTTCCCTGGCGAAACTGATGAAAATTTTGCAGAAACATTGCAATTTATCAAAGATTTAGATTTCGATCACTCGTATAGTTTTGTTTATTCGAAACGCCCAGGTACACCAGCATCAGACTTGCCAGACACCACACCTGAGCAAGTTAAAAAAGAGCGTTTAGCTCAAGTTCAGAAAGTCATTAAGCAGTCTAGTATTGAAAAAACAGATGCCATGTTAGGTAAAATTGAACGTGTACTTATTGAAAAAGTATCTGATCAAGACCCTAATATTTTAATTGGTACTGCTGACAATACACGTCTAGTCACTTTCGTTGGTGATGCAACATGGGTTGGTCGTTTTGCAGAGATCGAGATTACTGAAATTAAAACTTTAAATTTTGTTTACGGTGAGCTCTTGAATCTTGAACCTGACGTGGCGTAATGTAGAGGTATTCTAAAGTCTACTGAAAGGTTTTCTCTTGACTGCAGCGATTCGACGTACCGTAACATTTCCTGAAATTTCAATGGAACGTTTAAAGAGCATTCTAGGTGCCTATAATGGGCACCTGAAGCAAATTGAACAGCGTTTAGATGTCAAAATTACTCATCGTGGAGATGTTTTTCACATAGATGGTGAAATAGATGCTGTTGGGAGAGCCGAAGCATTATTGCAACGACTCTACGAAGAGTCTGAGGTATCCCAGCAAATCAGTGCTGATCTATTACACCTGCTCATTCAATCATCACAAACTGAACGCAATTTCGAGTTGGTTGGTGACGAAATGGATGAACACGATGCGCCGCTTGATGTCTATTTCCAGACCCGAAAAGGCCGCATTAATCCACGTGGTGCCAATCAAAAACGTTATGTACAACGTATTTTACAAAGCGATATTTCTTTTGGTGTAGGCCCTGCTGGTACAGGTAAAACCTATTTAGCAGTTGCTGCCGCCGTAGACATGCTAGAACGTAACGAAATCCAGCGGATTTTACTTGTACGTCCTGCTGTAGAAGCTGGAGAAAAGCTGGGTTTCTTACCCGGTGATTTAACCCAAAAAATTGACCCCTATTTACGTCCTCTTTACGATGCACTTTACGAAATGCTTGGCTTTGAAAAAGTTGCTAAGTTAATCGAGCGTCAAGTCATTGAGGTTGCACCTCTTGCATATATGCGTGGGCGCACACTTAACCATTCATTTGTCATTTTGGATGAAGCTCAAAACACAACACCAGAACAAATGAAAATGTTCTTGACCCGTTTAGGTTTTGGCTCTCGTGCAGTGATTACAGGTGACATTACTCAAGTAGATTTACCTCGAGGTCAACAATCTGGTTTGGCACACGCACTTCGCGTACTCGAGAATATTACAGAAATTCATATTACCCGTTTCCATTCCCGTGACGTTGTACGTCACCAACTGGTTCAAAAAATCGTTGAAGCGTATGAAGGATGGGATGGTGAACAACAGCGTCTTAATGCTGAAGCACGTGCTGAACGCAAAGCACGTCAAGAGGCATTAGTTGCTGAAAACGATACAGCAGCAGACTTGCAACATCAGGATGCTTAAGGATTTATTTTGAAAATCAGTTTAAGTTTACAACAAGACTTTCAATCACCTGAGTTAGAGCTCAAACGAGCTCAACTCAAAAAAATTATTGAGACAACTTTACGCCACGTTGGTTATAAAGAAGATTGCGAAATTGGCGTTGCTTGTGTCGATTTAGCAGAAAGCCAACAACTTAATCTGCAATATCGAGAGAAAGATAAACCAACTAATGTTTTATCATTTCCAAGTGATATTCCTGAAGAAGTTTTACCAATGCTAGATGCCCTACCTCTAGGTGATTTAGTTATTTGTATTCCAGTGGTATTACAAGAAGCATTAGAACAGAAAAAAACTGCCCAAAACCATTTTGCACATCTCTTAGTACATGGTGTTTTACATTTACTTGGCTATGACCATGAAACCAGTGATGAAGATGCAGAGGAAATGGAAGGGATTGAAGTCGAAATTCTAGCAAAGCTGAATATCGAAAATCCTTACCAAGAACAGATTTAATCATTATTGATTAGAAAAAAAACATAATCTGTCTTCAGATGGGATTTTTTCTAATTAATTATAATCAATGTGGATAAGCTAAGACTTATCCACATTTTTATTAATGTACTTCAAATTCTGCTTGAGCCGGATCGAAACGCCACGTACGTACAATACGTAATTCAGAAATATCTTTCATATTGGCATCGAAATGCCCAAATGGTGCACCGCGACGTACTGAAGACTTAGCTGCTTCATCTAATATAGAGTGCCCTGAGCTTTCAAGTAATCGAATTGCACGAATTCCGCCTTGAGCATTCAAAATCACCATTAAACGGACTTCGCCTCTTAGCTGTTGTTGTTTGGCTTCTTCTGGATAATAGCGATTACCATACAACTCTACTTTTTCACGGAACTTATCTAAATAAGCAGCCGAAGCATCTTTTTTCGCTTGAATTCCATCTACTGTTTTGATTTTTTGTTGCCGACTAAAATCTTGTCTACGTTGTAAATATTGTGCTTCAAGACTCGCAACCATCGCAGCTTTTGCCTGAAATTGACTTTGTAATTGTTCTAGTTCTTTTTTCCTTTGACTCGCATCAGCTTGTTTTTGCCAACTCAAAACAGTCATTAAGACTTTTTCTTCAAATTTAAGCTCTCTTTGTTGCTGAACCTTTTGCAAACTTTCTAACTCTGCATTTCCAGTTGAAGCATCATTAGGCATCGGATTTGGAGTATCACTAGAGGTACGGTGAGCTTCACGAAATGTGCCCGAACCCTGCTGGTCCGCTTGTGCTAAAAAATCTGCCTGCTGAACTGGCTCATTGCTTGATCGAATTGAAATTGCAATTTCTTTAGTAGATTGCTCTGACGGGCTAGGCATGGCAAAGTGGATGAGTAACACAAAAATATGCAGTAAAATTGCCAATATTGTTGCAGCAATAAAGACTCGGTCTTGCCACCAATGGTAAAAAGGCTCTATAGATAGACTTCTTTTGTTCAACATAATCTTAAAAGCATATAAATGCCTTATCCCCACGGTTTAAACCGAATAAAATATAAACTGATATTCAAATCTGGATAAAAGTGTGATTCACTTCAAATATAGAGTTTTATCCATTTTCATTTTGTCAAAATGTATCAATTAAATTTGTTACACTGCAATATCAAAACTCGTTTTTTATCATAATAAAGATTGTGTTGGTTCTTAAGTAAATTATCTTCTGGAAGTTCTTTTATGCAAACGCTATTTTCCTCATTAGTCAGACGCCTTAAAAAGGTCTACCAAAAAGCAGAAGCATTTATTGAAGAAGAAAGAGATTTTACGTTATCACAAACCTTTCTGAATGCGACTTTACAACGTTATGTCACCAATAATGTTGAATTTCTAGATGACCTCCACGCTGATCTTTATCATGACTGGTTAAGGTTATATGCAACCATGCATGTAAAAGGCCTAGAGACGACACTATCTGTTGATTTAAAACTGATTCAGATGGAATTTAATCAAGAACAACAGCTTTTAGTTTTTGAACAAATTAGTAATACACAAATTATTGAAGCGAAATATAAAAACTTTTGGCAGAAGATTGCCGTAAAAGCCGCGGTTTTTTACTACCATAAAATTTTGAAAAAAGATCCTTTAGGAATGATTCTGGAACGTTTTAATGTAGCAGAAGAACGTGATGAACTGATATTCCTTGATCTCAATCGCTGGTTTGGTAAAAAAGCCAGTATTATCGAGACATTAAGTAAAGTACATGTAAATTACGCACGAGTTCGTGAGGCTGAGCTAGTTGTATTTGGAAATGTGAATTTAGCAGCATTACTTTACCGTGATCAGGACGATGATTTTGAAGATGAATTAGAAGATTCTGAAATCACACCAATCCAGCAAAAAGATGTATAGCGCTGTGATGAATAAAAATGAATTAACTGCGAAAAAACACAAATAGATTACACATTTAGCATAAATCCTGATTTTTTCTCCATGATCAACAGGCATAATATGTTTAAGTTATAGATGCATCAGCACTGACTTTTCAGTCTGTACAAGGATATTTACTTATGGCAACAAAATTTCTGAAATCGTTTGGCATCGCAACAGGTATTTCAACAACTTTGCTTTTTGCAGGTTTCTCAAGCCATGCACTTGCCATGAGCCCATTTCAGGCAAATTATCAGTTCACTTATAATAATAAAGGTATGGGTTCGGCTACACGTACCTTAAGCCAGCAAGGTAATAATTGGACTTATAATTTCACGGCAAAAGCTGGTGGAATTGCTTCTGCAAGTGAAACAAGTAAATTTAGTTTTGCTAATGGTAAAATTGGATCTCAAAGTTTTAGCCGTACGAGCAAAATTTTGATTCATAACAACACCATGAATATTAACTTTAATCCAAACAGCAAAACTATTTCTACCAAGAAAGACGATAAAGCTCGTTCATTTGCTTGGCAGGCTGGTGTACTTGATGAGTTAAATGCAGAATTACAAGTGCGTGAAGATTTAAAAAATGGTTCACTTAAAACTTCATATCCTCTTGCCGATGCAAAAGAAGTTGAAAATCGTCGTTTTGTAAAACAAGGCAATGAGAAAATTAAAACTTCTTATGGCACATTTGATACTGTAAAAGTTGTTTTAGAACATGGTAAACCAGACCGTAATACTATTTTCTGGTTAGCACCTAAATTGGACTACTTACCAGTTAAAGTCAGCCATGTTGATGGTAAAACTTCTTATGGCCTGTTATTAACAAGTTATACAGGTAAAACGAATTAAAGCTTGCATTTTTTCGGATGCTTTTTAAAATACGCATTTGCTTTAAAAGCATCCGTCTAGAGGATTCTCCCGTGCACGCACTAGAACAGAAAATCTTAACAGAAGGTATCGTTCTATCTGATCAAGTCTTGAAAGTCGACGCTTTCTTAAACCACCAAATTGATCCTGTATTAATGCAGCAGATTGGTAAAGAATTTGCCGCTCGCTTTAAAGATGCAGGGATTACCAAGATTATTACCATTGAAGCATCAGGTATTGCACCTGCAATCATGGCAGGTTTGGAACTTGGTGTACCTGTAATTTTCGCTCGTAAATATCAGTCATTGACGCTAAAAGATGACTTATATCGCTCTAAAGTATTTAGTTTTACTAAACAAACTGAAAGCACGATTGCGATTTCAAACAAACACCTTCATTCAACTGATAAAGCATTAGTTATTGATGACTTCTTGGCGAATGGTCAAGCAGCATTAGGACTAATTGATTTAATTCACCAAGCAAATGCAGAGGTTGTGGGAGTTGGTATCGTGATTGAAAAATCATTCCAACCGGGCCGTGATTTATTGCTTGAAAAAGGCTACCGAGTTGAGTCATTAGCACGTGTTCTTTCTCTTACAGATGGTAAAGTTACTTTTGTAAAAGAATAAATTGTGCAAATAAAAAAGAGCGGATATCCGCTCTTTTTTTTGGCTGTTTAAAGAGAAACCACCAGCTTTTTAACAACTTCACCCAAACGCTTACCTTGAGCTTCACACAAAATCTTTTCATCCTGACTTAAGCTCTGGTCATGGCGGGGTCCGCTTACATGACTTGCCCCATACGGTGTTCCACCTGTTTTAGTGTTAGATAAAGCTGGAATTGCATTTGGTAATCCCAGAATCATCATCCCGTGATGAAATAACGGCGGCAACATCGTGAGTAAAGTACTCTCCTGCCCACCATGCATTGATCCAGAAGAAGTAAAAACACAAGCAGGTTTATTATGTAATGCTCCATTGAGCCAAAGACTCGTCGTTTGGTCCCAAAAATATTTCATTTCACTTGCCATATTGCCGAAGCGAGTTGGGGAACCTAACGCCAGACCTGCACAATTCGCTAGATCATCTAACGTACAGTAGATATCGCCTTCTGCTGGAATACTTGGTTCAGCTACCGTGACGACCGGAGCAATATTTGGCACCGTCCGAATTTTCACTGACATACCCGCAGACTCAACACCATTGGCAATTAAATGCGCCATTTCTTTAGTAGAACCATATTTACTGTAATAGAGTACAAGAATGTAAGGTTGCATCGGTTTCATAAATTTTGTTAAAAAGAACACTATACGGTATTTTTTATTTTTTTGGCGAAACCAATTTTATGAAATTCTAGAGGTGATTGATTGTTTAGCGTTAAAGGCAACACGAGCAAATTTCTCAAATTCGTTGAGTAAAAGGTTCATCAACTTTTGATGAATCTTATGATCACACAACAGAAAGTCAACTTTTCTGAAAAGATTATGGCTACAATTTTTTCTATAGCGCATAGTAAACTTACAGAACGACTTTAATTCTATAAGTTATTATTTTGCTTTAATCTACGATTTGAGTTCTTCAGCTCATACTTTGATAAGCTATTAATCGCCCAACATGATGATTAAAAAAATCGGGATAGACAACGCATGTTACAACGTTTTTTAAGTAAGCTTCCTTTTTATAATAAAACCTGGTTTCAGTTCGTTTTATATGTATTTAAACGTTTTGAAGCTGATCGGTGCCGTGAACAAGCTGGTTCCCTCACCTATACAACACTATTCGCAGTTGTACCAATGTTAACGGTTTTTTTAGTTATTATCTCATCAATTAAAGCGTTAGAACCTGCAAGACAACAGCTCCAACATTTAATCTATAGTAATTTTTTACCCAAGAGCACTATTGCATTTGATAAAGCTCTAAATGCTTTCACAGAGAAATCGAGCAACCTGACCGTTATTGGTGTGCTATTTTTATTCGTCACTACCGTTTTAATGCTGACCTCAATTGAAACCGTTTTTAATCGCATTTGGCGCGTAAAAGAAACTCGTAGTGGCATTATGGGGTTCATGCGTTACTGGACCATCATCTCTTTAGGCCCGATTATCTTAGGAAGTGCATTCGTCATTTCCTCGACTGTCGCTTCCATGAATATTCTCAGCAATAATTTTGCAGGATATCAACTTGATGGATCATTTATACTCTGGTTAATTTCTTTCTTATTGACCATTGTTGGCTTTTTTATTTTGTATTGGACTATTCCGAATCGAACAGTTCCAGTTTATGCAGCTGGTATAGCGGCCTGCTTAAGTGCTGTACTTTTTGAAATACTCAAAAACCTATTCAGCTTCGTCATGTCAAATTTCACCAGCTATGAACTGATCTACGGCGCATTTGCAGCGGTACCTATCTTCCTGTTATGGATCTTTCTTTCATGGAATATTATTTTACTGGGTGTAGAAGTTAGTTTTGCTTTAACTGCTTTTCACTCAGGTAAAGAGCAAAAACGACATCCTGTTCTAATGTTATTAGATATTCTTGAGCTGTTTTATAAAAAGCAAAAGCTGGGTGAAAGTGTAAGTGATAAAGAAGCTTTAGAAATTTTAGGCCGTGGAGAAATTGGTCGCTGGCCTGCTTATGTGCTTTTACTAGAAGAACAAAATTTAGTTAAACGTACTGATAAAGATGAATATGTTCTAGCGCGTAATTTATCCCAAGTTGATTTCTGGAGTTTTTTCACAGCCCTTCCGTACCCATTGCCTTTACGTCAAGATGTCCAAAATGTGCATGATGACGATGAATGGATGGAAAAAATTGGACCAGCGCTTATTGAGTCTAATGATTATTTGGCTGCAAAACTTTCTATTCCTCTTTCAACAGTGTTTGAAGAGAAATAGAAAATAAGACGATTTATTAATATAAATGTCTTCCACTTCTAGACAATAAAAAACCCTATTATTGAAAAAATAATAGGGTTAAAAATTAGAAAATTTAGGAATAGCTTATGCTTTCACAAAAGTTTTCCATACAAAATCTTGCGTTGCACCTTTTAATATCATTTTTAACTGATCACCCGAGTGTAATGCCCCAACACCAGCAGGTGAACCTGTCATAATTACATCACCCGGTTCTAGTGAAAAGACCTGATTAATATCAGCTAATAGATCACCGATGGTAAACATTAATAATGCCGTATTGCCATCTTGACGTAACTCATCATTAATATGGAAAGTGAATTTAGTTTCTTGCCAATCTGTAATTTCGCTCAAATCTACCCAGTCAGCCAATACACAAGCACCATCAAAAGCTTTTGCACGTTCCCATGGATGACCTTTACTTTTCAGATCATTCTGTAAATCACGCATTGTTAAATCAAGACCTAATGTCACCGCACCAATCGCTTTTAATGCTTTTGCAGGATCTGTTTCACCTTTTAAAGGTTGGTCAATGCGTAAAACTAATTCACACTCAAAATGACAGCTGCCCCAAGCTGGATTCCAGGAAATACCGTCATTTAAACCAATCAAACTACTAGGTGGTTTAATAAATAATATCGGCTTGTCAGGCATAGCATTATTTAATTCTTTGACATGATCAGCATAGCTTCTGCCTACGCAAACGATTTTTGAAGGACGTGTATTCATGAGGCTTCCTTTGTTGTTGCGGCTAATAATTCCAATAATTTATTTCTTAAATGTATTTTCAAATATCGTTTGATCTGAAACCTGTGCAAATGCTCGCTTTGGCACAATAATTACAGTTTTGTTTTTTAACTCAAGCATGTATGTCAACTTACCTTTAGCAAAGGTTTGCACATCCGCATATTGCACTACTTGCTTACGTTCACTGGAATAAAGTTCAAAATAATCTTGATAAAGATCGATTCCTTGCTCACTCTTTCCAAACTGGTAACGAACAAATTGACGTTTAAATAGCATCGGTAAAAGCCAATAACGCATCAGCCCTTGCATCACCAAAAAAAACAAGCCTAATCCGACATAATATCGGCCAACCCCAGAGAAACCTAAATAAAGTCCCCAAATAATAATTGCAATACTAATCGCAGGTGTTAGAAAACGGGTAAATTGTTTTTTCCCAAATGTTACTAACGAAAATCCATCTTGTGATTCTTCTAAATTCAAATAGTAACGTAAAGATAAAGCTGTTTTTTGCTCAGTCATTGCAATGCATCAATACTCAATAAATCGAAACTATTAGAGCATATTCATTTCAGCTTTAAAATGAATCAAAGGCTATTTTTTGTTTTGTTTAAAAGAAGTAGTTATAGTTCAGTTGCAAAATATTTTTCGTTGCATATATGGAACGTAGATTCATATTTTTTGAGCTTATTTCACTTTTTAAAATTTCTACAATAAGAGCATCACCTTCTTAGTGGAATGTCTCATGTCTTTTTTTGCAAAATTATTTGGCTTAAATCAAAAAGCAACTGTCTCAAAAGATGTGGTTACGCAAGCCACTCAAGAGACGAACTTTTCAAATGAACCAAGCTTTTTAGAATTAATTAAAAAACGTCGTTCAATTTATTCAATAGGAAAGAACTTAAAACAGTCCCCAACTGAAATTGAAAAATTAATTCAAGAAGCTGTAAAACATAGCCCATCTGCATTTAACTCCCAGTCTTCTCGCGTTGTGATTTTATTTGATCAGTCCCACCAAAATTTCTGGAATATTGTTTTAGATGTATTAAAAACGATTATTCCAGGAGAAGCCCTAACTGGAACTGAGCAGAAAATTCAAAGTTTTGCGGCAGGTGCAGGTACAGTTTTATTTTTTGAAGACCAACACGTGATTAAAGGTCTACAAGAGCAATTTGAAGCATATGCAGATAATTTTCCAATCTGGTCTGAGCACTCAACAGCAATTGCACAATTTGCAGTATGGAACGTACTGACTGAACAAGGTATTGGAGCTTCTTTGCAACACTACAATCCAATCATTGATGAGAAAATTAATGCTGCTTTTAATGTTCCTGCTCATTGGAAATTAAGAGCTCAATTGGTATTTGGTTCAATCGAAGGAGAAGCCGGAGAAAAAGCTTTTATTGAAGATGAAAATCGTTTTAAAACATTTGGCTAGTTTTCTACTTTTAATTTTGTTCAAAGCTGGTTGCCACGAGCACTGGCTTTTAGTAGAAGTGAAAAAAAATAGGCACAAAAAAACCGCTATATATAGCGGTTAATTCTTCAAGTGGTGCGCTCAGAGAGATTCGAACTCCCGACCCCTTAGTTCGTAGCCAAGTGCTCTATCCAGCTGAGCTATGAGCGCGTACTTGATGTTGCGCATTATACGCATTTTTTAAGGCTTAGGAAGCCTTTTTTCATCTTTCTGTCATCAACCGTCTAGTTCTTAGCCACACCCCTCTTTTACATAAAATAGTAGCTAAAATTACTGAAGACTTTCTTACCTAAGATGTATTTGAAATATTTTTTTTCAAATAAGTTTTATAGACTTTTTGACGTATTTCGCCACATATCTAAAAGCTAAAGTCGACCATTTCACTCAACATTATAGAAATAATATATTTCTAGCTAAGCCCTAACATTATAGACCTAAGTAAAATTTATCTAATATACTGCTTCAAATAAGTGGAAATATAAGAAAAAATATAATTAATTAAAAAAATATTATATAAAAACCATTATTATTTTTACGTCTAAATTAAATGAATTATTATTTCTTTAAATATTATTTAATATTAAAAAATGTGACTAAAAATACACATTGACAGCTTTTGATATCTAACCAATACTAAATTCCAATTATTGAGATATACATCTCATTAATTATGTAGCGCAATAAATAATACTTACTTAAAAATACATAATTATATAGGAAATAGACCAACATGTTTTTACTAAAAAATCTCGTATCTTCGATCTCAAAAGTTACTCAAGACTTGGGTAATGTTGTATCGGTAAATACCACTGTAAACACGGGTTCTTCTGTTGATGCACACGTTTCAACATCAGGCTTACTTTCAAATGTTATTTCTACAGTAACTAATACAGTTACGCATACAGCAACAGGCTTAGTTTCTGATGTGGTTGGCACTGTAACCGGTACTGTCGGTTCTACAAATCCATTAGAAACAGTAACCAATGTTGTGGGTGGTGTAACTGGTGGTTTGATTGGAGGAGTATCTGGCGGCAATCCCCTTGAAGTAGTCACTGGTGTTATTGGTGGCGTAACAGGTGGTGTGACTGGTGGAACATCGCCAATTTCCCCAGTCATTGATGTCGTTCAAGGCGGTATCGATATTCTTCAGGGTGTCGAAAGTCTAAAAACTGAAATTATCAACACTGGCATTGAAACTGTTGCTGGAACAATCATTGGAGTACTCCCACAAACTGAACATCCTGTTTCTGAAATTGCAGACCTTGGCACCTTAACTTTTGAAACTTCTCGCGACACAGTAAACGGTGCTCTTGAAGTTGTTTCTGATTTAGTAGGTGGAGATATCTCTGGCGCAACTGCGTCAGCAACTGGAATTGTTGAAACACTTATCAACAATGGTACAACTGCTACAGGTATTGTCACTGGTGTAGTTGGAAGTGTTACCGATGTAGTGGGCGGTGTAACGGGTGGTATCGGTGGCGGTACATCTCCAATTTCTCCAGTAATCGACGTAGTTCAAGGCGGTATCAATATCCTTCAAGGCGTTGAAAGCCTAAAAACTGAAATTATTAATACAGGTATCGACACTGTTGCCGACACAATCATTGGCATCCTTCCACAAACTGAACATCCTGTTTCTGAAATTGCTGACCTCGGCACATTAACTTTCGAAACTTCTCGCGACACTGTAAATGGCGCACTTGAAGTTGTTTCTGATTTAGTTGGTGGAGATATCCAAGGTGCAACTGAATCAGCAACTGGTATTCTGGGTACACTTATCAATAATGGTACAACTGCTGCTGGTATTATCACTGGTGTTGTAGGAAGCGTTACAGATGTAGTTGGTGGTGTCACAGGCGGTGTTGGTGGTAATCCTCTTGAAGTCGTAACTGACATCATCGGTGGCGTAACAGGCGGCGTTGGTGGTAATCCTCTTGAGGTTGTGACTGATATCATCGGTGGCGTTGGTGGCAATCCACTTGAAGTCGTAACCGACATCATCGGCGGCGTAACAGGTGGTATTGGTGGCGGCACATCTCCAATCTCTCCAGTGATCGACGTAGTTCAAGGCGGTATCGATATTCTTCAAGGCGTTGAAAGCCTAAAAACTGAGATTATAAACACTGGTATTGATACCGTAGCGGATACGATTATCGGTATTCTTCCACAAGTAGAACATCCTGTTTCTGAAATTGCAGACCTCGGCACACTAACTTTTGAAACTTCTCGCGACACAGTTAATGGTGCTCTTGAAGTTGTATCTGACTTAGTCGGTGGTGATATTCAAGGTGCAACTGAATCAGCGACTGGTATTATCGGTACACTTATTACTAATGGCTCTACTGCAACTGGTTTATTAACAGAAATCCTTGGCGGTGTAACAGGCACTATTGGTGGAGTGACTGGTGGTGATAGCCCTCTTGGCGTAGTGACTGACCTTCTAGGCGGTTTAACTGGTGGCGTTACTGGTGGCACAGAAAACCCTATTGGTATCGTAACGGATATCGTGGGTAGCTTAACTGGTGGAGTGACTGGTCAAGGTGGCTTAGATGTCATTTCTAATTTACTTGGTGGATTAACAAGTGGCAGCTTACTCGGTGGAGTAACTTCTACAGTATCTACCGTAACAAATACAACGCATACTATCGTACCTCAGTCATTACTTACTGATAACTTCTTAGATAATTCGTTCCATACTGTTTAATATCATTAAAAGAAAGCCACTTTTATAAGTGGCTTTCTGATTTAATATAGTTTCAAATATTAATTTAATACTAATCAATCTCTTGCCATCTATAATACTTTTTATGTGCTAATTCCAACATTGCATAATCATTAGGAGTATCACCATAAGCATATATGGTCGGGTATTGGCTTAAATCATATTTATTTTTTATTCTATTTACTTTTTCTAAATAACCACAATCACCATCAATAAAATGGCCTGTTAAAATACCATTATGTGTTTCAAGTTGATTGCATATAACATCTAAACCTAAAGAATGACACCAACTTTCTAAATAAACGCCTAATGATGCTGATACAACAACAATCTGATCACCTTGTTGTTTATGCCAGAGAATACGCTCCAAAGCATTTTCACGAACACATGTAGGAAGTACCTTTTTAGCAAACTCTTGCCCCATATCTTTTAGGGAGTTCGCGTCATACCCCACATATCCTACTTGGCAGAGCTTAGTTCGAATGGTTTTATCCGTTACCCAACCAAGTTTATAGCCAGCTATATACGGTGCAAGCCGAATACCACCGACGAGTTGTGTTTTTCTATCTAAAGAAAATTTAAGAAATAAGCTGAATGTGTCGTTATGAGTGATGGTGCCATCAAAATCAAATAAAGCTAGGTTCATTTATGATTATCTCTAATATAATTAAAAAGTTATAAATTTAGATTTATTAAAATTACCAAAAAACAAGCACAAAAAAACCGCTATAAAAGCGGTTAATTCTTCAAGTTGGTGCGCTCAGAGAGATTCGAACTCCCGACCCCTTAGTTCGTAGCCAAGTGCTCTATCCAGCTGAGCTATGAGCGCGTAACTTGTGTGCCTTTCAGCGATTCGTTCTGTTTTACTTGGTGCGCTCAGAGAGATTCGAACTCCCGACCCCTTAGTTCGTAGCCAAGTGCTCTATCCAGCTGAGCTATGAGCGCATTAAGTAAATGGCGGTGAGAGAGGGATTCGAACCCTCGATACCAGTAATAGGTATGCTTCCTTAGCAGGGAAGTGATTTCAGCCACTCATCCACCTCACCGGAACGAGCCGCCATAATACAAACTAAAACCACATTGTTCAAGTCATCATACTGAAATTTTCTTGTTTTTTAGTTCAATGAATTATTTTTTAAGCAATTTCCTCATTATTTTCGTCTTTTTCGATCAAACGCTTGTTAAGATAGATATTATTTCTTCATCAAAATACTGTAGTGCATAACACATTATTGCAAACCTGAACGTGCAGTTCGGGTCTGCATGGCTTATGCTAGACTTATCTGCCAAGCGTGAAACAAAACGACATGACAAAAAACTGGGCTGACCCTGAAGCGAAAGCTGAAGCTGAACGTTATGACAATCCTATTCCAAGCCGTACTCTGATTTTAGATACGTTGGAGCAGTTGCAAACACCACAATCTCATGCAGAGCTTGTCGATCATTTTAATATTCATGACCAAAAAAGTATCGAAGCATTAAGTCATCGTTTAAGTGCTATGGTTCGTGATGGCCAAATCATGAAAGACGGTTTTAAATTTCAGTTGGTGGCAGATCAACCAACATATGAAGCAACTGTTTATATTAATAGTAAAGGTTTAGGTACAGCACATATTGATGGTCAAACCGATCTTTTACTTCCTGAACGTGAATTACGTTTAGTATTTAATGGTGACCGAGTTAGAGTGCGCCAGACTTCAGTAGACCGTAAAGGTAAACCTTGGGGTTTTATCACAGAAGTTTTACAGCATCGTGTTAAACAATTAATTGGTAAATTGTCAGTTCATGAGGGTGAATATTTTATTCAACCCAACAATCCTAATCAGCATCAGCCTATTCCTTTAGAAAAAGAACTCGTAAAACATGCTGGGGCGAATGTTGGCGATATGCTACGTGTTGCAATTGATAGCTATCCGACCCGTGAAGAGTTTTCAACAGCACATATTATTCAGTCTATGGCAGACAAAGCTGATACAGAAATTATCATTCCACAAACCATTCTTGAATTTGGTCTGCCATATGAATTTCCAGATCAAGTATTAAAAGAAGCAGAAAGTTTTAAAGAGCCATCAGCTCAAGATCGTGAAGGTCGTATTGATTTAAGAGATTTAGCATTAGTTACAATTGATGGTGAAGACGCTCGAGATTTTGACGATGCAGTTTATGCAGAAAAACGTCCGGGTGGTGGTTACCGTGTAGTTGTCGCAATTGCCGATGTCAGCCATTATGTACGCTTAGACTCAGCCCTCAACGAAGAAGCAGAGGAACGAGGCACTTCGGTATATTTCCCCCACTTTGTATTACCAATGCTACCAGAGGCTCTGTCAAACGGCTTGTGTTCTCTGAACCCTCATGTAGACCGCTTATGTATGGTCTGTGACCTTAAGCTCTCTCGTTCAGGCCGTGTAACTGGTTACGATTTTTATCCGTCGGTTATGCATTCAAAAGCACGTTTAACCTATACCCAGGTAGCGCAATACTTTGAAGGCGCAACAGATGCGATTCCAAAAGATCGTGATGTTCATAAATCTTTAAATACACTTTTCCAGCTTTATCAAATTTTGAAAAACTTGCGTGCTGACCGCCATGCAATGGAATTTGAAACCATTGAAACGTACATGACTTTTGATGAGCTGGGCGGGATTAAAGAAATTTTGCCACGTACACGTAATGAAGCACATAAGCTCATTGAAGAATGTATGTTACTTGCTAACGTTGCTGCAGCTGAATATGCATTAGAACATGATGTTCCAATGTTATATCGTGTGCATGAAGCTCCAGAGTTTTCACGTATTCAGAAAGTAAAAGACTTTGTGAAATTGCTTGGTCTACCCTTCCCTGATCAACCAACTCAAGCAGACTATCAAAAAGTGATTGAAGCGACCAAAGACCGTATTGATGCACCAAGTATTCATGCCGTTTTATTACGCTCAATGATGCAAGCTTATTATGGCGCAAAAAATGCGGGACACTATGGTTTGGCTTATGAAGCCTACACTCATTTCACTTCGCCAATCCGTCGTTACCCAGATTTATTATTACATCGTGCTATTAAGGCACACTTGAAACAAAAGCCTTATCCACTCTCTGGTGCTGCGCTAGATGATGCTGGTGAACATTTTTCTCAAACTGAACGCCGTGCAGATGAAGCTTCTCGTAGCGTAACAACTTGGTTGAAGTGTCACTATATGCAACAGCATTTGGGTGATGAGTTTATTGGTATCGTAAGTGCAGTAACCGAATTTGGTTTATTCATTACACTTAAAGATCTATACGTCGATGGCATGATTCATATTAGCCAACTCGGCGATGACTTCTTTATTTATGACCAAGCGAGCCAAAATCTGGTAGGTCAAAATCGTGGTCAAATCTTTGGTTTAGGCGATGAAGTTAAAATTCAGGTTGCTGGCGTAAATCTTGAAGAACGTAAAATTGACTTCCAACTTCTTCAACAAGTCACGCATGCAGGAAGAGTCGTTCGTAGCCGAGCTCCACGGACAACTAAAACATCTTCACAGGCAACTGAAGAAGTTTTCAGTAAACCAACAAGTAGTGATGGTGAAAGACCTGTTCATAAAAAGAAAGAAAAAGCCAAGGCGAGTTCTTATACTAAAAAGTCTGGTAAAAAACCTTCTGCAAAAGCCGAAAGTAAACCAGAAAAAGTAAAGAAAAAGTCTAAGCCTAAAAAGAAAAAGGCCAATGCAAAATCAAAAGCTGAATAATTAAACACTAGATGTTGCTAGCCTAGAAATAAGTCCCGATTTTGGGACTTATTTCTTTTTAAAAAGCTTATTTTGCACATTAAACTTGATTTCTGGCTTGAGAGGACCTACATCTAATAACATGTTTAAAAAATAATGTGGCTAACAGCAATGACTTTACAGCAAGCGACCTTACCAACTCCGCGTTTTGATCAAATTGAATTAGAAAATTTAAAACAAGACATCCAACAAGCAATTCAAGCAGGCCAAGAATTTTTAAATACGCTTACAGGTGTACCTACCGATACCGCTCAACAACTTGCCGTACTTCAACAAGTCGATACACTTGAAAATAACCTCAGTGAATCATGGGGTGTTTTATCACATTTAAATGCGGTAATGAACAATGCTGAAACCAGAGAAGTCTATCAATCGTTATTGCCAGCTTTGAGTGAATATTACACTCAACTTGGTCAACACACGGCGCTCTATCAAACTTATCAGCATATCCATGATGGTCAGGGTTATACCTCTCTTAGTCCAGCCCAACAAAGTGCTATTCGACTTGCTTTACGTGATTTTAAACTTTCTGGTGTGGCTTTAGAGGGTGAAGAGAAAAAACGCTATGCAGATATTTCTGCTCGCCTTTCACAGCTTTCTTCTGATTTTTCTAACCATGTGCTTGATGCAACACAAGCATACTTTAAACCGCTTACAGAAACTGAGCTAAAAGGTCTTCCTGAAAGTAATGTTGAGTTATTAAAACAATACGGTAAACAACGTGAACTCGATCAAGCTGTAGCAACTCTAGATTTCCCAGCTTATTTTGCAATCATGACGTATGCAGATGACCGCGCTTTGCGTGAAGAGCTTTACAGAGCCTATGTTACTCGTGCATCTGATCAGTCTGAACAAACTGAGTTTGATAACAGCAAAATTATGGAAGAAATTTTAAGTCTTCGTCAGGAAATGGCGAAGCTACTTGGTTTCAATAACTACGCTGAATATTCTCTTGCAAGCAAAATGGCACCAGATGTAAAAACGGTACATGACTTTTTAGTTGATCTAGCCGAACATGCACGTGCCCCTGCTCTCCAAGAAGTTGCTGAGCTTCGAGATATTGCCAAACAAGATGGTGTCGATGAACTTCAACCTTGGGATACCACTTATTATTCTGAAAAGCTTAAACAACAACAGTTCAACTTATCTCAAGAAGCGTTAAAACCTTACTTCCCTGCGCCTAAAGTCATTCAAGGATTATTCCAGATCGTACAGCGCTTATATGGTATTAACATCATTGAGCGACAAGCACCTGTCTGGCACCCAGATGCACGTTATTTTGAGTTAGAAGACCAAGGCCAAGTAATTGGTGGATTCTTCTTTGACATCTATGCACGTACGGGCAAACGTGGTGGTGCATGGATGAATGGTTTCCGCTCACGCATGCAGACTCTTCACGGTCTGCAAAAACCAATTTGCTACATGGTATGTAACTTTACACCTCCAGTAGGTGATCAGCCTGCTTTACTGACTCATGATGAAGTCATCACCTTATTCCATGAGTTTGGACATGGTTTACATCACATGCTGACCGAGGTAGATAACATTTCGGTTGCAGGTACTCATGGTGTTGCTTGGGATGCGGTAGAACTTCCAAGTCAGTTCATGGAATTCTGGTCTTGGGATAAAGAAAGTCTAGATGTATTAAGTGAGCACATTGAGAGTAAACATACCTTACCGCAAGAATTACTCGATGCTTTATTAAATGCCCGCTTCTTCCAATCTGGCATGCAGACTTTACGTCAACTTGAATTTGCCTTGTTTGATTTAACAATTCACACGAAAACACCAGCACTGAACAGTGAGCAAATTCAGCAGACTTTAAATGAAATACGTAGCCAATATGCTGTCGTTCCTACGGTCGGATACAACCGTTTCCAACATAGCTTCAGCCATATTTTTGCTGGTGGTTATGCGGCTGGTTATTACTCTTACAAATGGGCAGAAGTGTTAGCTAGTGATGCATTTGACCGTTTTGAACATGAAGGCATTTTCAACACTCAAACGGGTAAAGAATTCCGTCAGGCGATTTTAGCTGTAGGCGGAAAAGACACTGCTCTTGAAGCATTTGTTAATTTCCGTGGCCGTGAACCTAAAATTGATGCATTGTTACGTCATCAAGGTTGGACGAATGACAGCAAAACCGCTTAAACTATGGGCCTAAATTGATCGTGTGGTTAGGGTGATAAAGATGAAAAAACGTTTCATTGCTGGGGCTAAATGTCCAAAATGTGAAGCAACAGATCGGATTGTCATGCTAACCACCGCTGAAGACGAATGGATTGAATGTATCGAATGCGGTTATAGCGAAAATCGTCCGACTCATATTGATGAGCCTGAAGCACCTGCTGTACCTGATGAAGTTGGAGTAATACAGTTCAAGCCTCGTCGTCCTGACTAAAGGTCTTAGAGATGCCACTACAAAGAAAACAAAACTCAAAACTATTGTGGATTTTAATTGGGGGCTTAAGCATTCTCGTAGTGCTTTTTTTCGCTGCACAATGGTTTTTCAAAAAAACCGAGTCAGCCGCACCAATGGTTGATCCTCATCCTGTTTCGACACCTGCGCCTGTTAAAACCACTGATCCATCATCAGCTTCTGAACCGACAGCAGAGGCTGCAAGTTCATCACAACTTGTGAATGAAGATGTGCTTAAACAGCCTGTACCTGCTCAAGAGTCTTTAGCAAAAGAAGAAGTGTCTAAACTCGATGACATCCATCGTCAGTTGCAAGATCAAGAAAGTTCATTAAAAGCTCAGCATGCAGATGCAGATCAATTAACGAAACTCAAAGAAGAACAAGTTAAATTGCTTGAAGCTCAGCTCAAACAGCAATAGTTTTTCAATGGGAACTTAAAAAGCTAAAGTTATTCATCTTTAGCTTTTTTATTTTAATTAAAATAATTCTAGCCATCATTTTTCCAAAATTTACTGAATTCTACTACTAAAAAAGCCCTCCATTTAGGAGGGCTTTTTTGTATAACAGATACTTTAATTTAAGTTATTTATACCAATCGAATAACTTGAACACATACGGTACATAAGTAACCAATACCAATGATGAGAACAAGACAATAATTGGTAATAACCAACGCTCATAACGGTAGTAGAAGCTTGTATATTTCTCTTTCGCTTCAGCATCCGCCGCATTAACTTCATCATCTCCGACGGACAACCGCGTTAAGAGATGGTTCAAGGCTACTGGTGGCGTTACATAACCAAACTCGAATGCAACTAATACAATCATCCAGAAGTGAATTGGATGAATACCATTTTCGTATGCCACAGGTGCAATGGTTGCAGCAACTAAAATTACAGCACCAAATGGATCGGTACACATACCAATAATCGCAAGTAGCAGTGCAATACATGCCAGTGATATATAGATACTGCCTAAATGAGTCGGCAATAATTCAACCACTTCAGAACGTTCAATTAAACCACCTACACTTGCAGACAATGCCATCAAGATAATTAGTGCACCAATATGGCCGACTGTTTCTGAGGTTGCAAAACGAAGGGCTCCACCAAAACCAAGACGGTATTGAGAACTATGCGGATCATGCGCACGTAAGAATGGAGATTTTTGTTCGTGTTCACGAACAATTGCTTCATGAATATTGATTGCCGGAGTTTCTTTTGTAGCGACCAATTTGTCATACAAGATCATTGCAATCAGGACTAATGGCAAAATTACTGGTGCAGTAAATTCATTCATTCCTGTGTCTAGCGCATATTTATAGATCGCAAGAACAACAACAGTAATCAGAATGTATGGGATTACGGGTACAAAGGCACGTAACATACCCGGAATCGCTACTTTTGGTGAATTCACGCGGAATTTTTCTTCAGCCAATAGTAATGAGACACCCAAGAAAATAAATGCTGTTAGCCAAAATACATAAATACCATGGCCAAACAATTCATCGGACGTTACATGACGGCTATCAAGCATGGCAATTAAAACGACCAGTAGACATGGACGTACAACTACCCCTAAAGAACCTGACATTGCAGAAACAGCCAAAGCATATTGACGGCGAGCACCTGCATTCCAAACTTCTTTATAAATAATTGCACCTGCCGCAATAACGAAGATACCTGATGCGCCTGTATAAGCCGTTGGTACAGCAGCAGCAATTAGAATTAACCATGTTAGGGTTTCTGGTGCCAAATTCCATGGACGAAGCACATTAAGGAATAAATCCATAACACGTGTTTGAGTTAGAAGCATACCTGCCCAAATAAACAAGGCAAGGTTTAGGAAAATACCTGAAAACTCAACCAATAAACCAAGGTAAATCCCTTGCCCCATTGGATAATCCATAAAGAATGTGAATACGATACCCGTAATCAAACCCATATAAGCATATAAAGGCACGCTTAGTAAGGCTAAGCCAATATTACCGCCTTCACGTTTTGGTGGAGGTGAAACAAATAATTGATAAAGACTAATTAAGGTCAGAACAACAAATAGAATCATCCATATCCAGTAAATAGTTACTGTTTCATAGGTCGGTATTACCCCAGAATTAATAACTGAACGATACTGGCTAATTACAGAGAAACTGAGTAGCGCATTAGCAACCACCATAAAGATGGAATAGACTTTGTAATCTATTTTTGTTGCCGGATTACGTAAGCCAATATGGTGAAATTTTAACGATGCTGTAATCGCAGAAATCAAAACCATAAAAATCAGTAAAATTGCGCGATTTTCTGTACCAAATTTAAAAATACCAAAGAAACCTGTCTCGATGGCACGGTAAGTACGCACACCAGGGTTAGCTTCGATATATTTAATTGTCTTGTCATATGCCTGGTATTTCTCGTCACATTGTTGCTGCGCAGCGAGTAGCGATGCACGGACATCACTTTCCGATGCTGCACCAAAGAAACTCGAGAAATCATCAGATGCATTCGCTTTCATTTGTTCTTTTACTTGGGCATCGATATTTGGATGTCGATCACAAGTCGGCTTTTCAGGTTCAGCACGCAAAAATGAATATTGCATGCCTATAGCAGGGTCACCATAAAGACGCTCCCCGATACGTAATAATTGTCCGTGGATCATTTCCCCGGTACCAATTATTAAAGTCATTAATAGCAGAGTGAGGATGACGAATGTTGAGATCCACTCGTTCCAGATATAACCCAACAGACCTAATCCAGATCTTTTTTCTTGATATTCTTGCATAAATATTCCAATTTTGTTCTCTCAAGTCCTTAAAAAATAAAGACTTGAGTCATGCAATTTTCTTGGTCAGGGGTTAAATCCATACCCCTTCTACCAATCCCTTTATTCAACGATCAAATTTGCATCAAACTTTATTAATAAAGAATGACTAAAATCACTTTTTTAACAGTTCGTATTGTCAATATTTCTTTTTTAATCTCTGTACCAGCCAATAGCACCCACCAAAGATTGCGCCACCAATCGCGCCATATAAGTGAGCTTCAGTTAAAACTGGGCTTCCAATTAACTGAGCCGTTCCTGTTTGACCAAAGGTATTTTCCCATATCAGTTTTGCAATAATTAATCCTAAAACCAGAAAAGCAAAATTCCGTTCTTTCCGATATTGCAAGTAAACTAAAGCAACTGCTGTATAGAGCCCATGTAACACACCAGACAGCCCTGCATATGCTTCGATATAAGGTAAATAAAAATAGAAAACCAAACTAATGAACGGTGGCAAAAGGAAAAGCAGACTTAAAAGATGCCACGCTTTGGTATGCGGGAAGATAAAAGGCAAACAGGCAAATGCCATCATATTTAAAAGGAAATGAATCCACCCAACGTGTACCCAGTGCGCTGTCCACAAACGCCAAAATTCGCCAAGTAGGCTTTCACGCCAATAAATAAATGTATCAGGAAACACCTGTAGACAGGCAGACACAGAAATGCACACTGCGACCAAAAGCACTTTATGATTCAGTACATGATCCTTCATGGCACACTCCTTGAAATTAAACTTCTTGCTACCATTGTAAAACTTAACAACAGTCTCGCAAGAAGTTAACCTTTCAAATATTTTTACTGCGCTGCTGGTGGAGCAGATGAGTCTGCAGGAGCTTCAGATGCGGCCCCTCCATCAAACAATTCATCTAACTCTGCTGCACCTTCATTCTTATCATCCCAGAAATGTGACATACCATCATCTCCAGTACGCACACCTGTATGCTCAGTCCAGTAACGGTCAGAAATACCACGTACTATCAAACCAGCCATACTATCGATTAACTTAAAGTTCGGATTGACAGGCTTATCATCAGCTTGAGATGCGGCATATGATCTTAATGCATCACGGATTTTTGCATCATCACCACTTGCTTGGGCAGCTACCGCATACAAAGCATGGGACAGGCGAACACCCTTTTGTTCACCAATTTGAACTGACTGTTTTAAAGTTTGATATGGGTCCGGTTTCCCTTCATCAGCCCCAGGCAGTAAGGTCCAAATAACAGCACGTGTTGCATTAGGTGCGCCCCAGAATTTTTCATTATCTAGACAAACCATGCCGCGCTCTACAATAGCCGCAATATCTTTTGGAACATTGACTGCACCACCAGAGTTAATGTCATTGGTTACAGCCTGAAGGCCACTAATCATTCCAAGTAAATATACAGTTTGATCAGTATCACTACGCATCGTTGGACAAGAATCACCTAAATGATATTTATATTTAGATTCCCAACGGTCAGCGAACAACTTATAGCCCGTATATTGACGCTCAGCAGCGATGGCTGCCCAACGTTTCTGAGCAATACGAGCATCTTGAGCTTCGGTTACTTGACCCGCTTTTGATGCACGTAAATAACGTAATTCCTGTTCTAAGGCTTGGTTTTCCGCACATACACCTGATGCGGCATACATTAATACAGCAACACGCGTTGGATCTGCACCCATACCTTTGGTAGACATAATTGCAGGTGTTAATGCACTACCCGTATTACAAACCATTTCAGCATCTTGCATTGCTAAAATAGGTGGAACGACGTGCTTTTCCGTAAAACCTAAAGCAACATTTGCTCCGGTTTTCACGACGTATGAACAACCTGATAATACTGAAGCTGCAAGCAAACTTACCGCCAAACCTTGGCTTATTTTTTGGACTTTAGACATCTTCCTGTCCTCTATGTAATTTGTTTTTTCCTTTTCAGATGTACATTAGCAGATGCATATCTTGAATAAAAGAGTAATTACTCTAATTGTAGCGCTTATACTTTGACATACTTCACAGCAGATAAAATTGACAGTTTTTCAGGGAAACAGAAATTTTAGGCAAAAAAAAGTAGCATTGCGACGGTTCAGCACATGCTACTTATTAACTGAGATAAGCTTTTAACGGCTTATATTATTTTTGTTCTAGATAATCCTTAAGTAAAGTTCCTGCTCTTCCTACTACCACAGCCATAAGCACTGCAATTAACAGAAACATCCACATTGAAATCTCCATGAGAGACCTCCTTTACTACAATCGCACCCAGTTATAAACTGGACACTTGATGAAATTAATCGACTAAGCAATTTAATAATTGACTGATCGACGACCTTGCATCCTCTGTCTCTTAACTTTGTTAAAATTAACTTTGTTAAGATGTTCCCTGAGTAAAGTTCCTGCTCTTCCGATCACCACTGCCAAAATGATGGCAATGACCAAGAACGACCATGTTGGCATCTCCATTTTGAGACCTCCGACACACTTTACGTTGGTGTTTGTACTTTAACCGATCAACTAGATACCCATAGGTGAAATTGTCAGACAATTGTATTTCCTTAGCTTTTTTCTAATTTTTAATTAGACAATCTTAAACTCAAGCAAAAAAATAAAGATTAAATTATTGTTTTTTATAAATTTTAAATAAATATACAAATGTAGAATTGTCTAACAATTAATGAAGTTTCTGTAAGACTTTTAGCTTTTTCCAATGCTGCAAAGGAAGTTGATCAAACCAAATTATGGCTACCTTTATAGGTGCCCCCTCAAGATAAATAACCATAAACAGCTGATAATCAATTATTTTAGAAATTTCCACACGAGAAATTATCTTTTGTGAGGAGTATGCAATTGACCACGATTTTTGGTCTAAATATGCAATTTGAGAAATTTGTGATTGTCTTAAAAAAAATAGAAAACTTATAGATAAAAGGATGAAAGTAATCAACCACCAAATGGGTGATAACAATTGATAAAGTAGGATGGCTAAACTCAAGCCAATAAAAAGCTGAAATATTATCGAGAAACGACTATATTTCAGCTCAAAATTTAATTCTTTTATCAAAACAGTTTAGCCATGAACGTACTGTTTTAATTTATAAATAAATTCACGTAACTCTGTACGTGGAGGTTCAGAAACTTCCATGAACCAATCGAGTAAATCAGGATCTTCCTGTTCAACTAACTCTGCAAATAACGCCTTCTCTGCCGAATCCGCTTTTAGATAATAGTTTTTTACATAAGGGTCAAAATAGACGTCAATTTCTTTTAAGCCGCGGCGTGCTCGATAAATTACTTTACGTTCTTCCAAGGTCATTTCGTCAGACATTTATTTCCCCATCTGCGTTGATAGTGCGCTTAGTTTACCTGATCACATTCCAAAGATCGCTAAAAATATCAAATTGACCAAATTTATCATCTTGTACTCATAATTGAGCATTCATCACATTGTTACATAAGCAAGGCTTCCGTATGTTTAAGTTCATAACATCTCATCTGAACCAAGGAAGAAATACAAATGCAATCTGGTGCTATCCGTCCCATTCCAAATATGTTACCGAGAAAACTATTTAACGAAGAGCATGAGGCCTTCCGCGAAACAGTTCGTAAATTCTATGAAAAAGAAGTTGTTCCCAATATTGAAAAATATGAAAAACAGCAACATGTTGATCGCGATCTTTGGAATAAGGCTGGAGAATTAGGCCTCTTGTGTACCACAATGCCAGAACAATATGGTGGTTCCGGAGTAGACCGCCTGTACAGTATGATCTTAATCGAAGAACAAGCTTATGCTATGGACTCTAGTACGGGCTTCTCTTTGCATTCAGATATTGTTGCCAATTACGTGAATAACTTTGGTAATGAAGAACAAAAACAAAAGTGGCTACCGAAGATGGCAACAGGAGAAGTGGTCACAGCTATTGCCATGACTGAGCCAGGCACTGGTTCTGATTTACAAGCAGTAAGAACCACAGCCGTTCTTGATGGTGATGATTATGTCATTAATGGTTCTAAAATTTTCATTACGAATGGCTACTTATGTGACATGGTCGTAGTGGTTTGTAAAACTGGTAATAATGACAAAGGTTCAGCGAACTTATCACTCATTATTGTTGAAGCAGACCGAGCGGGCTTTAGTAAAGGTAAGCCTCTTAATAAAATTGGGATGAAAGGCCAAGATACGTGCGAATTATTTTTTGATAACGTTCGTGTTCCTAAAGAAAATCTTTTAGGTATGGAAGGCATGGGCTTTATTATGCTCATGAAAGAGTTAGCTTGGGAGCGAATGCTAGTCGCTATTATTTGTCAGGCAGGCGCTGAAGCTGCATTTGCGCATACTGTCCAATATACAAAAGACCGTAAAGCATTTGGCAAACCTGTTAGTGCATTTCAAAATACGCGTTTTAAACTTGCTGAACTTAGAACAGAAATAGATTTCTGCCGTACCTATCTAGATCGTTGTATGGAATTACAACTTGAAGAAAAATTGAGTGTGGAAGCTGCCGCAGCTGCTAAATATAAAATTTCAGACATGTTCTCAAAAATTGTAGATGAGTGTCTTCAATTACATGGTGGTTATGGTTACATGCTTGAATATCCAATTGCACGTGCCTATATAGACCACCGAGCAAATCGAATTTATGCTGGTACCAATGAAATCATGAAAGAGTTAATTTCAAGAACACTTTAATACCTACATAAGAAAGGGGCATTACGCCCCTTTTCTTTATCTAATACCTATTAAGATACTAATTTTGGCTTACGCTCATTAGCTTCTGAACGTTTATGAAAATGTAGAACACCATCTTCAAATTTTGAATTTTTCAGCGACTTTCTATCTTCTAAATAGTTATTAGTCACCTGCCATGGAGCATGCTTACCCTGTTTTGGAAGTTCATGTGCCGCACGGCTAATATAACCTGAAGACAATTTACCCATTACAGTATCTTCTTCCATTTCAGTTTTATCACCAGATGGAATCACTTCATCATAGTGATTTTTATCCATATAATTTAACAAGCGACAAATATATTCCGCAGCGATATCAACTTTAAGGGTCCACGATGCATTTACATAACCAATAATCATAGCCATGTTTGGTACATCACTTAACATCACACCGTTATAAAGCATATGCTCAGATGAATTAATTGCTTTCCCATCAATAGTGGCCTGAACACCACCCATAATCTGAACTTGTAAGCCTGTTGCAGAAACAATAATATCAGCATCAAGGTGTTTACCAGATTTAAGTAGAATACCTTTTTCGGTAAATTTCTCAATCTGATCAGTTTCTACGCTTGCTTTACCTTCACGCAAAATTTTAAACAAATCGCCATCAGGTACCACACACAAACGTTGATCCCAAGGGTTATATGAAGGTGTAAAATGCTTCATATCTACCTTACCCTTCAACTGCACTTCAATTGCTTTTAAGAGTAAACGACGTACAGTCTTTGGATGTTTCTGCGATAATGCATAAATAGCGCGCTGCATACCAATATTACGTGCACGGGTAAATTTATAAGCTGTTTCTTCAGACATAAATTTACGCGTTTTTTCATAAACGAAGTCGATAGACGGTACACTAGCAATATACGTTGGTGAACGCTGCAACATAGTGACATGACCAGCACCACCTTTAGCCATTGCCGGTACTAAAGTAATTGCAGTTGCGCCACTACCAATAATAACGACTTTTTTCCCTGTGTAATCTAAATTCTCAGGCCAATGCTGTGGGTGAATAAGCTGCCCTTTAAAAGCTTCTTGATTTGGGAAAGAAGGAGCATATCCCTGATCATAATTATAATAACCGGTACAACCTACAACAAAATTAGCAATCCAAGTCTGTTGTTTTTTCTTACCATCTTCAATTACAACCTGCCATTTCTTTGATTCAGAATCATAATTAGCAGAAAGTACACGATGACCAAAGTGAATTTTTTCTTTTAATTTATATTCATCAATTACTTCGCCTAAATACCCTTTAATAGAAGCACCATCAGCTAATACATTCGCTTTACACCATGGTTTAAAATTAAAACCAAATGTGGACATATCTGAGTCTGAGCGAATGCCTGGATAACGGAAAAGATCCCATGTTCCACCAAAAGATTCACGACGCTCTAAAATTTCAAATTGGCGTTGTGGAGAATTTTTTGATAAATGGGCAGCAACTCCAATTCCTGAGATACCTGCGCCAATGATTAAAATATCAACTTGCTTTTCCATTTTATTTTTATACCCATTGTTGAGAATATAAGTTTATTAAAGCACAAATTTGACAATACACAATGTCAAGTTTGACCGTTTATCCGTTTTTTTATGTCACTTGGGGACATTTTTATAATTTTATTAATTAACAAAAATAAAAAAGACCGGTATAAAACCGGTCTTTTTTGAATAAAATCAATTATTCAGCTGAAGTATTCACTTCACGATCTACAAGCTCAACGTAAGCCATCGGTGCTGCATCACCAGCACGGAAGCCCGCTTTAAGAACACGTAGATAACCGCCGTTACGTTCTTTGTAACGAGGGCCGAGTACGGTAAATAATTTACCTACAGTTGCAGCATTACGAGTACGAGCAAATGCTAAACGACGATTTGCTACAGTATCGTTTTTTGCTAGAGTGATTAAAGGCTCAGCAACACGACGTAATTCTTTAGCTTTAGGCACAGTTGTTTTGATCAACTCGTGTTCAAATAAAGAATTAGCCAAGTTTTGGAACATCGCTTTACGATGGCTGCTTGTACGGCCTAATTTCACACCACTATTACGATGACGCATGGTGATAGTCCTACTTAATTAACGGCTACGATAGGCAAAACGGTCGTCCATACGAAGACTAGCTGGTGGCCAGTTTTCAAGACGCATACCGAGTTGTAAGCCTTTCGATGCCAAAACATCTTTGATCTCTGTTAACGATTTTTTACCAAGGTTAGGAGTTTTTAACAACTCAACTTCAGTACGTTGAACAAGATCACCAATGTAGTAAATATTTTCTGCTTTCAAACAGTTAGCAGAACGAACAGTAAGCTCTAGATCATCTACTGGGCGAAGCAAGATTGGGTCAACTTCTTCACGAGGCTCTTGAGCAACTGGAGTTTGGTCTTTCTGAAGATCAACAAAAATTGCAATTTGTTGTTGCAAGATTGTTGCCGCTTTGCGGATTGCTTCTTCAGGATCAACCGTTCCATTTGTCTCGAGGTCGATTACCAGTTTATCTAAATCGGTACGTTGTTCTACACGCGCATTTTCAACGGTGTAAGAAACACGCTTAATCGGGCTATAAGAAGCATCTAATTGCAAACGACCAACAGGACGTGTTTCACCTTCAGGGAAACGAGAATCAGATGTTTCATAACCACGACCTTGAGCAACCTTCAAGCGCATTTTTAATGAGCCTGAAGCACTCAAAGTACCTATTAAATGTTCTGGATTAACCACTTCAACATTATGAGGTAAACGAAGGTCAGCAGCAGTAATTTCGCCAGGACCTTGTTTCTCTAATGTTAAATATGCTTCATTTTGATCGAACAGCTTAATAGACAATCCTTTTAGGTTCAGCAAGAGCTCGACGATGTCCTGCTGCAAGCCTTCTAAAGTACTGTACTCGTGCTCGACACCTTCTATCTCAACTTCAACCACAGCAGCGCCAGGTAAAGAAGACAATAGAATGCGACGTAAAGCATTACCTAGAGTGTGGCCAAAACCACGCTCTAAAGGTTCTAGAATCACTTTTGCCGAGGTCCCGCTAACCGCTTCGACCTTGATCGCTTGCGGAGTTAGAAACTCGTTTGCAGTACGCGTCATTATTGCTACCTCAAGGATTATTTAGAATACAATTCTACAATCAAGCTTTCATTGATTTCAGCAGGTAAATCAGCACGATCTGGTGCAGCTTTAAACGTACCTTCAAGCTTAGAATGATCAACATCCATCCAAGCTGGAATACCACGTTGTGCAGCTAACTCAATCGCGTTTTTAATACGCAATTGTTGTTTAGCACCTTCGTGAACCGCAATTACATCACCAGCTTTAACTTGAATAGATGCGATGTTTACACGACGACCATTCAAAGTAATGCTACGGTGACTTACTAACTGACGAGCTTCTGCACGTGTAGAACCAAAACCCATGCGATAAACAACGTTATCAAGACGGCTTTCAAGCAATTTCAACAAGTTCTCACCTGTTGCGCCTTTAACACGAGCTGCTTCTTTATAGTAGTTACTAAATTGACGTTCTAACACACCGTAAATACGACGGACTTTTTGTTTTTCACGTAATTGTAGTGAATACTCAGATTGCTTACCACCGCGTGCCTGACCATGTTGACCAGGTGCTTTGTTAGCTTTTTTAGTTTTGACGTCAAATGGTTTAACGCCAGATTTAAGTTGCAGGTCTGTCCCTTCGCGGCGAGAGAGTTTGCATTTTGGACCAATATAACGAGCCATGAATGTTTCTCCTTACACGCGACGTTTTTTAGGTGGACGGCAACCGTTGTGAGGAATTGGCGTCACATCGGTAATGCTGTTAATTTTATAACCCACTGCGCCTAATGCACGAACCGCAGACTCACGACCTGGACCAGGACCTTTTACAAGGACATCCAGATTTTTCAAACCGTAATCTAAAGCTGCTTTACCAGCAACTTCAGCAGCTACCTGAGCAGCAAACGGAGTTGATTTACGTGAACCACGGAAGCCTTGTCCACCAGAGGTGGCCCAAGCCAATGCATTACCTTGACGATCAGTAATCGTAACAATGGTGTTATTAAAAGACGCGTGAATGTGTGCAACACCTTCAGAGACGGTACGAGTGACCTTCTTGCGTGTGCGAGTATCTTTAGCCATCTTTTAGCTTCCAGAAATCTTACTTTTTAATCGGTTTGCGCGGACCTTTACGGGTACGTGCGTTAGTTTTGGTGCGTTGACCACGGACAGGCAAGCTGCGACGATGGCGAAGGCCGCGATAGCAACCCAAATCCATTAAACGTTTAATGTTCATGGAAATTTCGCGACGTAAGTCACCTTCGGTAGGAACCTTAGCAACTTCTGCACGAATCGCATCAAGCTGAGCATCGTCCAACTCACGGATCTTAGTAGTTTCAGTAATACCAACTGTAGCTAAGATATTCTTAGCAGTATGGCGACCGACACCAAAGATGTAAGTGAGGGAGATAACAGCATGCTTGTTATCCGGAATGTTTACACCGGCAATACGAGCCATTCACTTTCTCCAAAAAGGCAGTAGAGATAATCAACCGCCCCACAAAATCTTGAGGGGCGGATATTAACCCAATTCGCCTACTGAAATCAACAGGTCTTGATTAGATTAACCTTGACGCTGCTTATGACGAGGTTCTGCGCTACAAATTACGCGAATAACCCCATTACGACGGATAACTTTACAGCTACCACAAATTTTCTTTACAGAAGCTTGTACTTTCATGATGAAACCTCTAAGTGCGCTTATCCCTTAGGATGAGCAGTCGTTTTTCTCATTAATGTTTGATTATCATATTGATGAGATGTTAAGTGCGCTTGTAGCTGAGCCATGAAGTCCATAACAACGACAACTACGATTAGTAATGATGTACCACCCAAAGAGAATGGGATTCCAAAAGAACTCTGTAGAATCATTGGCATTAAACAAATGACCGTAATATAAATCGCACCAATAAACGTCAAACGATTAAGAATATGATCTAAGTAACGAGCAGTTTGCTCACCTGGGCGAATACCAGGCACATAAGCTCCGCTGCGTTTTAGATTTTCTGATACTTCCTTAGGGCTAAATACTAAAGCCGTATAAAAGTAACAGAAAAAGATAATTAACGCACCAAAGAGCACCAAATACAAAGGCTGTCCAGGCGACAATACTAAAGCTAAATCTTGTAAGCTACGTTTAATTAATCCAGCATTTGCATCTGCACTTCCTACCCATTGACCAAGACTCGCTGGGAACAATAGTAAAGAACTTGCAAAAATCGCAGGAATCACACCAGCCATATTAATTTTTAATGGCAAATGTGTCTGCTGTGCTGTAAATATACGACGACCTTGTTGCTTTTGTGCATAATTTACTGGAATACGACGTTGTGCTTTTTCAATAAACACAATGGCAGCCAGCACACCTACAGACAAAAGACCAAAGATCACAAGACCAATTAAGCTTGTCTGACCATTATCTACTGATGAAACTGATTGCATAATTAATTTAGGCAAACCAGAAACAATACCAGCAAAAATAATCATTGAGATACCGTTACCAATACCTCTTTCAGTGATTTGTTCACCTAGCCACATTAAGAACATAGTTCCAGCGACAAGTGAAGTAACCGCTGGTATATAAAACTCAAGACCAACTGACAGAGTAATACCCTGACCAATCAAACCTGCGCACATACCAACTGCCTGAACCACTGCAAGCAACAACGTACCCTGACGCGTATATTGATTAATTTTACGCTTACCTTGCTCACCTTCCTTTTTCAAGGCTTCTAGTGAAGGAATTACAGTAGACATTAACTGCACAATAATTGATGCAGAAATGTAAGGCATAATTCCTAAAGCAAGAATAGACATTCGCTCTAAAGCACCGCCAGAAAACATATTGAATAGCCCAAGAATAGTTCCTTGGTTCGCATGAAATAAATTTTCTAACGCAGCATTATTAATGCCTGGTACTGGAATATGCGCTCCTAGTCGAAAGACCAGCAATGCACCGATTAGAAAACTCATCCGGCGAATAATTTCACGATATTTCACGTGAAATGGCTGACCTTTCATCATGTTGACATGACCTGAAGAACTAGGAGACATAGACACTCGAGATTACTCCTCGACTTTGCCGCCAGCTGCTTCAATTGCAGCTTTAGCGCCTTTAGTCAATGCAACACCTTGAACAGTGAATGCACGAGTGATTTCACCAGAAAGTACGATACGAGCACGAACTTGGTCACGACGAACAACATTCGCAGCTTTCAAAGTTTCTAGGCTAACGATGTCGCCTTCAACTTTGCTTAACTCAGATAAACGTACTTCAGCAGTTTTTAAAGCGATTTGGCTAGTGAAACCGAATTTAGGTAAACGACGATAAATCGCTGTTTGACCGCCTTCAAAGCCTGGACGAACGCCACCACTTTTACGTGATTTTTGACCTTTGACACCACGGCCACCAGTCTTACCAACGCCAGAACCGATACCACGGCCTAAACGACGGTTTTCACGTTTTGCACCTTCCGCAGGCGCAAGCTCATTTAAACGCAGAGTCATGGCTTATTCCTCTACACTAACCATATAGTAGACTTTGTTGATCATACCGCGGTTAGAAGGCGTATCTTGCACTTCTACAGTATGACCAATACGACGCAGACCTAAACCTTGTAAGCAAAGCTTGTGATTTTTCAAGCGATGTGAAGAAGATTTAGTCTGGGTAACTTTAATCGTTTTCATGATTGATTACCCTTGAATTTCTGCTACTGATTTACCACGTTTCGCAGCGACTTTCTCAGGAGAAGTCATATCACGCAAACCTTTGAAAGTTGCGTTTACTACGTTTGCAGCATTAGTAGAACCATAACATTTAGCAAGTACGTTATGCACGCCCGCAGCTTCTAGAACGGCACGCATTGCGCCACCAGCGATTACGCCAGTACCTTCAGAAGCAGGTTGCATGTATACGCGGCTTGCGCCATGACGAGCATTCACAGGGTGTTGTAAAGTAGTACCTGCAAGGTCTACAGTAATCATGTTGCGACGTGCAGCTTCAAGTGCTTTAGAAATAGCAGCTGGAACTTCACGTGCTTTACCACGACCAAAACCAACACGACCATTACCATCACCCACAACAGTTAATGCTGTGAAAGAGAAGATACGACCGCCCTTAACAACTTTGGCTACACGATCAACGGCAACCAGCTTTTCAACAAGACCTTCGTTTTGTTCAACTTTAGCCATGATTAGAACTCCAAGCCGTTTTCACGAGCAGCATCAGCCAAGGCTTTGATACGACCATGATATTTAAAACCAGAACGGTCAAATGCAACTTTAGTTACACCAGCTGCTTTCGCGCGTTCTGCGATTAAAGCACCTACTTTAGTAGCCGCGTCTACATTACCTGTAGTACCGCTACGTAAAGATGCATCCAAAGTTGAAGCTTGCGCTAAAACTTTGCCACCATCTGCTGAAATAACTTGAGCATAGATGTGACGCGGAGTGCGGTTTACACACAAACGAGTCGCACCCAATGCACGGATGTGCAAGCGTGTGCTTTTCGCACGACGCAAACGGGTTTGTTTCTTTTCGTTCATAAGAACCTCGCGCCTTATTTCTTCTTAGCTTCTTTACGAAGAATGACTTCATCCGAATAGCGAACACCTTTACCTTTATATGGTTCAGGAGCACGATACGCACGGATTTCTGCCGCTACTTGACCTAACAACTGCTTGTTTGCTGATTTCAAAATGATTTCAGTTGCAGTTGGAGTTTCCGCTGTTACACTTTCAGGTAAAGCGTAGTCAATTGGGTGTGAGTAACCAAGGTTAAGGTTTACAACAGTACCCTTAACCGCAGCTTTATAACCAACACCAACTAGCTGCAACTTACGTTCGAAGCCTTCACTAACCCCTTTTACAAGGTTATTCAATACAGCGCGAGCAGTACCAGCTTGCATCCAAGCATCTTTCGATTCTTTAACTGGAGCAAGTTGAAGTTTACCTTCTTCCTGTTTTAGCTCGACCAGCGCATGCAGGTTGAAAGACAACGTACCTTTGCTGCCTTTCACTTCGACCTGCCGGCCGTTCTGAGTAACTGTTACACCATTCGGTACAGTTACTGGGGCTTTAGCCACACGAGACATGAGGAATCACCTATTAAGAAACAAAAGCAATAACTTCACCACCAACGCCCGCAGCACGTGCAGCGCGATCAGTCATGATGCCTTTGCTTGTAGAAACAATTGCAATACCTAAACCTTGCTTAACGCTTGGAAGTTTATCTTTACCACGGTATTGGCGAAGACCTGGACGGCTTACGCGCTTAACCATTTCGATAACTGGTTTGCCTTCGAAATATTTTAAAGTAATTGTCAAAGTAGATTTTGTCTCTTCTTGAGCAACTTCTACGTTTGAAACATAACCTTCTTGTTGAAGTACGTTTGCAATTGCAACTTTCAACTTAGAAGAAGGCATAGAAACAGTTTGTTTCTTAGCCATTTGTGCGTTACGAACACGTGTTAGCATGTCGGCAACGGTATCTTGCATACTCATTTAGTCGCTCCTTACCAGCTTGCCTTAACAACGCCTGGTACATCACCCTGCATTACTGTGTCACGTAATTTGTTACGGCTTAAACCGAACTTACGGAAGTAACCATGAGGACGACCAGTTAAACCACAACGGTTACGAAGACGTACCGGAGATGCATTACGTGGCAACGCTTGTAACTTTAACATCGCTTCGAAACGTTCTTCTTCACTTGCATTTACGTTTGCAATCGTAGCTTTTAATTCAGCACGTTTTGCAGCGTATTTAGCAACTGTTTTTTCGCGTTTCAATTCGCGATTAACCATACCTTTCTTAGCCATATCGACCTCTTATTTGAACGGGAAGCCGAATGCACGCATAAGCGCACGGCCTTCGTCATCGGTGCGAGCAGTCGTAGTAATAGTAATATCCATACCACGAATACGATCAATCTTATCGAAATCGATTTCAGGGAAAACGATTTGCTCTTTCAAACCCATTGAGTAGTTACCACGACCATCAAATGATTTCGAAGAGAAACCACGGAAGTCACGGATACGAGGGATTGCGATTGAGATCAAACGGTCCAAGAATTCGTACATTTGGTCGCCACGTAAAGTAACTTTACAACCAATCGGCCAACCGTCACGGATTTTAAAACCAGCGATAGATTTGCGAGCAAGTGTAATTACTGGTTTTTGACCAGCAATTAATTGCATGTCGACTACAGCGCCATCTAATAATTTCTTATCAGTTGCAGCTGCGCCTACACCCATGTTTAGGGTAATTTTTGTGATGCGTGGAATTTCCATCACGTTCTTAATGCTAAGTTCTTCTTTTAACTTTGCTTTAAGTTCATCATTGTAACGTGCTTTAAGTCTGGCCATTGCCTTTTCAACCTATTACTTCGCTACCGCCACTGATTCACCATTTGATTTATAAACGCGAGTTTTCACGCCATCAATCACTTGGTAACCAACACGGTCAGCCTTCTGGGTTGTAGCATTTAAAATTGCCACGTTTGAAATATGAAGCGAAGCTTCTTGAGTAACGATACCGCCTTCAGCGCCAGTTACACGATTCGGCTTTTGATGCTTCTTCACTAAGTTAAGGCCTTCAACCTTAACGCGGTCTTCAGAAACAGACAATACAGTACCCTGTTTGCCTTTTTCTTTACCTGCGATCACGATAACTTGATCGCCTTTTTTAATCTTAGCCATGATTGCCTCTTATAGAACTTCAGGAGCCAATGAAATGATTTTCATGAACTGTTCAGTACGAAGTTCACGAGTCACTGGTCCGAAGATACGAGTAGCAATCGGAGCTTTGTTGTTGTTCAGAATAACTGCAGCATTATCATCAAAACGGATCACAGAACCATCTGGACGACGAATGCCGAATTTAGTACGAACTACAACCGCATTCATCACGTCACCTTTTTTAACACGTGCGCGTGGGATTGCTTCTTTTACAGTAACTTTAATAATGTCGCCAACAGAAGCATAACGACGATGTGAACCACCAAGTACTTTAATACATTGTACGCGGCGAGCACCACTGTTGTCTGCTACGTCGAGCATAGTTTCGGTTTGAATCATTGCCCTACTCCAAAACCGAGCATCACCGGTCACAATTTCGAAAGGCTCAAAGAGTACTCGAAATTGACCGATGATGCAACAAGAACGTCGAATTACTCAGCAGCTGCTTCAACTACTTCCACTAAAGTCCAAGCTTTAGTTTTAGAAATTGGGCGGCTTTCTTTGATTGTCACAACATCACCAATTTTAGCAACATTGTTCTCATCATGAGCGTGTAACTTAGTTGAACGGCGAATTGACTTGCCATACAACGGGTGTTGAACGCGGCGTTCAATAAGAACAACAATAGATTTATCCATTTTGTCACTTACGACTTTGCCGGTTAACGTGCGGACTGTTTTTTCACTCATTGTCCGTTCCCCTGTTTTTCGGTAAGGAGTGTCTTAATACGAGCAATTGTCTTACGAGCAACTTGCACTTCGTGCGATTTACCCAACTGACCAGTTGCTTTCGCCATACGAAGACGGAATTGGTTAAGCTGTTGCTCATCAAGCAAAGCTTTCAACTCTTCTACCGACTTTTCACGTAAATCTTTAGTTTTCATTACATTACCGTCCGAGTCACGATAGTGGTTTTAAACGGAAGTTTAGCAGCAGCTAAAGCAAATGCTTCACGCGCTAATTCTTCGTTCACACCTTCAATTTCGTACAGGATCTTACCTGGTTGGATCTGGCAAACCCAGTATTCCACGCTACCCTTACCTTTACCCATACGCACTTCAAGAGGCTTTTGAGTAATTGGTTTATCCGGGAATACGCGAATAAAGATTTTACCACCACGCTTAATACGGCGGCTAATAGTACGACGTGCAGCTTCAATCTGACGCGCAGTCATACGACCACGTTCAGTTGCTTTGATTGCAATCGAACCAAATGATACTGTACTACCACGATGCGCTAGACCAGTATTACGGCCTTTGTGCACCTTACGGAATTTGGTACGTTTAGGTTGCAACATGGATTATTCTCCCTTGTCAGCAGCACGGTCACCGCGACGACCACGACGCTCTTGACCTTCACCACGACCACGACCACGTTTAGCTGGACGATCTTCAGCAGGAGCAGGGTTCATGACTTGTTTCATGCCACCTAAAATCTCGCCACGGAAAATCCAAACTTTAACACCAATCGTACCGTAAGTTGTTTCTGCACGCATAGTTGCATAGTCAATGTCTGCACGTAATGTATGCAAAGGTACACGACCTTCACGATACCATTCAGTACGAGCAATCTCTGCACCACCTAAACGGCCAGACACTTCAACTTTGATACCTTTAGCACCAGCACGCATAGTGTTTTGAACCGCACGCTTCATAGCACGACGGAACATTACACGCTTTTCCAATTGAGAAGCAATTGCTTCAGCAACTAAACGCGCATCTAAGTCTGGGCGATCAATTTCATTGATACTTACTTGCGCAGGAACACCCATAATGCTGGTAAGTTCGCGCTGTAATTTCTCAATATCTTCGCCTTTTTTACCGATTACGATACCAGGACGAGCTGTGCTAATTGTTACTTTAGCAGCGCCTGATGGACGTTCGATAAGAATGTTGCTGATCATCGCATTCTTAAGTTTTTTAGTTAAAAACTCACGAACTTGAAGATCTTTAAGCAAGTATTCAGCGTATTGTTTCGGACTCGCATACCAGTTAGCGTTATGACGTTTCACAACACCTAGGCGGATACCGATTGGATGAACCTTCTGACCCATATCAAACCCCTACCTTAACGGTGATGTGACAAGTACGCTTCGTAATACGATCTGCACGGCCTTTAGCACGTGGCATAATACGTTTAAGGCTAACACCTTCATCAACGTAAATCGTAGAAACTTTAAGATCGTCAACATCTAAACTGTTATTGTGTTCAGCGTTTGCAATCGCAGATTCCAATGCTTTTTTTACTAAAACAGCAGCTTTTTTATTGCTGAAGTTTAAGATATTTAAAGCATGCGCAACAGATTTGCCGCGAATAAGATCTGCAACCAAACGTGCCTTTTGTGCCGAGATAGCGGCACCGCGTAATTTAGCAGTTACTTCCATCATGACACCTATTAACGTTTAGACTTCTTGTCAACACCGTGACCACGATAGGTACGAGTTGGCGCGAATTCACCGAGTTTATGACCAACCATATGCTCAGTAACAATTACTGGAACGTGATTACGACCATTATGAACAGAAATTGTTAGACCAACAAAATCTGGAAGGATCATCGAACGACGAGACCAAGTTTTAATCGGCTTGCGAGAGTTACTAGCAACAGCCGCTTCAACCTTAGCGAACAAGTGCGCATCGACGAATGGGCCTTTTTTCAGAGAACGAGGCATTAGTCAGATTCCTTTACTTGACGCGACGGTCGCGAATAATCATCTTAGTCGTACGCTTATTGGTACGTGTCTTGTACCCTTTAGCTTTTTGACCCCATGGGCTTACAGGTTGAATACCTTTGTTACGCCCTTCACCACCACCGTGCGGGTGATCAACTGGGTTCATCGCCATACCACGTACGGTAGGACGAACACCACGCCAGCGCGAAGCACCAGCTTTACCCAATGAACGAAGGTTGTTTTCTTGGTTAGAAACTTCACCAATTACAGCGCGGCATTCAACATGAATTTTACGCATTTCGCCTGAACGAAGACGAACAATCGCGTAAGAACCATCACGACCCAACAACTGAACAGAAGCACCAGCAGAACGCGCTAATTGCGCACCCTTACCAATTTTAAGTTCAACGTTATGAAGTGTAGAACCGATAGGCATGTTACGAAGTGGCAAGCAGTTACCTGGACGAATTGGAGCATCGTTACCAGATTGTACTTTATCGCCAGCACGTAAGCCTTTAGGAGCAATGATATAACGACGCTCACCATCAGCATATTTCAACAAAGCAATATGTGCTGTACGGTTAGGATCGTATTCAATACGCTCTACAACAGCTGGGATGCTGTCTTTATTACGCTTAAAGTCAACGATACGATAGTGTTGCTTATGACCACCACCAACGTGACGAGTTGTAATGTGACCGTTATTATTACGACCACCAGTACGTTTTTTTGCTTCAACCAACGGTGAGTAAGGCGCGCCTTTGTGAAGGTGGTCATGAACCACTTTCTCTACAAAGCGACGTCCTGGAGACGTTGGCTTACATTTTTGAATCGGCATAATTTTCGTCCTTATTCCGCTGCGCTTTCAGCGGTATCGCCCAAGTCAGCCATTTCAACATCTTGGCCAGCTTTCAGGGTGACGTATGCTTTTTTAACATCAGAACGACGTCCTAATGTTTTACCAAAGCGCTTAGTTTTACCTTTAGTAATAGTAGTGTTAACTTTAACAACTTCTACACCAAAAAGTTTTTCAACTGCTTTTTTAACTTCAAGTTTAGTAGCATTAATATCTACTTTAAATACTTGAACGCCAACAGTATCACCTAAAACTTGTGCCTTTTCTGAGAAGACTGGTCCTTTAAGGACTTGATAGATACGTTCGTTGTTCATCCGAGTTCTACCTCAATTTTCTTAGCAGCAGCTACAGACATCACAACTTTATCAAACGCGATCAAGCTTACAGGATCGATTGCAGTAGCATCTACCACATCTACATGCGGAAGGTTGCGTGCTGCAAGATATAAGTTCTCATCTACAGCTTCAGTAACGATCAATGCACGAGCGGCATTTAAATCGCCAAGCTTTGCAAGCAATTCTTTAGTTTTTGGAGCTGCAATAGCAAACTCTTCAACTAGTACAAGACGATCTTGGCGAACAAGTTCAGCTAAGATACATTGCATTGCACCGCGATACATTTTACGGTTTACTTTTTGAGACCAATCTTGTGGACGAGCAGCAAAAGTTTTACCACCACCAACCCAGATTGGGCTACGAGTAGAACCCGCACGAGCACGACCAGTACCTTTTTGACGGAATGGTTTTTTACCACCGCCAGAAACGTCTGCACGTGACTTCTGAGCACGAGTACCTTGACGACCACCTGCTAAGTAAGCAGTAACAACTTGGTGTACAAGAGCTTCGTTAAATTCACGTCCGAAAGCAACTTCAGACAATTCAACAGCAGAGCCGGAAACAGTTTTCAAATTCACGGTATTTCCCCTCAGGCCTTGATGGTAGGACGTACAATCACGTCACCGCCAGTTGAACCAGGAATTGCACCTTTAACAACTAAAACAGAACGTTCAGCGTCAATAGATACGATTTCAAGACCTTGTACTGTTACGCGTTCATCACCTAAGTGACCAGCCATTTTTTTGCCTTTGAACACGCGACCAGGAGTTTGGTTTTGACCTGTAGAACCTAATACACGGTGAGAAACTGAGTTACCGTGAGTAGCGTCTTGGGTACGGAAGTTCCAACGTTTAACACCACCTTGGAAACCTTTACCTTTTGATTGACCAGTTACGTCAACTACTTGACCAACTGTGAACAAATCAACACCAATAGTACCGCCAACTTCACGACCTTCAAGCTCAGCTTCAGTAACACGGAACTCTTTAACTAAACGACCAGCAGCAACACCAGCTTTCGCGAAGTGACCTTTCTGAGCGTTAGTTACGCGAGATTCGCGACGTTCACCAGTAGTTACTTGAACAGCTTGATAACCATCAGTTTCAAGTGTTTTGATTTGCGTAATGCGGTTTGGATCGACTTCGATGACTGTAACAGGTACAGAAACACCTGCATCTGTAAAGATGCGAGTCATACCACATTTGCGACCGACTAAACCAATAGCCATGTGCATAAACCTCTAAAAAAGCGGCCTAATTAACTTAAAAGTTAATCAACCGAAAGCCTTAACCCAAAGCGATCTGAACATCAACACCAGCCGCAAGATCTAATTTCATCAATGCATCAACAGTTTTATCTGTAGGTTGAACGATGTCGATCAAACGTTTGTAGGTGCGGATTTCGTACTGGTCACGCGCATCTTTGTTAACGTGCGGTGAAGTAAGAACGTTGAAGCGTTCGATGCGAGTAGGCATCGGAATTGGACCACAAACTTGTGCGCCAGTACGCTTAGCGGTTTCTACGATCTCTTGAGCAGATTGATCAATCAGACGATGATCAAAAGACTTCAAACGGATACGAATTCTCTGGTTAGACATACCAGTAAACTCCAAGCCAAACATATAAAGAATCACCTTTGACGCATCTCACCCATTGGTAAGTGTCAAAGGCAGTGAAAATCACTAAGGTCATGATCGATGCCACGACTGTAATGCACATTTACCACTTTCTTCGCAGTAAATGCCCCTCCTATTGAGGGTCGCTCATTATAACGATTGTTTAAGTCTTATGCAATTCTCTTTTTCTATTTTCTCCACAAAACCTGCTTTAATCGAGTATTGGGAACTAAACTAAGCACTTATTACAAATTCAATTGCTTTATTTAGAAGTTGATTACCTTGTTCAAATTTTTGTGCTTCGGAAGAATATAGTTCACGCGTAGGTTGAACATATTCTCCATCAAAAATAGAAAGCTCTTCTTCATCTTCAAGTAAAAGCGCTAGAGCTGCTGGTGTCATCTCTGGATGGAACTGAAAACCCAGTACATTTTTCCCAATCTGATACATCTGATTGCGACAGGCCTGATTTTCAGCCAAATGTATAGCACCTTTAGGTATTTCAAATGTCTCGCTATGCCACTGCATCACCTTTATTTTCTCTGGTAATGGGAAGCTTTCTTGAGGTAGATTCGCAACTCTCTGAACTGTTGACCATCCAAGTTCCTGATAGCGATTACGGCTTACCGCAGCCCCTAACGCATTAGCAATTAACTGCCCCCCTAAACAAAGACCAATAGCTGGCTTTCCCGCTGCCAAATAACGGCGCAACCATCTTTTTTCTATCTTTAGCCATGGGAAGTTTGCCTCATCATTTACACTCATGGTGCCACCCATGACCAATAGTAAATCAACCTCATCAATTCGAGGCAAAGCTTCTATTTCAAGTGACCGATCAACCGGAAGTGCAAAAAACTCTGTAGAGCTAATTGTCGCGTGGTGGGCTTTTAAAAATGAATAACAACTTCCAAATCCCTCACCCGCGATATGTTGAAAATAGTGAACACGTAAATGCGACTTCATGCGCTTAAACCTATTGTTGTTAGAATGTTGTAGTGGTCTTTGCAAAAATAAAGCCAAGTTTTTATTTTATGGGCCTACTGTAACGAAACGTCTTATAAAACTTCGTAAATCTAGCGAAGAATCTAAATTTCTCTTAATCTAACTTTATTATTGAAAATGCAAAGCACTATGAAAAAGCATAACGACTTCCAGACTCGCCTCATTCATGCACAAAGAAAGGCTCCGCAATTTATTGAAACAGTGCAACCACCCTTATTTCGTGCATCTACTATTATTTTTAAATCAACTTCGCACCTTTTTGATCGTCATTGGACGGATGACTACGACTATAGCTATGGGACACACGGCACTCCTACTACCTTCACCTTAGGCGACAATATTGCGCAAATTGAAGGTGGATTGCATTGTTTGCTTGCACCAAGTGGTTTATCAGCAATTAATGTTGTGAACTCAGCATTTTTAAGTACTAATGATGAAGTATGGGTACCAGATAACATTTATGGACCAAACCTTGAGCATTTAAATCATCTGCAAAATCAATATGGCGTTATTGTCAAAGTGTACAACCCTATTGACGCCTCAAGCTTTCAACCAACCGAAAGAAGCAAACTGTTGTGGTTAGAGGCAGCAGGCTCAGTTACTCTAGAATTTCCTGATCTTAAGAATCTAGTCAAAAAAGCTAAAAAGCACGGTGTATTAACTGCTCTAGATAACACTTGGGGAGCTGGGCTTGCGTTTAATGCTTTTAATTTTTCTGATGAACATCTATCAGTCGATTTAACCGTGCATGCACTCACCAAATATCCGAGTGGTGGTGGTGACATCTTAATGGGTAGCATTGTAACTCGTGATGAGAAACTTCATCACCGCCTGTTCCGTACACATGCCATTTTAGGTATTGCAGTTTCAGGAGATGATGCAGCTCAAGTCCAACGCAGTCTTGCTCATATGTCTTTACGTTATGAACAACAATCAGCCAATGCTCAAACTTTACTTAAATGGCTAAAAAACCAATCTCAATTTGCACAAGTTCTACATCCAAGTGATGAGGCCGCCCCAGGCCATCAATATTGGCAAGAAATCTGCATAGATAATCAAAGTGCTGGTCTAGTCAGTGTTATTTTCAAACCTGAATATGACATTACAGCAGTACGTCGTTTTTGCGATGCCTTAGCGTTATTTAAGCTTGGTTTTAGCTGGGGAGGACCCGTTAGTCTGATTATGCTTTATGATTTAAAAATGATGAGAAAACTTGAGAATACACATTTACAACAAGGATTATTGGTTCGCTTCTGTATAGGACTAGAAGATCCACAAGATTTAATACAAGATATCGAAAATGCACTGAAACAACTGTAAAACGACAAGATCATAGTGACTCGAACCACAGGATAAAAATATATGGGTACACCGATTGTTATTGCTAAAAATATTAATGACACATCCAAAGAAATTGTTTTACTTTCCCAGTTTGCTAACCGCCATGGACTTATTGCGGGCGCCACGGGTACAGGTAAAACAGTTACGTTAAAAGTTCTAGCAGAGAGTTTTTCTCGAATTGGTGTACCGGTATTTCTTGCCGATGCTAAAGGTGATGTTTCGAGTCTCGCCAAAGCGGGAGAAGCTTCAGATAAATTTAATGAGCGACTAAAGCTTTTGCAGATTGATAGCGTTCCTTTCGCAGCTAATCCAGTTGTTTTTTGGGATTTATTTGGCCAACAAGGCCACCCTATTCGTACTACCATTTCTGAAATTGGGCCAATTTTATTGGCTCGTATGCTCAATTTAAATGATACTCAAGAGGGTGTGCTATCTGCTGTATTCCGTATTGCAGATGACCAAGGTCTACTATTAGTAGATTTTAAAGATTTAAAAGCCATGATCACTTTTGTGAGTGAACATGCAGCCGAGTTTAAAGCAGAATATGGCAATTTATCTCCAGCAAGCCTAGGCGCTATTCAGCGTAATTTACTCGCCCTTGCCGACCAAGGTGGAGAGCAATTTTTTGGTGAACCTGCTTTAAATATTTTAGATTTTATTCAAACCGATGCAAATGGTCATGGCTACATTAATATTCTTGCGGCTGACAAGCTCATGAATACACCTAAGCTATATGCCACTTTCCTTTTATGGATGCTTTCAGAACTATTTGAACAGCTTCCAGAAGTCGGTGATATGGATAAACCTAAACTCGTGTTTTTCTTTGATGAAGCTCACTTATTATTTGACAATGCCAGCCAAGCACTCCAAGACAAAATTGAACAAGTTGTACGTTTAATTCGTTCTAAAGGAGTCGGTATCTATTTCATTACCCAAAATCCACTCGATTTACCTGAAAGTGTTCTAGGTCAACTTGGTAATCGCGTTCAACATGCCCTACGCGCATTTACCCCTAAAGATCAGAAAGCGGTAAAAACCGCAGCAGATACTTTCCGAGCCAATCCAAACTTTAAAGTTGATGAAGCGATCACTGAACTTGGTGTTGGTGAGGCACTCATTAGCTGCCTAGATGAGCAAGGTACTCCACAAATTGTTGAGCGTGGTTGGGTCATGCCTCCTTACTCTGCATTTACACCAATCACTCCAGAAGAGCGTCAAGCTTTAATCTCACAAAGTATTATTGCTGGAGTTTATGAGCAGGTTGTAGATCGTGATAGCGCCTATGAAATGCTACAAAATAAAGTGGCTGAACGCGAACAGCAGCAACAAAATGCCGAGCTTGCAAAACAACAAGCGAAAGAGCAAGAAACCCTAGCAAAAAAGCAGGCGAAAGAGCAGGAAAGATTGGCACGTGATCAATTAAAAGAGGAAGAACGAGCAGCGCGTGAAAGAGCCAAATTCACCCAAGATATTGTTGGAACTTTTGCAAAAAGTGCTGCGCGCAGTTTAGGAGGAAGTACAGGTCAAAAACTTGTTCGAGGCCTACTTGGTTCTTTATTTGGTAAATAAAAACATTTAATAACATAATGTTAATTTAAGGGGATTTTATATCCCCTAATTTTTTTATGGTTTTTCTCGAAAAGCTATTGCCATTACTTTTTTAAAGATGTATTTTAAATACATCTTATATAGCCAGATAAATAAGGTCTAGCCATGACTCCACAACAAATTGAACTTGTTAAATCTACTGTACCGGTTTTACGTGAACACGGTGTTACGCTGACTACATACTTTTATAAGCGTATGCTTAATAACAATCCCGAATTAAAAAATGTTTTTAACTTAGATGACCAAACTAGCTTACGTCAGCCACGTGCGCTTGCAGCTGCCGTTCTTGCTTATGCAGAAAATATTGAGAACCCTACTGTTCTAGCTAAAGCTGTTGAACGTATCACCACTAAACATGTAAGTTTAGACATCCAACCTGATCAATATGCAATTGTTGGTGACAACCTACTTCATTCAATTAGTGAAGTACTTAACGTGCCATTTGAATCAGAACTTATCGAAGCGTGGAAGCAAGCTTATCTACAATTGGCAGATATCTTGATTGGCGTTGAAAAACAAAAATATGAACAACTTGAGAGCTTAAAAGGTGGATGGGCTGGCTGGCGTCCATTTGAAATTACACAAATTGATCCTCTTGAATCTGGCAAACGTTTCACTTTAAAAGCAACTGATCATGAGGACGTACTAACTAGTCCTGCAAATGCTTTTATTTCGGTTAAGGTACAAGTTCCAGAGCAACAACTTGAACAACCCAAAGCTTTTAAATTTACAGAAGCTCAAGAAAATAACTCATATCACTTTGACGTTCAGCCTGAAGAAAACCATACTGAATTTTCAGTTTCGAACATCTTGCTTGAGCATTATAGAGTGGGCGATCAAGTACAGGTTTCAGCTCCTTTAACGCTGTAATGTAAAAACCTCTTGCCTGAAAGTTTTCTTATTTAAACTTTCAGGCTAAGATGATCATCCTTTTTCTCTTCCATTTTTGGTGATCATGCAGCTTAATAAATTTACCGATTATGCATTACGAATATTAATGTATGTTGCACGCCCAAGTGATGCACCCTACACGATTGCAGAAATCGCGAAAGATTTGCATGTTTCACAAAACCATCTGGTTAAAGTTGTTCACTTTATGGGCAAACAAGAATGGATTATTACCATTCGTGGAAAAGGCGGTGGAATTCGCTTAAACCCAGATGCACTTAACTCCAATTTGGGTTCAATTGTTCGAATATTACAAGGCGACAATCAAATCGTTGAATGCAATACACCACCATGTGTATTACGCAGTCACTGTGGTTTAAAAGGTATTTTAGATCAAGCTCTAGAGAGCTTTTATCAAAGCCTAGACCAATACACCCTCGGAGAAGTTTTGCAGCAATCAAAATCTGCTCCTGCTAATTCCCCTATTGCGTTTTTAGAAATCTAGCTTTTATTGATTTTCATAAGTTGATTTATTGAAAATTAGCAAGAATACCCAAGCTCCTTTATACTAGGCGCGAGCCCTCTCATTTAAAAAGTTATTTTTTATGCGTCGTAGTGAAAAATCGAAAGACACCAAAGCCAGACTCGCACCCAAGCAAAAGATCAGCTATGAAAAAGCACCAGATCCGGCGATCACAGCCTATGCTGTGCAATCTCTAAACTGGTTACGCCAAGCTGAGTTTCTAATGAGTGCACCTAAATTGGCACTTTGTGTTGAAGATAGTGGCTACGAAATTGCTTTTGCAGGACGCTCAAATGCGGGTAAGTCTAGTGCTATTAATGCATTAACTAATCAGAAACAACTTGCCCGTGCTTCTAAAAAGCCTGGTCGTACCCAGATGATTAACTTCTTTAGTCTAGGTAATCCTGATCAGCGTTTAGTCGATCTTCCAGGTTACGGTTATGCAGCTGTACCTGAAGATATGAAAAAAGTATGGCAAAAGGAATTAGAAAACTATCTAATTCACCGTAAAAGCTTACAAGGCTTAGTCTTACTTATGGATATTCGCCACCCTCTACAACATTTTGACATGATGATGTTAGAGTGGGCTTATTCGCGTCATCTATTCGTTCATATTCTCTTAACGAAAGCAGATAAACTTAATCGTGGTCCTGCAAATAAAGTATTGCTTGAAGTTAAACAACAACTTAAAAAAATGAAGCTTGATTTTTCCATTCAGCTTTTCTCTTCCCTTAACAAATTAGGTTTGGAAGAGCTTGCAAGTGTCATGGGTGGACGTCTGCATTTTACGCTAGATCAACAGCCAGAATTTGATGTCGATTCAATCCCTGAAGCGACAGATGAAGATGCTGAAAGCTAAATTGTCATAACAGATACAATTTTTTCATTAAATTTATACTCAATTGTCCCCTATTGCTAAACACAAATGTAGGGGCTTTTTTTATACTCGTTATAACTTCATCGAGTTAAAAATCAGGACTAAATGATGAAATTGTTATCTTTTTTGAAGAACAAGGCTTTAGGTTCTTCTATTGATTATAAAATTCTTCCACGTAAAGTGAAATTTGACTGGAAAGATACCCCTGTCGACTGGATTCCTAATCAGCCTTTCGCAAGTTATTTTATTAATGAGATTAATAACATCTTGCCTGCTGGAGAGTTCTGGTTTTGCCGTTTGTATAACAAGGTTTTACCGCAAATCACAGATGAAAAACTCAAGCAGGATGTACAAGCATTTATACGTCAGGAAGCTATGCATGCCAATGCACATACTTCTGCAAATAAAGAATATTTAAGTGCGCGCAATATTGATATCCAGAGAAATCTGGACATTATGAATTATCTATTTACCAAAGCCTTAGCAGATAAGCCTTTCGATAAAGAAGTCCCTCAAGCTCTACAAGAGCAATGGGACCTTTTCCGTTTAGGCGTTATTGCCACTGTTGAACATATGACCTGTGTATTAGGCAAATATGCTCTCTATAACAAACGCTGGGAAGAATTAGGCGCTGACCCTGAAATGGTCGATCTGGTTAAATGGCATGGTTCAGAAGAAATTGAACACCGTACCGTAGCCTTTGATTTGTACCGCCATTTGGGTGGTGGATATATTCCACGCTACTATTTAAGCCTCGCAGTGATTGTACTGGTACTGGGTTTATGGGTAGACGGTGCTGCACACATCATGAAACAAGATCCACGCTTTGCTGATGCAGCCAAGTCAAGATTTTTCCCAGTATGGGTTGCTATAGAATGGCTTAAGATTAGTCGCAAAGATAACCAAGTATTACCAAATCCATTTTGGCTTATTGCTCAACAAATTGATTACCTCATGCCTTGGTATGATCCAGTAAAAGAAGGTAGCACTGAAGATGCGGTTAGTTATTTATCGCAATCTCCAGCAGCAAAAAGAGCAGAACTTCAAGCTGCTTAAAAATAAAAAAAAGCAGGATTTTAAATCCTGCTTTTTTATTTCGAGATATTAGACACTGATATCTTTATCTTTGGTATAACGATCTACAACCACACTAATCATCATATCGCCTTGTACATTTACCACCGTTCTCACCGTATCTAGTAAACGGTCAATTGGCAGTAAAATGGCAATTGCTTCAGCTGGTAAACCTACCGATTGTAAAACCATAATCATCGTCACCATGCCAGCACTTGGGATTCCAGGTGCACCAAGTGATGCGATCATTGCTGTTAAACAGACGATAATTTGCTGTGTCAGGTTTAAATCTAGACCCACCAAATTTGCTACAAACAGTGCAGCTGCCGCCTCATATAGAGCAGTACCATCCATATTAAGCTGAGTACCAAGTGGGATAACAAATCCCGCTGTTTGAGGGCGTACCCCTAAGTTTTCTTGTGCACACTTCATGCTAAGTGGCATCGTGGCAGAACTAGAACTGGTTGCAAATGCTGTAATTAATGCTGTACGTGTTCCTTTGAAAAAAGTCCAAGGGCTCATGCGACCAAAAATCCAAAGCAGTAGTGGTAAAACAACAGCACCATGGAAAATGGTTGTGCCTGTTACAACAACTGCAAACTCAGCCAAACGACTTAATACTGAAATGTCTTCGGTTGCCATTAACTTTGCTAATAAAGCAAAAATACCCAAAGGCGCTAATTTCATGACCCAGCCAACGAGCAGCATCATCATTTCAAAGAACTGGTGGCTCAATACACGAATACTTTTGAAACGTTCCCCACCCTGCACCAAAGCGACACCGACAAATAAAGCAAAGACCACAACGGCTAAAACGTTGCCGTCACTAAATGCTTTAAATGGATTGATTAAAGTATTTTGAATAAAATTAGTGAAAAAACTTGCCGGGTTTAAACTATCCGGTGCTTGATAATTTTGCATAGATGTCTGAAAAATAGAAATATCTATGCCACGTCCAACCTCAAATAAATGAGCACAACTAATACCTAAAATTAAGGCTAAAGTTGTTGTAGTTAAACAGCATAAAAATGTGATTTTCCAGACTGGCCCTAACTGTCCGCCCGCTTGTAGGTTTGATACCCCCACAACAATCGAACTGAAAATTAAGGGCACCAAAAGCATTTTAAGAAGCCCGATAAAAACACTACTTAATATTCCAAGCCCATATAAACTATGTTTTACAAAAGCTGTGTCTGGATACATGGTGAGTAGGAAACCAAAGGCTAAACCTAAAATGGCGGCAATCAGAATTTGTGTATTTAAGTTCATATCAGCATTATTTTTTTCAGTTGGCATACCTTTTTACAATATGACATGAGGTTGCTTTTCATTCGAGCAATTTTTTGTCACATCGTTCCCATTAAAAATAAAAAAGCCATCTGGTTAGATGGCTCTTCAATAGGTCTATTGGGTTTCAATTTCCCGCAAACGAATTAAACCTTCTTGTACGGTACTGCATACAAGTTGGCCATTTTGCCACATACGACCAAAATTAAGACCTCTTGAAGCCGCACTCACTGTGGCTTCCATGTCATAAAGCATCCACTCATCTGCGCGCAATGGACGGTGGAAATAAATTGCATGATCAATACTTGCACATTGCAAACTTGGAGAAATATAACTCAAGCCATGCGGTCTTAAAGCTGTTGTCATTAAGGTAAAGTCTGAATAAAAGGCAACAATTGCTTGATGCAAGGCAATATCATCTAATTGTTTTGGAATACGATCATGGGTACGAATATAGTGCGCATTATAGGGAGCTTCAGGTTGTGGCTGAAATGGATTGACTGGATCAATTGGGCGAATTTCTACATGACGCTCACGCATGAAACTAGCACGAACATTTTCAGGTACAAAGTTTAAAATACCCTGTTTTAGCTCATTTTCAGATTTAAGTGTTTCCGGTGCAGGATACTCAGGTTCTTGATGTTGATAGTTCAAGCCTTCTTCTGGATTGGCAAAAGACACCATTGCTGAAAATATAACTCGCCCATGCTGAATCGCACGAACTTGACGACTTACAAAGCTTTTTCCATCCCGTAAACGGTCTACTTCATAGATAATTGGAGCATTAATATCGCCACCATATAAAAAGTAAGCATGTAAAGAATGCGCTGGGCGATCCGTTGTATAAGATGCTGCACGTAAAGCCTGACCCAAAACCTGTCCACCAAAGACACGTTTACCGACAAGATTACGGCTCATGCCACGGTAAATATTTTCTTCTAGCTTTTCTAAAGTGAGAAGCTCGACTAGTTCTTGGGTTAACGCATTCATGAGAGATACCTTCATATTTCAGGTAAAAAATCGTATTAAAGGACAGATGTGTAGAATCTATTGTGCCATAAAAAACTATTTGAACATGGAACAATCAGTCAACTTCTGATGAACATTGCTCATATAACAGCTAAAAATACGATTTTTAACGATAAAATATGCCAAAAGCATTATAATTTATAAGAAAGTAGCATATTGTTTTTTTTAATAAATGCCTCAAAATAATTACCCTCCGCATTTGGTGCTGGGATTTGTCTTTAAGAAGTAGGAGTTCTTATGTCCAAGAGTGGGTTTGGTCAAATGTATCGTCGGCTTTCGAGTAAACTACTTGACCTCGTGGTAACACCACATGTTCTTGGGGAAGTTCCTACTGAACCAGTATCAGAAACAATAGAAGCAGAAGCAAAGACTGAGCGCCAAAAAGTGGTGTGCTATGTCTTACAAAACCACTCTCGAAGCAATGCTTTGGTGGTTGATGGAGAAACGCGTCGTTTAAATTTAAAACCTGCGTTAGACCCATTAGTTGTTGGCACTCATCAGGAAAAAGCATCAGTTTTATTTTTACAGCACAATGATGAAAATAATTTACTGAATCCTCCTCCCCATGCTTTTCCACCACGCTTACTAAAACTGATTGAAGTCTTACAAGAAAATCCTGAACTTGATATAGAGCTTGTTCCAGTTACCGTTTTATGGGGTCGTTCTCCAGATAAAGAAGACTCTTGGTTTAAGCTTTTATTTTCAGATACATGGGCTACACCAAGCACCGTTAAGCAATTGGTCAACATTGGCTTACATGGTCGCCAATCTTATTTAGAGTTTCATGAACCACAATCGCTACGTGAATTGGTTGAATATGCTCAACAGCATTATCCGAACCTTTCACCAGCCACTTATATTGTAAGTACGTTAAATGATTACTTAGATCGTCAGCGTGAAGTGGTCTTAGGTCCCGATTTATCGGATCGCCGTAATGTCATGCAGTCGGTTGTCAAATCTCGTGATGTTCAAGAAGCAATCCGCCGTGAAAGTATTCGCGGGAAAGTTAGTATGCTCGAAGCTGAGCGTCGCGCGATTGGTTATGTCAATGAAATCGTATCAGATTATTCACATTCAGCAGTCCGCTTTGCCGATCTCGCTTTAACGCGCTTATGGACCCAGCTTTATGACGGCGTAGATGTGCATAACTTCAGTACCGTTCGTGAACTGGCAAAAGATTATGAAGTGGTTTACACACCTTGCCACCGCAGCCATATTGACTACTTATTATTGTCTTATGTGATTTATAGACGTGGCCTTATGGTTCCGTATATTGCTGCGGGTGATAACCTAAACTTGCCTTTCGTTGGTCAGCTTTTACGTGGTGGTGGTGCCTTCTTTATTCGCCGCTCTTTCCGCGGCAATGGGCTTTATACAACCGTATTCAAAGAATATTTATATAGTATTTTGTCACGTAACACGCCACTTGAATACTTTATTGAAGGTGGACGTTCGCGCACAGGACGCCTATTACCACCTAAGACTGGCATGCTTGCTATGACGGTTCATAGTCATTTACGTGGCCGTACAAAGCCAATTGTATTTGTACCAACCTACATTGGTTATGAACGCCTAATGGAAGGCTCGACCTACGTAGGCGAAATGCAAGGTAAACCGAAAGAAGCTGAATCAATTTTTGGTATTGTGAAAACCTTACGAAAAATTGAACGTATTTTCGGTAAAGTCCACGTGAACTTTGGTGAACCTGTTTTTCTTGATGACCTGCTCAAGCAACATAATGCAGAAAATGTTTTTATCGAGAAAAATGACGACCCAATTCCTCAAGCGGTTTCAGATGCCGTAAATAGCTCTGCACATGCAATTTTAGAAAACATTAACCGAGCTGTGGTGATTAACCCTGTCTCTTTACTTTCTATTATTTTGCTTGCAACTCCAAAGCATACGCTTGATGAAGAAATTTGTATTAAGCAGCTTGAAGCTTACCGCAATCTAGCGTCGAACTTCCCATATGACCAACGTATGGAAGTAACGCCGCTTTCTGGTAAAGAAATTATTGCGTATGGTTTAAAGCTTAAGCTCATTAAACGAGTTCAGCATGCGCTCGGCGATATTATTGCGATTGAAGATAACCAAGCGGTACTTCTGACCTATTTCCGTAATAACATTTTGCATGCCTTTGTTTTACCTTCATTGGTTGCATCACTTGTTGAACACAATGGAAAAATCAGCCGTTCAGATTTAACCAATGTGATCTACACCCTGTATCCATTCTTGAAAGCAGAGTTATTCCTTAAATGGAAGAGTAGCGAACTTAAAGAACAAATTGAGCAATATGCAAATGCATTGGTTCAATCAAACCTTATTCAGCAAGATGATGAAGGTAATTTAATTAGCTCTGCACCAAACACTGAAGAGCATAATCAGCTTGTTGTTTTAGCTACGCCTGTTAAGCAAAGTCTTGAGCGTTACTACATGACGCTTGCGCTCATTACTCAACGTGGTTCGGGTAATATTTCTGCTAAACAGGTTGAAGAATTAAGTCATTTACTCGGACAACGTTTGTCAGTTCTATATGAATTTAATTCGCCAGAGTTCTTCGACAAAGCTTTATTCCAAAGCTTCTTAAAAGTTCTTACACAGCAAAATTACATTCGTACAAACGACCAAGGCCAAATCGAGTTTGATGACAATTTCCGTCAAATGGCTGCTGGCGCACAGTTGGTTCTTGATGAAGTAACCTTACAAATGTTGCAGCACATCACGACCTTTACTGACGAAGAATTAAAAGATGCGCTTGAAGCGATGGCATCTCAACAAGCAAAACGACGTTTAAAACGTAAAAAATCTTAAAATTTTGAGTCAAAATAAAAGGCAACTTCGGTTGCCTTTTATTTTATTAGCGAATTGGGCATTCAAAATAGCGTGGATCATCCATACAACGTAAACGCTTCATAAGTTGAACAAAATAAGCATCGTAATAACCTGAAAGCACGTACTGATTACGTATTTTGGCAACCATCACGTCGTAGCTCTGCCTTTCATAAAAAGAAACGTCTACCCAGTAATAGGCAGGTAAATGATTTTCCCACTGAGTTGCACGGTTAGTCAGCAATTGGCTATTTTGAACAAACCATCCTCGTATTTTTCGACCAAAATTAGCAGGATAAGCTTGCGGCTTAATAATTAAATTAACGCCAAAATATGCTAAAGGAAAGTTAATGACTTGAACATCTGGTCCAAACTCCTTTTGTAAGTTATATGGTAATAGTCCATATATGGGAGCTGGAACAATATCGATTTTATCTTGCTTAAACTGCACAATCGCATTAGATAAATCAACGTAAACTGGCTGAGCACCTACACTTCGTACCAATGCTTGTTGTGGTGGATTATTTGGTAACACACCAATACGTTGATTTCTTAATTGAGCAACTCTAGAGATTTTTTTATTTTTTAGGACCATATAGGCCGTGCCAACAGGAATCATTCCTACTGCCTCATAATCCTTAGAAATTAATCTTTTTTCGACTGTTGGATGATTCAAAAGCTGTAATAAGCTTTTAGCAGTACGATTATTAGGAATAAGCCCAATCCCTGCGGTACTTCCCATAAACTGGTTATAGCGATAAGTATTAAAATTAGATGCCGCTAAACCTGAACATTTACCATCATCAAAAGCTTGTATGGCCTGTTGTTCTTTTTGATAGGTCACCACTTTAAATTTGACTTGATATTGCTGAGCATATAATCGAATGTCATTTAAACGACGTGTAATATCCCCTTGGGAACCAATCGGATCATATGCACACCACACCTGATCCTCGGCCCAACTCGCAACAGCTGTTACGCTCAAAATAAGAGCTAAACAAATTCTTTTCACTTTCAAACTTTTTATCTTTATCGGCAATTTGACTGCCTCATCAGGTATTTCTGTTCTTATTTAAAGTTTAATCAAAATTTTATTTAGTGCTATGAACATTTAAACATAATAAATAGTCATTAAAGCAAATTGGATACTCTAATCGAAAACCCGTTTCAGGCAAATATTTCGCATAAATTCGTTTACCTGAGATTTGGTTTGATTCTAATGTTAACTCTGGCAATCCCAATTGTTTTTGGAACCACACGATAACTTCATGCAAAGGCAATGGTTGGTTATTAGTCACAATATAGCTGGCTTGATGATTTTCATAGTCCGCAATAAAAGCCAAAAACTTTGCTAAATCATCAATATGTATTCGATTGCTATAATGTATATTTGGATAACTTTGACTATTTTCAGCCATCTTCTTTAAACGGGCAACTGAGGTTCCGTAAATCCCAGTTGGGCGAACAATTACACATTGTGCTGGATAGTGTTTTTGCCAAAGGCGTTCCATAGTACGCAATATATGGCCTTGTGCATCATTTGGCTTAATTTCACTAAAATCATCAATGATCTCCCCTGCATTTTCACCATATACCCGTGTAGACGACACTACGATTATTTTTTTTACTGGATGTATTTTTAATGCATCTCGAATCGGTTCAATACTATCGACATAAGTATGTTGGTAGCCCTCAACCGTACTCTCGTTTGGAGAAAGTAAAATATATACCACATCCACAGGTTCAATTTTACTTAAATCAAGTTTAAAGATATCTTGAACAAGATGTGTTGCGTAACTATCCGTTTTTACACTACGGCTGATTGTGGTAATTTGATGTTCTTTCTCAAATAGTTGTTTAGCAACACGCTGAGATGTTTTACCATAACCGATAAATAATATATGCATAGAAAACTCGTTGAGGGGACATGACTTCAGTCCATCAGTTACAAGGCGTTGGATCGGCTTCAGCAGCCCTACTCGAAAAACTAAATATTTTTACCACAGATGATTTACTGTTTCATCTGCCACGTGATTATGAAGACCGCAGTACGGTTATTGCAATGAATCAACTTGTGGTTGGGCGTAGCTATTTACTTGAAGGTGAAGTCAGATCAATTGATTTTCCTCCGGGAAAAAGAAAATCTATGGCCGCCTTGGTTCAAGATGAATTCGGTAAAATCACCTTACGCTTTTATCATATTTATAAAAACCTGACTGACAAAATAAAACCGGGTCATCGCTTACGTATTTTTGGTGAAGTTCGCGTCGGCGCTCGCGGGCTTGAGATGTATCATCCTGAAATTCAGCTTATTCATGAACATACACCTCTACCAAAAACTCAGCTTACAGCAATTTACCCAAGTACTGATGGGCTAACTCAACCCAAACTGCGTGAATATGTAAAACAAGCTTTAAAGCATCATAGTGATGCCTTACCAGAGCTTCTCCCAAAAAAATATACTAATGGCTATGCGCTTAAAGAGGCTTTGTATTACATTCATGAGCCACCTGTTGATGCCAATATGCTCCAGTTGGCCCAAGGTTCACACCCAGCCCAACAGCGACTTATTTTTGAAGAACTGGTTGCACACCAAATTAGTTTACTTAATCGCCGTGCTTATATTCGTCAAATTGCATCCCCTGCTTTCTCAAGTAGTAAAATATTAGCTAAAAAGCTTTTAGAAGCTTTACCTTTTCAAATGACCAATGCACAAAAACGTGTATCTAAAGAAATTCTAAATGACTTAAAACAACAACAACCTATGCTGCGCCTAGTACAAGGTGACGTAGGTGCCGGAAAGACCTTAGTTGCTGCTGTAGCAGCTTGCCATGCTTTAGAAGCGGATTGGCAAGTTGCATTAATGGCCCCGACTGAGATTCTTGCAGAACAGCACTATTTGAATTTTAAACGTTGGTTTGAACCATTAGGCATTACAGTTGCGTGGCTATCTGGCAAACAAAAAGGTAAAGCCCGTGCCCAAGCAGAACAACAGATTAAAGAAGGCCACGCGGAACTTATTGTTGGTACACATGCCTTATTTCAAGACAATGTTGGCTTCGCTAAATTAGGGCTAGTAATCATTGATGAACAACATCGTTTTGGTGTGGATCAACGCTTAGCTTTACGTAATAAAGGTGCTGAGCAATTCACCCCGCACCAACTCGTCATGACAGCCACTCCTATCCCAAGAACACTAGCAATGAGTGCCTATGGAGACTTAGACACATCAATTATTGATGAATTACCACCAGGCCGTACTCCAATTCAAACCGTTACGATTCCACTTGATCGTCGCGAAGAAGTACTTCAACGAATTGCTTCTAATTGTAGAGATGGGAAACAGGCATATTGGGTATGTACACTGGTTGAGCAGTCTGAAACTTTAGATGCTCAAGCCGCCGAAGCTACCTATCAAGAAATGAAGGAACGCTTTCCTGAGCTTAATATTGGCTTAGTGCATGGCAAAATGAAAGCTGACGAAAAACAGTCGGTCATGCAAGCGTTCAAAAATAATGAGTTACAGCTTCTTATTGCAACCACTGTCATTGAAGTTGGTGTCGATGTTCCCAACTCTTCTATTATGGTCATTGAAAATGCCGAACGTTTAGGACTTTCTCAGCTACACCAATTACGGGGTCGCGTAGGTCGAGGCGCTCAAGCCAGCTTTTGTGTACTTTTATATAAAACGCCTCTTTCTCAAAATGGGCAAGAGAGACTTTCTATTTTAAGAGAAAGTAATGATGGCTTTGTGATCGCAGAAAAAGATCTTGAGTTACGCGGACCGGGTGAATTACTAGGTACGAAACAAACTGGGGATATGGGGTTTAGAGTTGCTCGTTTAGAGCGAGATGACCACTTACTCAGTCAAGCTCACTATGTAGCTCAGCAAGTCTTAAAAGATTATCCAGAACAAGCAGATGCGTTACTAAAACGTTGGCTTCCAGAAGCGCCTCGCTACGCGTATGTTTAGTTTCTTAAACCCACAGCATCTTATTCAATTACTCTCACCTTGCTTGTTATGTGAGTCAGATGTACGTGAAAAACATTCGCTCTGTAAGGACTGTTGGAAGCAATTACCTTGGCTTAAACAAACAATTCAACGCAATGATCAATCAGTTCTTGTGGCCTGTGATTATGCTTATCCAGTTAGCCGGATCATTCAGCAGTTTAAATATGAACAAAAATTACATTATGAAATTTTGTTAGGTGAAATTTTACAACAACTCAAATTTCCCAAGATACAAGCTATCGTACCTATGCCTATTTCAAATCAACGTTTAATCGAACGTGGTTTTAATCAGTCATTGTTACTTGCAAACATCTTAAGCAAACAATTAAAAATACCTGTTTGGCAGCCAGTACAACGTCTTGCTGAACATTCGCAAAAAGGGCTTTCTCGACTGGAACGCTTTGAGAACATTGAGCAACAATTTATTGCGCTTAGTCAAGAAAAACGGCGTTATCGCCGTGTTCTTATTATTGATGATGTAATAACCACTGGAAGCTCTATTCATGCGCTCAGTCAAGCACTTAAACAATTAGGCTGCACATCTATCTATGCCGCTTGTCTAGCGGCAACTCTGACCAGTTAAAATGATTAAACTGTAGATAAATGCTGCTCACACCAAGGAATAACAATTTCACGGGTTAATGGTGCAAGGTGTGTTTCTGAATCATTTAAATCAACCCATTTCATTTCTGCAATTTCGGCAGCAATTTTAGGAGCCTGATCGAGTTGAACCAGATATAAATGACTGACCAGAATATGATCAGGTTCATTCGCCGCTGCTGTTTCAAAACGACCAAGAAATTGCTCAATTACACAAGAACTTCCAACTTCTTCTAAAATTTCTCGCTGCATTGTAATCTCTGGCGGCTCATTAGGCTCCAGCTTACCACCCACTTGCATAAAAGCATGGGTATTACGCTTTCTTACGAGCAACAACTGATTTTGCTCGTTCAAGATCACTGCAGCAGCGACCGTAATTGTTTTCACCTATTTAACCTCTTTATGGCTGTACATCAGCATTTGCCCATTTGGGAGCAGGAGCCTGATATTGTTCAAATTGTTGAAGAATATCTTCGATTTTGTCTGATGCGATCAATTTATCAACGAAACGTGCTTGGCTAAATCCATTATCTACCGTTCCTTGAATCATTTTAAGTAAATCTTCATAAAAGCCAGCTACATTTAAGAAAGCACATGGCTTTTGATGAATACCTAATTGCGCCCACGTCCATTGTTCAAAGATTTCTTCCAATGTACCCGCACCGCCAGGTAAAGCAATAAAACCATCGGAGAGATCCGCCATTTTGGTTTTGCGCTCATGCATATTTTCGACCACATATAATTTGGTTAAGCCCGGATGAGCTAACTCACGATCGACCAAAGCACGAGGAATCACGCCAATGACTTGTCCACCTGCCTGCAAGGCACTATCAGCGACAACGCCCATTAAGCCTGAGCGACCGCCGCCATAAACCAAGGTCTTACCTTGTTTTGCAATAGCCTCACCTGTAATTTTGGCAATTTGTTGGAAAATTGGGTTTGAACCAAGAGATGAACCACAGAAAATACAAATTGAATTCATAGTGTAAAAAACCGTTTTATTGAACTGTCATGCTGACAAACTAAACTATCGATAGAGTTTTTTTTTGCAAAATAGCGTATTGGCAAGTGTTTTTCGGCAAATCCTTGTCTAAAATACACCCATCCATTTCCATCAGACTGCGTGAGGAAAAAAGACACATGCTTGAAGCCTTTTATGCCACAGAACGCGGAAGTCTGGAAGATGCCACCATCAATGGTGGATTTGATCTACATCCCGAATTAGTCTGGCTTGATCTTATTGCACCCTCGCAAGAAGAGCAACAATGGGTACTAGATGCCTATGACCAAAATTTACCCACACTAAAATCGCTTGAAGATATTTCATCCTCAGCACGATTCTACCGTGATGATGATGGTATTTTGCATATCAGTACTTATTTTTTAACGAAAAATAAAAACTATCAAGTGGATGGTGATGCAGAAGATTCATCACACATTTTAGCGATGGTACAAACGGTCGCATTTATTTTACATAAAGACCGTCTCTTTACGATGCGGGGAGAAAAATTAGTTGCGTTTCGTGCCTTTCGTGCGCGTGCTCGCCGAAATGACTACGACATGGACTATAAAGATCCAACATGGATTTTATTAGGTCTTCTTGAAGCAAAGCTCGATGAGCTTGCGGATATCTTAGAAGATATCCACAAAGATTTAGAAAAATACTCGACAGAGGTTCTTAACAATCACCAACGTGAACAAATTCTAGATCTAGATGACATGATTACGCGCCTAGCTCAACAAGAAGACATGCTAGGAAAAGCTCAGCTCTGTTTAATTGATTTACGACGTGTACTTACTTTTTTATCACGTCCTCGAGCATTAGGCAGTCATATTTACGATGCTGATATTCGAGAATTGAGTGAAGATGTCCGCTCACTCGTAGAACATGATGCTTTCTTATTCCAAAAAGTACGATTCTTGCTTGATACAACGTCTGGATTCATTAATACCGAACAGAATGACACGATCCGTCGATTCTCGATCTTACCAAGTATGTTAGCTCCTCCGATGCTTATTGCCAGCATCTATGGGATGAACACAGATGTACTTCCTTTTGCCCATGGTACGACTAGTTTCATCATCGTTTTACTGATTATTATCGGTTTCTTTATTGGCCCTATTATTTATTTCCGCTGGAAAAAATGGATTTAAGCTTTGTAATAAAATGCTAGTCCAAAGCATAAAAAAGCACCTAAATATAGGTGCTTTTTTACATCTAGAACATCAGATCAAATGTAGATCTTCCTGCAAATGGCAGGCTTGAATGATCTTCAGCATTTTTTCGGGTACATTTTTAAAATGCAAACCAGCTTTTTGTGGAGTCACTCGCAACCATTGAACTAAAACAGCCAATGCCAAGGTACTACCATGCTCAAGCTCTGTTAAATCTACCACCAGAGGAAAGCTTTGCTGCTTCTTGATGATAGCTAAACCTGCTTGATACTGTTGTTCCGCATTTTCAAAATCAATTTTTCCCGAAACAACCAATTGTTGGTTGAGATACTGAACCACTCTTCACCTACTATTTTTGTTTGTTCTGATTAACAGCAGCATCCGCATCCGGTTGGAAGGTTGCAATTGCTTTATTCAAATCGCCACCATTACGTTTCACTGTTGCAGCAAACTGATTACGGAACTGTAATCCCAAATCAATGCCAGAAACATTGATATTACGGATTTTCCACTGTGTACCTTTATCAGCTAACTGGAAAGATACTGGAATTTTGTCGCCGTTATGACTGAAGTCCAATGTCACTACTGGGTTTTTACCCGCAGTTGCCTTGTAAGGGCGCATGGTATAGCTTTGGTTCGTATATTTAGCAAATGCACTACCGTAATTTTCAATTAAAGTATTACGGAAGTTAGTTTCGAACTGAGCACGCTGTGCCGCTGTACTATACTGATTTGTTGCATAAGTACCCATTACAATACGAGTAAATGCTTGTGAATCAACATACGGGTCTAAATTCTGACGTACGATACTCTTCACTAATGCTGGATTATTTTGCAATTTTGCATGATCAGCTTTCAAACGAGTAATCAAACCATCAGCAACACGCTTGATAAAATCAGGTGGTGCTTCTGAAGGTGCAGCAAATGCTGTACCCACAATCATGGTAGACAAAAGACTTGCTGTCAGGGTTTGTTTAAACAACGTATTCACCAGGAACCACTCCTTCAAATAATCTTTTACTCAACAAATGAGGCTTGTGCACTATCTTTATCAGTGCTTGCAGGAGCACTCGCTTCTGTTGAGCCTGAACCGGCAGCAACTTTACCAGCCCCACCACCAGTAATAAATTTACTAATTAAATCTTCTAAATCCATAGTTCCTTGAGTGTTTGAAATCGTGTCACCTCGTTTCAAGTAGTTCACACCACCACCAGGTACAACTTTCAAATATTTTTCACCCAACAAACCATTGGTTGCTACCATTATATAAGCATCTTCATCAATACTTGTGATGGAGGTCATGTTACTGGTCAGTTGCTGTTCCATTGCTTTTTGTTGCTCTGGAGAAGCCTGAGTATAATCTGAGCTATAACGCAACTCTTCCAGCGCATTCTTCTGAACTTCTTTTAATTGTTCAGGATTGAAACTTGTCAATTTTCCATCTAAACCAAATGTTACGGTAGCCAAACGCGTAACCGGATCAAGCGTAATTGAATCAACACGACCAATTGTAACCCCACTCATTGTTACTTTAGCACGTGGCTTTAGCCCATTGACGTTATCAAATTGAGCCTTCATGGTATAACTATCACTTAAGTTAGTACCAACAAGCCCACTAACTTTCATTGCTAAGAAAAACAATGCAATACCGAAGATAATAACAAAGATACCAACGGCCAGTTCACTACTACGTGATTTCATTAAATCCCTCCGAACATGACCGCAGTCAACACGAAATCAAAACCTAAAACACATAATGAAGAATACACAACCGTCCGGGTCATTGCCGTTGCAATGCCTTCTGGTGTCGGATCACAAGCATAGCCTTGATAAACAGCGACCCATGTACAAATCAAAGCAAAAACAATACTTTTAATAATCGTGCCATTGATAATGTCATGCCCGAAACGCACTGTATTTTGCATGCCACTCCAGAAGGAGCCTTCATCAGCACCTAAAAAGTCAACACCGACCATCTTGCCACCAATAATCCCAATGGCGGCAAATATCACAGTTAACATTGGCAAACTGACAATACCAGCCCAAAGACGTGGTGATACGATTTGCTTTAAAGGGTCAACCCCGATCATTTCCATACTGGCAAGCTGTTCGCTTTGCTTCATTGAACCAATTTCGGCAGTCAATGCAGAACCTGCTCGTCCTGCAAATAGCAATGCAGCAACCACAGAAGCAAGCTCACGGAGTAGGGTTAACGAAATCGCTGTACCCAACATTGACTCAGCACCGAAAGTGACCAAAATGCTATACATCTGCAAGCCAAGAACCGCACCAATAAACAAACCAGAAACGGTAATAATAAGTAAGGACATCACACCTACGCGGTGCATTTGGTAACCAAAACGACCAAAACCACCCTTGCTAGGAAGTGAAAAAATAATCTGCAAGAGCATATGTGCCGCAGCACCAATGCCTCGAATCCGCTCAATAACGAGTCTACCTAACCAGGCAATCGTATTCATGGACGAACCTCGTTATTTAAATAAGCTAGATGACTAAACTGGTATTCAACTGGTCCTTCTGCCGAACCTGTTAAGAATTGGTGTACAAATGGAGAAGCATGTTTTTGCAACTCTTCAGGTGTACCCTCTCCCTGAATTTTTCCTTCAGCTACCACATAGATGTAGTCAGCAATCGATAATGTTTCTGCAACATCATGCGAAACAATAATTGTTGTTAAATCTAACGCTTCACGTAGTGAACGAATTAAACGTGTCAAAACACCTTTCACAATTGGGTCTTGACCAGCAAAAGGTTCATCGTACATGATCAAATCGGGATCAAGTGCAATCGCGCGAGCCAATGCTACACGACGATTCATACCACCTGAAAGTTCTGTCGGCATTAATTGTTCAGAACCACGTAGACCCACCGATTCAAGTTTTAATGCAACCAGTTCAGCAATGAGATTTTCAGGAAGCTTTGTGTGCGCTCGGATTGGAAACGCCACATTTTCATAAACGGACATATCCGTAAATAGAGCTCCACTCTGAAATAACATTCCCATACGTGCACGAGCGGAAAAAAGTTCCTGACGAGACATTTTGGCAATATCTTTAGCGTCGAGTAAAACTTCCCCCTGATCTGGAACTAACTGTCCACCAATCAGACGTAATAAAGTTGTTTTACCTGTACCAGAAGGTCCCATAATGGCCGTAATCTGGCCTCGACGTATATTTAAACTAATATTGTCATAAATGACGCGTTCCCCTCGATTAAAACTCAAGTTCTTCACTTCAATAAGCGGTTGAGTCGAGAGAGGAGTTTTATTATTCATAATGGCAATCGTTCCTGCACTTTTATGCACGCATACTATAACACTGAAAATTAGCAAACTTGTTGTAATTTTGACAAAAGCAAAGCTAACTTACTTGAGAGAAGTCGAAGAAGTATGTTCGTAAAAAGAGGTCAATTCAGAAGCTTGGAATTGCTCAACAGAACTTCCATTTACAAAAGCGTAGGCGAAGTAAACCCCATTGCACAAAACGAGTGCAATAAAAAGATAAGGCAACCCATGCTGAACCAGAAGGTTCTTCAACTGTGCCATTATTGTCTCTTTTCGCTTACTTTTACGCATTATTTAATAAAAAATTGAACCAATTCACATTTTGTTAGTTTATAACAAAACTGAAAAATAAAAAAGGCCAGTATTTTTACTGGCCTTTTTTTCAAACTAAATTTTGATTAGCGGTCGAATTTACGACGCGGCGGTTTGTCATCAAAACTACGACGCGGACGATCTTCACCACCAAAGCTACGTTTTGGACGATCTTCACCAAACGCTGGACGTTCACCACGTGGCTTATCGCTGAAGCCGCCTTCACGACGTGGACGATCTGAGTTGAACTCGCGACGCGGACGATCTTCACCACCGAACGCTGGACGTTCACCACGTGGTTTGTCATCAAAACTACGACGTGGACGATCTTCACCACCAAACGCTGGACGCTCGCCACGTGGTTTGTCATCAAAACTACGACGTGGACGATCTTCACCACCGAAGCTACGTTTTGGACGATCACCAAAACCACTTTCACGACGTGGTTTATAATCTACGCGATTACCACGGTTGTCATCATTCGAGTCAAAACGCGGTTTATCATTGAAACCACCTTCACGACGCGGACGATCTGAACCGAACTCACGACGTGGACGATCTTCAAAACCACCTTCACGACGTGGACGGTCTGAATTGAACTCGCGACGTGGACGATCTTCACCACCAAATGCTGGACGCTCACCACGTGGTTTATCATCGAAGCTACGACGTGGACGGTCATCACGACCACCTTCACGGCGTTTGAAGTTGCTTTCGCCTTCAAAACGACGACCGCCACCGAAACCGCCGCCACCACGACGACCATCACGGCTACCGCCATTACCGCCACGACCACGACCACCGCCATCACGACCTGAACGAGCAGGAGGTGGAGATGGCTCTAAGCCTTCAATTTCAGAAACACTTAAACGCGCTTCTAAATATTCTTCAAGTGCACGAATCTTACCGCGTTCACGATAAGTCGCTAAAGTAATTGCTTGACCAGTACGACCAGCACGACCAGTACGACCAATACGGTGTACATAATCTTCATGCTTCATCGGAAGACCGAAGTTAATTACGTGAGAAATAGTCGGAACGTCAAGACCACGAGCAGCAACGTCAGTTGCAACTAAGATTTTTGCACGACCTTCACGAATACTACGTAAACGACGGTTACGAACTGTTTGTGGCATTGCACCATGAAGTGCAACTACAGAATGACCTGCTTCAGCAAGTTCTTCTGCCAACATATCTGTATCTTCTTGCGTACTAGCAAAAACAACAGCTTGATCTAAGTTTTCATCACTTAACCAATGGGTAAGTAATTTTTTCTTATGTTCGAAGCCATCCGTCCAATGCAATGTTTGTGTAATATCAGTATTGGTTGAATGACCTGTTTCAATTGCAATACGCATAGGATCTTTCATCATGCATGATGCAAGACGAATAATACGGTCAGCAAATGTTGCAGAGAACATTAATGTTTGTTTACGGTTAGCCGCTAATTCGCTAATTGCTTCTAAGTCTTCAGAGAAACCTAGGTCAAGCATACGGTCCGCTTCATCAACGATTAAAGCATCTACTTGATCTAATTTAATTTGACGACGATTTACCAAGTCAAGTAAACGACCAGGTGTTGCAACAACAACTTGCGCGCCTTTTAATTGTTGAATTTGTTTTGCAAATGGCATACCACCCATAATGGCAGCAATACGAACACCTTTCATGTGACGTACAAATGCAATTGCATCTTGACTTACTTGCTGAGCCAATTCACGAGTTGGTGAAATTACCAAGATATTCGGTTGAGTTACTGCTTTCATACGGTCTTTGAACGGTACAACAGTCTCTTGACCAGCTAAAGCATTTAATGTTGGGAGTAAGAATGCAGCAGTTTTACCAGAGCCAGTTTGGCTTGATACAAGAAGGTCTTTACCTTCTAAAGCAGCAGGAATTGCTTGTTCTTGCACAGGAGTCGGGGCAGTAAAACCTAAACCTTCAAGCGCTTGTTGTAAGGTTTCATGCAAAGAAAATTCGGCAAAAGTTTTGCTCATAGAGAGTTTCACCCTTGTGGGTGCTCCATTTTTAATAAATACAAAAAAATAGACATCGGCAAAAAGCGGCAAAGCAAAGTTAGCTGAAACATTTTTTCAGCAGCAATCCGAGTAACGACGATGTGGACTAAACGCACGCTTGATTACGGCCGAACCTGAAGAATCGCTGAGCGATTGGGGCGCAAGTAATGGTCCTCTCTATGGACAGCGTGCGCTTACAATGAATAGAACAGAATGTTCAGGTAATGAACGGAAATTTAAGTGCGTTGGCGGATTATAGCAGAAATAATTTAAAAGTCACCTTTTTTAATCAACTTTATGCATATTTCTTGAATTAACTTAATTTTAATCCTTATTTAAAACATAAAACCCTCTGATTGCAGAGGGTTTTATTAATAATAAACCAAATTATTTTGCAGCTTTATCCCAAGCTGGAACAACTGTTTGCATTAAAGGTTTTAGCAATTTAAGCGAACATGCGAGTACTTGACCATTTTCAAGTGAATTATTACCACCACGTGCATCAACAACTACACCGCCCGCTTCTTTAAGAATAAGTTCACCCGCAGCGATATCCCATGGCTTTAAACCAAGCTCAAAGAAGCCATCGAAACGACCTGCAGCTACATACGCTAAATCTAGAGCAGCTGAACCACCACGACGGATTTGTGCGCCTGCTTCAGTAACAGCTAGTAATGATGCGAAATGCTGCTCTGCATAAGATACGATTTCGCCAGCACGTTTAGCGCGGTAAGGATGGCCTACTGCTAAGAATGTATTTTCTAAACTATCTTTTACATTTACACGAATACGGCGTTGATTCATAACTGCACCGCGACCACGACTAGCAGAGAATAACTCATCACGTACTGGATCGTAGATTACGCCGTGTTGAGTAACGCCTTTATGCTGAACTGCAATTGAAATACAGAAATGAGGGAAACCATTAATAAAGTTTTGTGTGCCATCAAGCGGGTCAATTACCCAGCACCACTCTGCATCATGGCCTTTACCTTCTTGTAAACCAAACTCTTCACCTAAGAAGCTATGGTTTTTATAACTTTTACGTAACGTATCAATCGCTAACTGTTCTAAATAACGATCTACACGCGTTACTGGGCCATCAATGCCTTTCTCTTCAACTTGTAAATCGAGTTTATGACGATTTTGATGCGCTTTTAAAAGCTCTTGACCAACTGTTTGAGCCGCACGCGCAGCCATAACCACCATAGGTTCCATTGAACACCCACTAGACAAATTTGAAGATTTTGACAAAGAATAATGCATAAAAGCGCAAATATTTTAGCAAATATATGCGCTTTTAGGGGGAAAATGTTTCAAAAATTTTATTGAGGGTTAAACGACCTGATTTAACTTGAGCCAAACTTTCTCAATTGAGCTCAAAATACCCTTAGCGTCTAGACCACAGTCTTGCAACATTTGTCCGTGTGAAGCCTGTTGTAAGAACAAATCTGGCAAGCCTAAATTAATGATAGGTTTCACAATTTGTTCTTGAGCCATGAACTCATTTACCGCACTTCCCGCACCACCCATAACCGCATGCTCTTCAACAGTGACAAATAAATGTGTGTGCTCAGCCAAATCACGAATAATTTTTTCATCAAGTGGTTTCACAAAACGCATATTTACAACACGCACACCCACATCATGTTTTTGTGCAAATTGTTCAGCAGCTTCTATGGCAACCATAACGCGGCTACCAAATGCCAAAATTGTAATCTGTTCATCACAAGCAAATTTAATTTCAGCAACGATTTCAGCTTTTCCTAACTCAATAGCAGTCAACTCTTGCTGAATTTCAACACCTACACCTGCACCACGCGGGTAACGTACTGCCGCTGGTCCATTATAGACATAGGCTGTATGAAGCATCTGACGGCATTCATTTTCGTCTTTTGGCGCCATAATGACTATGTTTGGAACTGTACGCATGTATGCATAATCATATGCACCTGCATGAGTTGGACCATCTTCACCAACCAAACCAGCACGGTCAATCCCGAAAGTCACATCAAGATTTTGTAATGCAACATCATGAATAAACTGATCGTAACCACGCTGCAAGAACGTCGAATAGATTGCAACAACAGGTTTTAAGCCTTCACAAGCCATTCCTGCTGCAAGTGTTACAGCATGCTGTTCAGCAATCGCAACATCAAAGAATCTCTGTGGAAATTCTTTAGCAAACTGAACCATGCCTGAGCCTTCACACATCGCAGGTGTGATCGCGAGTAGACGTTCATCTTGCGCCGCCTCATCACATAACCACTGGCCAAATACATCAGAATATTTAGGTGGTGTTTTACCTGCTGAAGTCGCATTAATTTTGCTAATTGCATGATAGGTAATCGGATCCGCTTCTGCTGGAGTGAAACCTTTACCTTTTTTAGTATAGACGTGGACTAAACGTGGGCCTTTACGCTTCTTTAGAGCATTAAATACTTGGGCCAGTTGATTTACGTCATGGCCATCGAATGGACCAAAGTAATCAAAACCAATTGCTTTAAATAAATTATCGGCCGCATCTGTTGCTGATTGATGCAAACGAGAGTTATAAGTCCATTTTGGATGTGGCTGTATATACGCTTCGCCATCTTCATTAACGTTAACTAAATGGCCTTTTTCCCAAATTGCAGCCAAATGTTTAGCAAACCCACCTGTACTACACGAAATTGACATGTCATTGTCATTGAGCACAACAATTAAATCGGCATTATGTGCAACAGCATCGTTCATGGCTTCAAATGCCATACCCGCTGTCATTGCACCATCACCTACAATACAAACCACTTCACATGGGTCGTTTTGATAACGACGTGCTAACGACATTCCTAAACCAGCTGAAATTGCTGTTGATGAATGCCCTACACCGAATGTATCAAAAACTGATTCTTCTCTGGCTGGAAATGCTGCTAAACCATTTTTAGAACGAATCGTCGTCATTTGTTCACGACGACCTGTCAGGACTTTGTGCGGATAGGCCTGATGTCCTACATCCCAAACTAATCGGTCATTTGGTGTATTAAAGCAATAATGCAGCGCAACCGTCAGCTCAACCACGCCGAGATTAGCACCGAAATGGCCACCACTCTGGCCTGCTGCATATAAAATATATTGACGCAACTCATCAGCCACTTGAACCAATTGGCTATGCTCGAGCTGACGTAATTGTTGAGGATGATCAATTGCATCTAACAATGGCGTAACAGGGCGTTGAGTTGGAATTTCGGTATACAACATATGTGGCAAAGCCTTTATAAGCCTGGCAAATCCTAAGCTGGGTCAAAATGGGTCGATCATACAATCGAATGAAGTCACCTTCAATCAGCCACATTTGCGAACGAGGTCATGCAAAGCAGTCTCTCATACATCATGGGTATGGTTGGCAGATTATCCTGAATAATCTGACTATTTATCAACTATTATCGTCATCTTTATACAAAAAAGAAAACCTTAGTGTGCAAAATGATTATGACAATTCGACCAATCTCCCAGCATTACGCTATACTTTAAACCGTTTTCGGTTAAAAGATGAGTTAATCTGTGCCTATAGAGTTCATTGCAACATCAAAACTCCCGACCGCTTTTGGTGAATTCAATATTTCTGTGTTTCAAGATCCAGTATCAGGTGAAGAACATGTGGCACTTTCTAAAGGGTTAGAAAATCCCCCTACAGGCCCTGTTTTGGTTCGTGTACATTCAGAATGTTTAACAGGTGATGCCTTTGCATCATTAAAATGCGACTGTGGTCCTCAATTGCAGGCAACTCAAAAGCTCATCAACGAGGCAGGCCAAGGCGTTATTTTATATTTACGTCAAGAAGGTCGTGGTATTGGGCTTACAAATAAAATTCGCGCCTATGCTTTACAAGATCAGGGGCATGACACCGTAGATGCTAATTTACTTTTAAATTTACCTGCCGATGCACGTCGTTACGACATGTGTAGCATCATGCTCGATCATTTAGAAGTAAAAGAAGTTAAATTAATTACCAATAATCCTTTGAAAATTCAGGCACTCAAAGATCAAGGAATTAATGTTGTTGACCGTGTTCCATTAACGGTTGGGCGCAACCCTTTTAATGAGCAATATTTAAAAACCAAACGTGAACGTATGGATCACCTTTACCAAAAAGATGATTTTTTAAAAAAATAAATATTAAGAAAGCAATCACAAGGGATTTTTGAGACATTTCTTAAAAATCCCTTACTTTTTTTATGGTTTTGTGTTTTGATGTATCTATCTCCTATCTCAATCATCTTTGAGGGTCATTATGCAACATCCGACTTCCACAGATATTCAACGTGTCCGCGAATTTCTCCTCGATTTACAAGCCCGTATATGTGCTGGTTTAGAACAACAAGAAAAAGCTGGTGGCGGTACGAGTGAATTTATTATTGATGATTGGGAACGTCCTGAAGGTGGTGGTGGACGTTCACGCGTACTGCAAAATGGTACAGTGATTGAAAAAGGTGGTGTGATGTTCTCTCACATCAACATTAGTAAACTGCCCGCTTCCGCTACAGAAAGACACCCTCAAATTGCTGGCGCTAAGGCTCAAGCACTGGGAGTTTCGTTAGTGATTCACCCTAAAAACCCGAATATTCCGACTTCTCATGCCAATGTACGTTTATTCGTTGCAGAACCTGAAGGACAAGATCCGATTTGGTGGTTTGGCGGTGGTTTTGACTTAACGCCTTTTTATCCAGATGAGCAAGATGTTATCGATTGGCATCAAGCTGCACATGACCTATGTCAGCCTTTTGGTGACCATGTCTACGCTGAACATAAAAAATGGTGTGATGACTATTTCTATTTAAAACATCGTGATGAACAACGTGGTGTTGGTGGTTTATTTTTTGATGATCTCAATGGCTGGGATTTCGAAACTTGCTTTAAATATATTCAAGCTGTAGGCAATGGTTATTTAAATGCCATTTTACCAATTTTTGAAAAACATCGTGAACAGCCTTACACCGAAGCTCAGCGTGAGTTCCAAATTTACCGTCGCGGTAGATATGTCGAATATAACTTAGTGTACGACCGTGGAACATTGTTTGGCTTACAAACAGGTGGACGTATCGAATCTATTTTAGTCAGCCTCCCTAACCTTGCAGGTTGGTCGTATCGCCCAGAATGGGATGAAGACTCGCCAGAGAAACGTTTAACTGACTATTACCTAAAACCACGTGACTGGTTAAATTTAAAAGAAAAAGTCGCTTAATTTTTTGCTTTTTGGAGATTCTTTGGCTTCCACCCTAGAGAATCTCCTTTTTTATTTTCACTTTTCTGAACCTCATTCAAATATTTTTTCTTATTCCAATTTGGCTTATAGTGAGGCCTGCTGAATATTCAGCACACGTTTTTAACTGCTTCATGCCATTTTAAAATTTTGGATATAAGAATGACCAAACAGTTTGCAGTAATTGGCAACCCAATCGAACAATCACGCTCTCCTGAATTGCATCATGCTTTCGCTCAAAAAACAGGTGTTGATCTCGACTATCAAAAACGTCTTGCCCCTCTTGATGGTTTTGAACCGAGTATGCGTAGTTTCTTTGCAAATGGTGGAAGTGGTATGAACGTTACCGTACCATTTAAAGAACAAGCTTTTGCCTTGTGTGACGTGTTAACCGAACGCGCTCAAATTGCGAAAGCGGTGAATACGTTATGGATGCAGAATGGCAAATTGCACGGCGATAATACTGATGGCCAAGGCTTAGTGGCCGCAATTCAAGCCTTAGACTGGAACCTAGAAAATACAAATATTTTAATTTTAGGAGCTGGGGGTGCAACTCGTGGTGTTATTTACCCACTGGTACAGGCTGGCGCTAAAAAGATTGTGATTGCAAACCGTACTCTCGCTCGTGCAGAGCAACTTGTAGATGACTTGAAAGCAGCAGTTTCTCAAGCTCAATTACAAGCAATTTCTCTAAGTGAGTTAGAAGGGAGTTTTGACATTGTAATTAATGCAACTTCTGCGAGCCTTTCAGGTGACGCACTACAACTACCTGAAAATTTAGAGTTCAAATATGCCTATGAAATGGCTTATGGCAAGCCATCCAGCTTCCTTGAGCAAGCTAAACAACGCAATGTGCCATATTCAGAAGGTTTTGGAATGTTAGTGGGTCAGGCTATTGAAGCCTTCTATATCTGGAATGGTGTGAGACCTGAATTAAAAGATTTTCTATAAAACAAAAAAGAACCTACTTTAAGTAGGTTCTTTTTTAACTGCATTTATTATTTTTTGGTCACAACCATTTGCTGGTAAACATCGCGGAAAATCTCATAATCAATAAATTCATTATGTTCAGGTTTTAAATTCTGAATTGTTTTTTCCGTAAGTTGCTGTTTACGCGCAGCAGCATAAGCCTTCCCTAAAATATCAGCCGTTTGTGACAACAATGGTTTTTCCTCAGCAGAAGCACCATTTTGTTGTTCAAATTTTAACTGATATTGCTTTGAGAAAAGCTGCTCAGGCTGCTTATATTGCTTCTGTAATTTTTGCCATGCTTCACGCCCTGCCTCACCTTGTATTGTCGTAATCACAATATGGTCCACAGCACGACCTAAATCATTATCAAATTGCTCTTCTTGCTCAAGATGATGCTTTTTCTGCAATGCTTCTATATGCTCTAAAGCCTTACCTTGAGGATTATAAGTTTCTTCTTCAGAGAACCAATAAGCATAAACTTCAGCAATTTCTTGCAACTGTTGAACTGAATAATAATGAATATATGACGGTTTTTCGGCAGTCAATTTTGCAATAAACACAGCTTTATACGTTTTGTCATAGGCACGTGTTGCATCATAAGTTTGGTTAGCCAACAGCGCCAGACTAGAATCTAAATCTTGTACATCGCTATGTAAGCCAACTGGATGTTCAGAAACATCACTCTGCCCAAGTTTTTCACTAAAGCCTTTTACGAAGTTTTCAAATAGCGAACCTTTGCTTGCTTCAGCAACTGATTTAGCTTGTTTAAGCTGCTGCTGGTCAATTGAAGTGGCTTTACCATAATTTAAAATTTGCATGTCCATTTTAATATTAAAGCGATGATTAAACTCGGCTGGTGTATAGGCAACATCATAATCTGCGTTAACTAAACGGCCTTTTTCATCAAGTCCAACATCAATCTTAATTGGATTTCTTTGTTTTGGTAAAGCTTGCTCAATCTCGGCTTTATGTTTTAACCATAAAGCTTTAAATGCATCATCATTCACAAACTGGTTCTGATCATAAGCAGCAAAAGTTTGTTTTAGTGCAGCTTGACGAGCTTTCAACTGAGTTTTTTCGGTATTTACAGCGCTCTGATCAAGCACATTAATACCGTAAATTTGACAGTAATTAACATCACCTAAGGCAACTGGTTTCTTAAGAGACTGTAATTCAACACACTGCTCTTCTGTAAGTGTAGCCACTTCTTCATCTTGTGCAGTTGGTTCAGCATTTGCCACAGCAACGTCTTCGGCTTGAGCTGAATCAGAGGCTGCTTCTGCTGCTGCCACATCTTGAGCTGCACTTGCTTGGTCTTCATCACCTTCCTCAGAAGCCAATGTATTGCCAAAATGAGCATTAATAAGTGAGTAGAGTTGCTGACTGACAGCCGCTGCATCTTCAGAAGAAACCCTCTGCCCCTCAGCACCAGTCACCTTTTTCTTAGCTTCAGAAGCAGCAAGTTCAGTTGCTATAGATTCGGCAACCTTTTGGTCATCAAACCCTAAAACATTTTTTTGCAAATATTTTTCATTGACTTGACCATAGAGTTCCGATTGCAGCAATAACTCTTCGACCGTATCTTTTAAACGAATTTTTTCTACAATTCCGGCTTTACGGTCAGCATCGGTAATGGGTAAACGCTGTAAATTTTGTGGTTCAGCCAAACGATAAGATACCGCGCTAGAAGCTTTTGCATATTCAACAAACTTCTTCATATCGACGTTTGTAAACAGATTTTTATACTTTGAAAAATCGACATACGCCAAGTTATTTTGATTGTCTTTATTTACGAGATAAGGCATTAATCCGAAATAATTAACGTAAAATTTATAGTCTTTCAGATCAAGTACCATTGGCAATTTTGCCTGTACTAGTAAGGTCGGTTTCTCATATCTTGCAGTGAGATTTAACGACCCCATTTTTTGACGGTAATGAACTGAACCATCGTAACTAAATTGGAGATCATTTAATAAATTAATTAATACAGCATTTACTTTTTCTGAACGTGATTCGTCAGATACACCCGAAATAGATTGCTCATTTGCAATTGCAGCATAAAGCGCCTGCTTCTGTTTTTTATTCAAATTAGTTTTTTGTTCACGTAAATATTGATCTACTTTTTTTTGCACTCCAGCATCAAGCTGAACCGTTTTCTCTACAGTACTGATTTTCTTAGGCTGATTTGGATCAACATTAACTTTAAAATGCCCGCGGTAGTCATAGCTTGGGTATTCATACATTGCATTCATACCCTGAATGACTTTTTGATCTAAGTTGGCAGATGCCACTGATGGACGTAGGTTATGCTGCGCACATGCGGTCAAACCCAAACTAAATAAACATAAACTGAGATATTTTAAATGCATAACCTTTTTTAAAACCTTATAGCTTTATCTTTTTAGCAAAACTTGCTAAAAATAAAAAATAGTTGTTTTTTCACATAAAAGTATAAGTCCTGAATGTAGCAGAAAATGTATTTTCGGGTGTATTTATTTTCGACAAAATTCGCTTTTCTGACATTTCTTTCGGATGTGATTATCATTGTATTTTTATCAGGTGAGTGAATAATCAAATCATCGATTCAGATAATCCCACAATGATTCAAAATTAGGATTAAAGCCATGCCAGCATATAAAGCCCCGCTACATGATATTCGTTTCTTAATGAATGAAGTATTAGATTACCCTGCTCACTATAAAACTTTATCAAATGGTGAAAATGCAGATCCAGATACAGTTGATATGATTCTTGAAGGTGCGGCAGATTATTGTGAAAACGTATTGTCGCCACTTAACCAGCCTGGTGATGAAGAAGGTTGCCATTTTGACAATGGTGAAGTGAGAACGCCTAAAGGCTTTAAAGAAGCTTATGACCAATTCGTAATGGGCGGTTGGCAAGGTCTTTCTTATCCAGAAGAATTTGGTGGTCAAGGCCTACCAATGTCATTAAATCTGATTAAATCAGAAATGATGGGTACTGCAAACTGGTCATTTACGATGTACCCTGGCTTAAGTTCAGGTTGTATGAATACTATCTTGCAATTCGGTACTGATGAGCAAAAACAAACCTATATGCCTAAACTTGTTGAAGGAACTTGGAGCGGCACAATGTGCTTAACTGAGCCTCAATGTGGTACTGACTTAGGTCAAGTTAAAACTAAAGCTGAACCTCAAGCAGATGGCACTTATAAAATCTCTGGTACAAAAATCTTCATTTCTGCCGGTGAACATGACTTAACTGAAAATATTATTCACATCGTACTTGCACGTCTTCCAGATGCTCCTGCTGGTACTCGTGGTATTTCATTATTTATCGTACCTAAATTCATCCCTACTGCTGATGGCGGTGTTGGTGAACGTAATACAGTAGCCTGTGGTTCAATCGAACACAAAATGGGGATCCGAGCTTCTGCTACTGCGGTGTTGAACTTTGATAATGCAACTGGTTATTTAATCGGTGAAGTGAACAAAGGTCTACATGCAATGTTTACTTTCATGAACACAGCACGTATTGGTACTGCTGTTCAAGGTATTGCACATGCTGAGTTATCTTATCAAGGTGCGTTACCTTATGCGAAAGACCGTATGTCTATGCGTGCGCTTTCAGGCAAGAAAGATCCAGATAAAGTTGCTGATGCAATCATTCATCATGCGGACGTACGCCGCCTATTGTTGACTCAAAAAGCAATTGCTGAAGGTGGTCGTTCAATGATCTATCATGCTGCAAAACTTGCAGACAAAATGACAGATGCATTAACACGTGGCGACCAAGCTGCTTATGAAGACTATGATGACAAGCTTGGTTTTTATACCCCGATTTTAAAAGGTTTCTTGACTGAACTTGGTTTAGAAGCTGCAAATAACGGTATGCAAGTTTACGGCGGCCACGGCTACATCAAAGAATGGGGCATGGAACAAATCGCTCGTGATGCTCGTATTTCAACGCTATACGAAGGTACAACAGGCATTCAAGCACTTGACTTGATTGGTCGTAAAGTATTGCTTAGCTCAAAAGGCAAAGTGGTTCGTGACTACACTGCTGAAATCTTAAAATTCTGTGCTGCGCACGCACGTAATAAATACTTACGTCGTTTTGCTTGGGACTTAACTAAGCTTTGTGCTCAATGGAATACATTAACTGTTCGTATCATGCTTGCTGCACGTAAAGACCGTGATATCGTATCTTCTGCTTCTGTAGACTTTTTAATGTTCTCAGGTTACGTGATGATGGCTTACTTCTGGGCGCAACAAGCAGTCATTGCTTCTGAAAAACTTGAAGCAGGTGACGGTGCAGAAACACCTGAATTCTATAAAGCTAAAATCAAAGTTGCAGACTTCTACTTTGACCGTATGTTGCCTCGTACTCAAGGTCATGCAGAGTCGATGGTGACAAGCTCTCGCACATTAACATCATTACCAGTTGAACACTTTAGCTTCGACTACTAATGATTTTTAAATAGAGAAACGAAAAGAGCGCAATTTATATTGCGCTCTTTTTTATTCAAGTAATATTTATTCTTTAGTTAATACATAAGCCTGATTTGGAACAAAATAGTTTTGCTCTAAAAATTCACGATTTTTACCATAATCGCTATAAAACAGTTTTTCCAGATTCATAACCAATCTTTTATTTGAATCAAAATTAAAATAAAAATTAACTTTAGATAAAGGACATTGAATGGTTAACTCATGCTCTTTTTCATCTACCTTCCAATTTAAAGAAGGACATAATTCATTTACAGTGGCACTTTTAGCCCCATCTTTACTTCCCACACGGCCAAAATGAATAACATTCCAATAAGCCGATCCATTGGGTAATAAATTTAAAATGTACTCTGCTTCGCCCGATTCACAATCAGCAAAAGCATCCTCACATGAAATTCGGGTGTGATATCGCCCTACATATTGCAATAAGGTTCCGCTTAATTTTTTAGCTTGATCTAAATTTTCTTCGGGTAAAAAAGTACGCCCTGCCACATAATCTAATGTTTTTGTAGATGTACTATTTTTTATTAGATTTTCTTCATGCGTAGAATTAGAGCTGGCACTAGAGTGATCTTTTGAGTTGGCATGGTTTATATCGCAAGCACTCAGTGTCAGGCACATCATAGCCCCTACAACTAAATACTTAACTAAAAAACTAGACCGCTTCAAAGACATATACATTATTCACAGATAACAGCAACCGCCATGTTTATATTCATTTCAGGCATTAACCAATTGCTGCAATAAACCCTTAAGCCCTGAAAAGGTGCATTTTAGTTGATGTTGGTTTCCATCATTCCAATCCTTTACATATTTTAACCAATTTACTTTTGAGAGGACTTTAAACCCGTTATTTCGCCTCCATATTTTTATTAAGCAAGAGCACAATAGCTTCTTGTAATTATTTATCTTTAAGGAGAATTAGATGGCCAGTTCTGGTTTATATCGCTCGAACCGACACAGCATGATCGCCGGTGTAATGGGTGGTATTGCTGAACGTTTTGGTTGGAACGTAACTTTACTACGTGTCATTTTTGTTTTGATCTCAGTTATGAGTGCGGCCTTTCCAGGAATTTTAGTTTATCTGGTTTTATGGTTAGTCATTCCGAAAAAACAGCCAGAGCATATTGAAGGCTATCGACAATCCGTTCGAACAGTAAATGAAGAACAAGTACGTTAATTAATAATTTTGGTCGCTACGGTTGCATCCCCTAATCAACCGTAGCTTTTTTTATTCTAAAAATTATAGCTTTTGATTTAACTGTTGCTGTAACGCAGCAATCATATCTGCACGGCTGATCATTCCTACGAGCTTACGCTCTTCAACCACAGGAATATAGTTAAAGGATTTTTCTACAAAGTATGGCACCAAATCTTGAATAGGTTGAGTTGGCAGTACCGTGACCACTCGACGACTCATAATTTGTTTTACATAGTGCTGCCAAGAGTTTCTTGGATCTGCTGCGCCCTTAAACCATTCAACAACTTCATATAATGCTAAAGTTCCCACCAAATGGTTTTCTGCATTTACTACAGGTAGGCTCATCAAGTTCACTTGTTTAAATTTATCGAGTGCCTGATGAATGTCGTCATCTTCATGTAGTTTGATAACATCACGGCTCATAATATCCTGACAGATATATTGATTTACCATGCGCTCATTGGCATGTTCCTGAGCCTCTAAAATAATTTTTTCTAAATCGTACTGACTAATATCTAGTAATTCTGTGTGATGCCCTAATGCATACTCAATGTCTTTGGGTTGAATTGATACTTTTTGAGTCGGTGTAGGGTCTTTACTACGGTCATTAAGATGAGCAGTAACCGGATAATGCCGCCCAATTAATCTATTAAAAAAGATGGCGAAACCAAGTAAAAGTAACGAGTTGAGTAAAACTGGATAAAAAATAAAATAAAAGCCTAATTTATGAATTGCCGCCCCACCTAATACCGCGGTAATTGCGACTGCGCCACTTGGTGGATGCAAAGAGTCGGTGGTCATCATTAAAAATATGGCAAAACCTACTGCGACACTAAAAGCTGTAGTTAAATCAGGAATCCACTGCGCACAGGCAACACCAATAATTCCAGCTAAGGTATTACCAATAATCACATTCCATGGTTGAGCCAAGGGACTGGTCGGTACAGCAAACAATAGAACAGATGAGGCGCCCATTGGGGCGATATACCAAGCATTAATTCCACCCAGAACATACCAGCTAATTAAGGAAGAAATTGCTAAACCACACAACGCTCCAATACCGCAAAGTAAGCGTTCCTTTAAAGGTAAAACCTTAAAATTTGGCTTTAAAATCTGTAACCATTCTCGCTGTATAACACTCACAGTACACCTTTGGGGATATGCCGTTATTTATAACGGGCAAAAGTATACGCGCAAAGCTATATAAAGTGCATTTAAATTATATCTTTCAACAACAAGAAAACTTATTAAAAATAATCTTTATAATTTTAAAACTTTAATATTCCATCAATTTTTCATTTAAGTAACGCCAGTAACGTTTTGGTAAATATTGCACATGAAGCTTAATATTCTGGCGTTCTGTAATATTTACGCTGTTAAAATAATCTTTCCAAAGTTGATCATACAAAACTTCTTGCTCATCCAATTCAAGCTGAAAGCTTTGACTCATGCCATTTTTTAAATTACGGTCAACCTCAGAGGCTTCGAGTGAAACTTCATGTATTTCACGTAAATCATAATAAATTCCAAACTTACGTTGCTCGTCATAAATCAGCCAACGTTGATCTTGATACCGTCTTTTAAAATGCGGCTGGATAAGCGGTAAAACATTAAAATCGGGGCGAACCAGACTTAAAAAAAGCTCATCCTTGGTTTTCTTAAAACGAATAAAAGCTTCCATCCGATGCTTCTCTCGCCCGACCTTTTTCGTCCACTGTGCAATTGCTAAAACACTGGGATGTGAATAATCTTTTTCTACAGAAAAATGACTACTAAACACATAAATACAGTAATTAAATATATGCTGATAGGCATCTAAAGATTCAGATAAATAAGCAAAATAAAATTGTTTTAACGAAGAAGATGAAAGCTTTTTTTGCAGTGCTGACCAAACACGCTCGGCATGTTGCTCGTTATTTGAAACCTCAATTTTATCGGCAAATAAGCCATGTTGAGCCGCATCATTTAAACAGAGCCTGACCTGCAATTCTTTAAATTGAAATGCACGAAACACACAGCTCAGCAGCCCCACCATTGAACCATCAAAATAGTAAGCCACTTCATCATTAAACATGACTAAAACCCAAGGCTTAATTGTGGCGAGAGTTGCTGCACATATTTCGAGGAACCCTGCGTTAAAATCTGCTGTCGAATAAAACTTGAAGAAAGTTCTTTTTGGAACTTTGGGCTGTCTTCACAGCGAATAAAGAATTTTGCACGCTGATAAGCTACGCCGAGTTTTTTAAGTAAGTCGATATGGATTTTTCCAAAACGGCGAGCCTGCACAATTTTCTTTGCAGATTTCACACCAATGCCCGGTACACGCAAAATCATTTGATAATCTGCACGATTTAAATCTACTGGAAACTGTTCAGGATGCCTTAATGCCCAGCTTAATTTCGGGTCCACATCAAGATCTAAGTTTGGATGTTTTTCATTGACGATTTCATTGACCTGAAAACCGTAAAAGCGCATCAGCCAATCGCTCTGATAGAGGCGGTTTTCCCGCAGTAATGGCGGTGCAGAACCGACTGCTGGCAAGTAATTATTTTCAGTATTAATTGGGATATAGCCAGAGAAATAGACGCGTTTGAGTTTAAATTCTTTGTAGTGCTTGTCTGCCATAAACAAAACATCTTGATCTGACTCTTGATGAGCACCCACTACCATTTGGGTGGTCTGTCCTGCTGGCACATATTTCGGCACATGCTTAATGATTTGGCGTTCATCTTTAAGCTGAATAAGTCTGTCACGGACCAAACCTAAATCTTTTTGCACTTCCTGATGTGATTTTTCTGGTGCAAAAGTTTTTAGGCCAACCTCGGTAGGCATCTCTAAATTAATACTCATACGGTCAGCATATAAACCTGCTTCATGAATCAGTTCAGGCGATGCTCCCGGAATGGTTTTTAGATGAATATAGCCATTAAAGTTTTCTTCAAGGCGCAACTTCTTCACGACTTGAAGCATACGCTCCATCGTATGATCGGCTGATTTAAAAATGCCAGAGCTCAAAAATAAACCTTCAATATAATTACGGCGGTAAAAATTAATGGTTAAGTCTACGACTTCTTGCACTGTAAATGCTGCACGTTGGACGTCATTAGAACGACGTGAAACACAATAGGCGCAGTCAAAAATACACACATTACTAAATAGAATTTTTAAGAGTGATACACAGCGACCATCTTCAGTATAGCTATGGCAAATTCCTGAATGGCTGGCATCACCTAGACCTTTATCTTTGTTTTTACGGTCACTGCCACTTGATGAACAAGACACATCATATTTAGCAGCATCGGCAAGAATCTGTAGTTTTTCTCGAATGCGATCAGACATATCAAACGACTCATTTATGGCATCGTTTAAAAAATATCATTTTGCATTCTTAAATTTAATCCAGCGAAGTACGCTAAGCGTCATGAGGTGACGTTTAAAATAATCCGTCTTAATTAACGTATTCTTCAAGCTGCTTTACACGCGCTGCATACTCTTGCATTGGGCAATACGAATACATCGGTGAGCCAATGTATGAGCCTGCATTACTACATTCCTGATCTACATAAGCTTTCCAAAGTCGCTGAGATTTTAAAATATCTTGGTAACGCTCTGGCTGTTTGTATTCTTCGCTTTGTGTACGAATTTGATCAATGAGAGCAACAATTTTTTCCTCATAAATCTTTTTTACTTGTTCAGAACAGCTATGCACGACCATGTTATTAATACTTTCAAGCTTCATTTCTTTAATGGTCTGATCTACACATTGATTATATTCATCTTGCTCATCAGTTTCGGTTTGTGCATATAGCCACGGACTACAGAAAAGACTGGATAAAACAATGAGTTTGCAGCAAAATTTCAGCATAATTAATTCTCGATTCTATAATTTTTAATATGCTTCAATATAACAAAAATTCTGTAACGGTTGCCTATAATCCAAGTTCAAAGAACAGAACATCAACATTGAATGAACGCTCTGCTAATTGAATATAAAATCCTTATAAGCAGAACTATATTAATTAAACATTTTGATTTGATCACATTTTCAAATACATTAACTTTTATTCATGCTATACATAGTTATAAGAATCAAACTCATATTGATTTATATGAAAAAATCTAATTTTAAAATTTTCATTCAAAATTTAGATCCCGATCAAAGCCAAATTCTATATAGCCTTTTAAAAGTTCCACTCTACTTATTTATACCTGCTTGGCTTCTATGGATCTTTACCATGATGCTATATGAAGGGTTCACTTTAGAAATTCTAAAAACTGCTGCGAATATGCCATTGATACTCTTTATGGTTGTAATGACTTATTACATACTCGCGTTTATACCTGCTTATCTATGTCAACTTTTCTTGCAAAAGTATAATTTCATAAATTTTTTCTCAATTATTACTAGTGCGATCATACTTACTACGTTAATTCTTAGTTTAATGTGCTTAGAATTCGCACCAATAGAAATGATCATTTTCTTTAGTTATTTTTCTATAATTTTCGCTATTACATATTGGGTTTTACTATTCAAAAGTATAAAAAAAGCAGCTAAGCCATCAAATCTGAAATTCCCAAACTAGCCTTTGCCACTCCCCCACAAAATCCTTATACTTAGGGGCAATTTTTCTCATAAATTCGTGGATGCTACATGAGTCGCGCCATCTCGCACATTGATACATTTCAGGGCTTAATTCTTGCCCTACAAAACTATTGGGCCGAACAAGGCTGCGTCGTACTACAACCTTACGACATGGAAATGGGCGCTGGAACATTCCACACCGCAACATTCTTACGTGCTTTAGGGCCTGAAACTTGGAATGCTGCATACGTTCAACCTTCACGTCGTCCAAAAGATGGCCGCTATGGTGAAAACCCGAACCGTTTGCAACACTACTACCAGTTCCAAGTGGTACTTAAGCCAAATCCAGACAACATCCAACAGCTCTATCTTGATTCTTTAAAAGCAATCGGGATCGATACGCTTACTCACGATATTCGCTTTGTAGAAGACAACTGGGAATCTCCGACGCTAGGTGCTTGGGGCTTAGGTTGGGAAGTTTGGCTTAACGGTATGGAAGTGACTCAGTTCACTTACTTCCAACAAGTCGGTGGTGTTGAATGTTACCCAGTAACAGGTGAAATCACTTACGGTTTAGAACGTCTTGCAATGTACCTTCAAGGTGTTGACTCGGTTTATGACCTTGTTTGGACCAAAGGCCAATTTGGTACTGTGACTTACGGCGACGTATTCCATCAAAATGAAGTTGAACAATCGACTTATAACTTTGAATACGCTCCAGTTGAAAAACTATTTGAACTGTTTGATTTTTACGAATCAGAAGCAAACCGTTTAATTGAAGCAAAACTTTCTCTTCCTGCTTATGAGCAAGTTGTTAAAGCATCTCATACCTTTAACTTACTTGATGCACGTGGCGCAATTTCTGTGACTGAGCGTCAGCGTTACATTTTACGTGTACGTACTTTGGCTCGTGCTATTGCACAAAGTTATGTACAAGCACGTGCAGAGCTTGGCTTCCCAATGGCAGAACCACATTTACGTGATGAAGTATTGGCACAGCTAAAAGCACAAGCTGAAAGTGAAGCAGCAAAGGCGGAGAAAAACTAATGAGCAAACATACTGTTTTATTCGAACTTGGCTGTGAAGAGCTTCCACCAAAAAGCTTGAAAACTTTACGTGATGCATTACAGGCAGAAACGGTAAAAGGCTTAAAAGATGCTGGCTTAAATTTCGCATCAATTGAAGCTTATGCAGCTCCACGTCGTTTAGCGCTTAAAATTGTTGATATCGATGCTGCTCAAGCTGATACACAAAAACGTTTTGATGGCCCTGCTGTTCAAGCGGCTTACGATGCAGAAGGCAAACCGACTAAAGCACTCGAAGGCTTTATGCGTGGTCAAGGGATTACAGTTGACCAGATTTCTACTTTCCAAGCAGGTAAAGTTGAAAAAGTTTGCTATTTAAAAGATGTGAAAGGTCAAAGCCTTGATGCTTTACTTCCACAGATTTTACAAACTGCGTTAGACAATTTACCAATTGCTAAGCGTATGCGTTCTGCTGCAAGCCGTACCGAATTTGTACGTCCAGTGAAATGGGTTCTTTTACTCAAAGACGATCAAATTGTTGATGCGACTATTCAAGATCACAAAGCTGGCAATGTAACTTATGGTCACCGTTTCCATGCACCTGAAGCTGTGACTTTAGCGCATGCAAATGACTACTTAGCTGCTTTAGAAAAAGCTTATGTTGTTGCGAACTTTGAAAAACGTCAAGCAATCATTCAAGAACAAGTAAAGAAATTAGCTGATGAAGTTAACGCGACTGCAATTGTTCCAGCTGACTTACTTGATGAAGTAACAAGCTTGGTTGAATGGCCAGTTGCTCTTCGTGCAAACTTTGAAGAGCGCTTCCTTGCTGTTCCTCAAGAAGCACTCATTACGACAATGCAAGACAACCAGAAGTATTTCTGCTTGATCAATAGCGAAGGTAAATTACAGCCTTACTTTATTACTGTTTCAAACATTGAGTCTAAAGACCCAACTCAAATTATTGAAGGTAATGAAAAAGTTGTTCGTCCTCGTTTGTCTGATGCTGAATTCTTCTTTTTACAAGATCAAAAGCAACCACTTGCATCTCGTAAAGAAAAATTAGCAAACATGGTATTCCAAGCGCAGCTTGGTACGCTTTGGGATAAATCAACACGTATTGCGAAACTTGCTGTTGCATTATCTGCAATCACTGGCGCAAACCCAGCAGATGCTGAAAAAGCTGCATTACTTGCTAAATGCGACTTAACTTCAGAACTGGTAGGTGAGTTCCCAGAACTTCAAGGTATTGCAGGTACTTACTACGCGCGTATTGAAGGTGAAAATACTGAAGTTTCAGAAGCGTTAGGTGAGCAATATTTACCAAAATTTGCTGGTGATGTTTTACCAAAAACCAAAACAGGTACAACGATTGCTCTTGCTGACCGCTTAGATACCCTAGTTGGTATTTTCGGTATTGGACAAGCGCCGACAGGTTCTAAAGATCCGTTTGCTCTTCGCCGTTCAGCAATTGGTATCTTACGTTTAATTATTGAAAATGAATTAGATATAACAATTGAAGAGCTAGTTAATCTTGCACTTCAAGCTTATGGCGACATCGTTAAAGACCACGACAAGACTCTTGCTGATGCGGTTGCATTCTTGGAAGGTCGTTATCGTGCTAAGTACGAAGACCAAGGCGTTGCCGTTGACGTACTTCAAGCTGTTCAAGCACTTGCACCGAAGTCTCCACTTGATTTTGACAAACGTGTAAATGCAGTTAACCACTTCCGTACATTACCTGAAGCTGCTGCACTTGCTGCTGCAAACAAACGTGTTGCTAATATTCTTGCGAAAGAAGCAGCCCCAGAAGGTTCTGTAGTTGAAGCAAACTTGGTTGAAGATGCTGAAAAAGCATTATTCGCTGAACTTCAAGCAGTTACCCCTGCTGTTGAACCATTACTTGCAGCAAAAGATTACACTGCTGCCCTTTCTAAACTTGCAGCACTTCGCGCGCCGATTGATGCATTCTTTGATGGTGTAATGGTAATGGCAGATGATGCTGACCTGAAGGCAAACCGTTTACGTTTATTGGCCCAGTTACGTAACTTGTTTACTGCTGTTGCTGATGTGAGTGTGTTGCAGGGTTAAGATTATATAGAAATTAATTTTTGTATAATTAAGCTTTATTAAAACCATGTTTTCGATCTAAATCGGAAGCATGGTTTTTTAATACTTTTATTTTCTAATTTTATTCAAAATAATAAATGATTAATTTGTGAACGCTCAATAAATAACAATTATTTACTTTTATTTTAGTTAATCCATAATTTAACCAGTTTTAACAAATAATTACCTAACTTAATAAAGAATGATTGCAATGAAAAACTTAAATTTATTACTCATATCAACATTATTATTTACTGGATGTGCAACGACTAAATCGATTCAATATCCAGCAGCGGGAAAACAAACCTCTCTTTCTGTTTCTTCAGAACAACTTTCTTCAATGACTGAATCAGGTGCAGGTGATTACTTTGTAAAGGAAAGTCAAATATTAGTTGGTGATGCAAGTAGTGCTTCGGCCAGTCCAGTTTCTGGAATGTTTGGCCTTATCGGAGTAGGAGTCGCAATGGCAATTGATAAAAATGCAAATAGTTCAGCTATTGAAAAAAGCTCTATCAATCAACCTATTAAATTTGACCAATTAACAAATCAAAAAATTAACGATTCTCTCGCTCAAAATAAAGCAGATCCTACACTTAAATTATTAGATTTAAATCAGACATCCGAAATTAAAATTGTGCCTTATTCACGCCTTTCTTTCCGTGAAAAGCCAATTGTAAAAGTAAATTTTGGTCTAAAGACCCAATTTAAAAATGCGGCAGACAATAATGCAGATACAAAACGCTTATATCACTATGTAAGCAAGGAACGTATTTCTTTAGCTGAATGGGAAGCTCAAAATAATTTATTATTTATGAAAAAAGCAGATCAAGCATTTGGCGCTCTTAGCCAAGTATTCACTTTAGATTTACAACATCAATTAAATTTAAAAGCATTTGATGAGAATAAGCAAAAGAACTGTAAAACTAATGCAGATACATCCTTAGTTTCTTTTATACAGACTCCTGACAATTTATGTGTTGGTGTAGTTAAAACAAGTAAAGGAGATGTATTCGAAAATAGTATTTATATTGTTGAGCAATAATAAAAATTAACCAAAAGACTAGAGAACTACTTAAATTTAAGTAGTTCTCTAATGTAATCAAACAAACTCTTTAATTTCTTCTAAACTTTTCGATGGCTCAAACCACATGAAATCATAATCAGCCAAATCTTGAATATAAAACGGATCATTTTTCATGATTTCTTCGGCTTCTTGAATGGAAGAACTTAAAACTAAAATTATCCCACCTACTCTATTTTCTCGACGCCCTGATGCCAGAAATTTCTTCTGCTCATAATAATGATCTAAAAAAGCAATATGCTCCTTGAGTACAGCATCAACTTCGGCTAATAGTTTTTTATAGGTCAAGGTAACAACAATCATCTCATTCTCTTAAAGTAAGCAGCACATGACATAACATCAATCTACAGATAGTTTAATGATCTATAGCTCATTCGATACTACGCCTATTCCCCCAGTTCATCCACATTAAAACTTTTTATAATAATGACCCTACACAGTAGCGCAATAATTAATTCAATTCCCTAACTTGTTTACGACGTTTATTCGTGTAAGTATTTTTCGCAGATAAGTCTTTATAATAATTTGATGTTTTCAAAAAATATCGTTATAAATTAGCTGCTTTTATTAATTAAGATTATATAAATGAAAAAGAATATTTTATTACTTGTTATTTCTATCTTATCCATTGGACAAATAGCCTGTTCTATAAATCCTCATCGGATCACTTTACCTGATACTACAAACCCTCCTGCTATAGAAAAGATTAATGTGGTTGGAATGTCTCGAAGTGAATTTCTAAATAAATTCCATCCGCCCGTAGTAAGTAGACTCATTGGTGATAAAAGGATAGATACGATCACTTATTATAAAATTAACAATAAACCAAAAGCATATGGAATGGCTTTATATAACGGCTTAGTAGCGAATACAATCGTGTCGACATTACACAATATAATGCCGAGTGAATTATCACTCGATTCCGTTGACGAAACAGTATCAATCTCAGACTCCGCACTTAACAAAGAGAAAGTAGTAATTGAGATTACGTATGATTCCTCTAGTCATATTGAAAAAGTCGAAAGAGTAGAATAATTTAATTATAAATCCTTATTTTTTGGCTATAACCAAACTTTTCATGGTGAAATTAATTAAAGTAAATTCTAAAAACTATTGAGGCATGCTGATTTAAGTGACTTTTTAATGAAATTAATATTCTCACTCTTAAATCAGCGCTCAATAACTGTCTCATTATTATCCACTTAGCTTGGTACAAGAATTATTTTTCCAATTCATCCATACCAAGCTCCCCACAATAATTACTCCACCCAGCAACACCATCATTGATGGTTTTTCATTTAAAAAAAGAACCGCCAAACTCATGGCGACAATCGGCGAACAATATAAAAAATTCGATGCAATCGTTAACGACATATTTTTAAGTACATAACCCCAAAGCACATAAGCCATCGCACTTGGAAAAATACCTAATAGGACAACCGACATATTGGCTTGCCAAGTGGCATGTAAAATTTCACTAGGCAAATGAGCACTATAAAAAAGTAAAGGAATGGTTCCGAACCAGATGATGTAGCACATCATGCTCAAGGCATCATAATTTAAAGCAAATTTCTTATATAAATTAAAATAAAGACCCCATGCAATTGCAGCTAAAACAATTAATAAACTATAAGGGCTCGGTACACCAAAACCATGATCTCCACTAACCACCAACACGGCGCCGCAAAGACCGAGCAAAATACATAACCATTGTTTGAAACTAATTTTTTCCTTAAAAAGCAAAGCTGAAATAATAAAAGTAAATAAGGGAATAGATTGACTCAAAATACTAGATGCGACTGCAGTTACATATTGCTGCCCCGTATTTATAAGCAAATGATGAAGCGTTACAGAGAAAAATCCTAATACAGCAAGTGCAGGAGCATCTTTCCACTTTAAAGGTTGAATGCCTTTTTTCATAATCAATAAAAGTAAAAAAAACGATGCAATCAAAAAGCGGAGCAAGGCAATATGCTGCGGTGTATATGAATGCAAAGCACTATGTACGCCAATAGGTGAATAGCCCCAACAAAAGACGGTCACAGCAATACATAAATAGAGCTTAAATGCGGGAGGCTGGGTTTCGGCAGCAAGAGAAATTGCCATGTTAAATCTGCACTAATGAAATGGAACACTTTCATCATATGCGCATGGATAGTTGAATAAAATTAACTTATATTGAGTCAAATATTCATTAAAAGTGAATGATAAAATATGGATATCGCACAGCTAAAAATGTTTCAGACCGTGGTTGAATGCGGAACAATGGCTAAGGCATCAATGCAACTACATTGTGTACCATCCAATATCACAACGCGCATTAAACAACTCGAAGAAGAATTAGGCGCACCGCTGTTTTATCGGGAAGGAAAACGTTTAAAGCTCACGCCCTCTGGAGAAATTTTTCTTAATTATTGCCATAAAATTTTAGCGCTATGCGATGAAGCAAAACGTAGTATTCACCCTGATGCTCCACCCTCTGGCCCATTAAAAATTGGGGCGATTGAATCTTCTGCCACAACTCGTCTGCCTAACTTACTTGCGAAGTATCATCAACGTTTTCCAGAAGTTTCTATTCAAATTATTACAGGCACATGGAAACAGCTATTAGTCGATATTTCTCAACACAAACTTGATGGTGCAATTGTAGCGGGCAATATTGAGTTTCCTATGCTGAATAAACTTAGTATTTATCAAGAAGAAATGGTCTTGATTGCATCTCATTCTTTGGGAGAAATCCACAACCAAGAAGACTTGATTGGTAAAGAAATTTTTATGTGGACTGAAGGCTGTCCTTACCGAGCAGCTCTTGAAGAATGGCTTAAGCTCAAAAATATTTCACTTCCAATTACTAGCATTACCAGTTACGCCACCATTATTGGTTGCGTCAGCGCAGGCTCTGGGGTGTCTTTGGTACCGAAGAGTATTTATGAACAATATAAAAATTTAACCAATATTCGAGGCTATAAATTTGAACACCTTGCCTTTATGCAGAATCAATTTTTTTGGCATAAAAATGTGAGCAACCATAAAGCTCGAGATATGTTTTTAGATTTAATTAAGTCTGAATTTTGTTTATGAGTCATTGGGATAATTACTTTATTGCGATCAAGTGATGATTTATCGTAATCAAATCGTATGGGTTTTATCTCATTGCAGTACAAGCTTTATTTTTAACAGTAAGATCACCACTTCATCTTTTGATTCTGGTTGGGGAGATTTATCCAAAATGAAAACCATACACATTTTATGTATTGCGACCTCTATGTTGGCTTCATCGACCTTATTTGCAGAAACAACGCAACCACAACAAGTGGGTGAAACAACCTCTAAAGCACAACCTTATGGTGATAACCCAAGTTTAGGTCGTGTATTGTTATATAAAACTGGAAAAGGCATACAAAATTTAGGAGACTCTATTCAAGGAGCTTCTGAAAAAACCTCAAATAAAATTAGCGAAAAGTGGAAAAACACCAAAGAATTTACAGCTGAAAAAGCAGAAGTTGTTCAGCAGAAAGCAGATACAGCCAAAGCTTTTACAGAAAATAAAATAGATCAAGCGAAGCAAAATATTACCAGTAGTCGAAACGGTGAAAATATCCCAATTGAACAAGGTGAGCTAAGTAAATCGAGCACAACAACTAACTAATTTGCTAGGACAGCGCGATAAATTCGCGCTTTTATAAATACAGATATTCATTTAGAACTATTGATCATCAACTATAAAGAGCTAGGAATCTGCCTTATGAATAGTCAAAAACTTCTCTTTTCAACACTATGCTGCTTAGCATTAACTGCATGTGCAACCTCTGCACCTCCTTCTTCATCTTATTCTCAGGCACAAGTTCTAGAGCAAGATACCAATATCGAAGCTTATCCATCAACTACAGGTAATGTAGCCAAACTCATTAAACAAGATAAGCAAGCTTGTATGATTGAATTTACGGGATATTTAGGGGGCGGACACGTCACTGAACACTGGGTATTTAATGATAAAGGGCTCATTTCAGCCACATCATTTACACAACAATACCCTGATGAGTCAGGCATATTAAATCAGGCAACAAACTCTACGACTAAAAGCTCAACAACTTTTAATATTCAAGATCCAGAAATTCAGAATAATTTCAAAAAACTCCAAAATAACTTTAATCCAGCAAATTTAGAAAAGTGTTATTAATACTTTTTCATAAAAAGCCCGTTGCAAAAGCTATCTTCTGCAACGGGTTATAGCTATTTTAAAAATTTCTTGGACCTAATTTAAAAAATTATAAATAAGCTATTAATTAATGGTTAAACCATTTGTTGCTGCCAGTAAATCAATACGCGGGAAAACCAAGCCCGTTCTTGAGTCAGTAATTGGTTTACCTGTCGTTTTTAAACGGCTGATGGTTTGATCAATACTTTCTGTTGGACTTACGCTATTCGCTCGTAATAAAGCAATCGCACCGGCCACATGTGGTGTCGCTTGAGATGTACCTCCCATAGTGTAGCCACCTGCCGTAATCATTGCTCCCGGTGCCAATAAAGTCACAAGGCTACCACCATTACTGAAACACGCCACTTTGTCTGCTGCTGTTGTTGGGTCAGAACATTTCACTGGATTCCCCCATGACACACCACCAATATTACTATCATAAACAGCACCAACTCTTACTGCACCAGCAACACAGGCAGGAGATGAAATTCCATCTGAAAATGCATCATTGCCTGAAGCGACTACAGGTACCACACCAGCAGCTCGTGCATTAGCAAATGCCGTTCCATAACTGCTGTCGCTACACTCCGAGGTATATTTAACACCCGGCACGCCAAGGCTTAAATTAACTGCTTTAATATTATAGGTTTGTGCATTATTTACAGCCCAATTAATCCCTGCGAGGATATCACTATCATAAGCTGTGCTTACCCATTTACCTTGGGATCTGACCTTTCTAAACACATCAATGCCTATAATTTTGGTCTTGGTGGCAACCTTAGACACAATGCCTGAAACATTACTACCATGCCCATCATCATCTAAAGCGCCATCATCTGGTGCACTATCAAATGAGTAAACAACGCGACAAGTATTTGATGGTGTATTTACTGCCGTACAACCAAAATCAGAATGAAGATAATTCACCCCTGTATCAATCACTGCCACACTAGAGCCTTCACCAGTGAAACCATTGGTATTTGCTTGTGGTTGATTAATTAAAGGTAAACTTTCATTGGTCGTGGTTTGATTAATACGATTTGGATAAACCGCTTTAACATTCGGATCATTGAGTAAAGAGACCAAAGCTTCGCGGTTACTAATCCGATAAAAAGCTAAAGGCAAATTATTGTAGTCCCGAAGTACTTGAACACCACCAGCACGGTTAAACCTTGCCTGTAAATTTTTCTTATTTGTTGCAATATAACTTCGCCGTTCTAACCCGGAAGGCACGCTCACCGAAGCAATATTGTATTCAACAATTAAATCATTCGAATCATTATTAACCAAGGCATCTAAATCGATTTTACCCTGAAATACTTTTTGTTTTGCTGCCTGATTTAATCGCTGTTTAGCACCTTTAGAATCTAAAGGAAGAGCAGATGCAGTTGTACTTAAAATCGTACATAGACCTAATAGAAATAACGTTTTACTTTGCATTATTTTTCTCCGTAGTTTTTCAACTAACAATTTACTTATTTCGCTTTTATTTCATTTGCTGGATCTTTTTCTGGATCAATCGGTTGAATTGAAGGATCACTTTTTGTGTCATAAAAAGGAACAGTATCAGCTGATACCGATTGAGGATGAGTTGAATGTTGAGATAGATTTTTAGGTTGAGTAGGCTCCTTAAGTCTAGAAAGAAAAGACGATGTGTCTGGTTGTGGCGAATTCGACTCATGTAAAGCAGAATTAAACACATCAGATGCACCACTTGTGGGCTTTAAATAGAGAACAACGGCGATCAAGCCGACTATTACAAGAAGGGAAGCAATAATTTTCATCTGTCATATCTCTGTTTTTTTGTTTATAGATATCTATTTTTATTTTTGATTATTTGAAATAAAGCAGCATTTCTTAATAGATTTATCATGTGAAAAATCTATTTAATGAAATACATAACCACTAAAAAGTTAAAATAACTTTATCCCGAATAAGCAAAAATACAGTTCTGCCCTGTACGTTTATATTTCTGGCAGAAGATGGTTCAAAAAAGTGCTAAAAAGCGCCTTATTCTCATAATAAGCAATAACTATGCCGTTTACTCCAATAAATAATGAGATTTACATCACATTTGAAGATATAGAGAACAAATTCGAAAAAACGAAATGAAAAAATTAAAATATATTTTTTTTAAAACTAAATAATAAGAACTCATTTTGCTTAATTAGATTTTCTAATAAATAAATGTTCTTTTTCACTTTATTATTAATTTTTATTAATCTCCACAATTCCTCCCTAGTCTGTTTACTCAACGTAACACTGTTGTAACGTTTTGATGAAGTCAGTTCCCAAGCCCATATTCCCTTGGCTATGATTCGTTTGCGTTTATGAAATACCTCACTAAAAGGGTATATTCTTTGAAGGATATCGCAATGAAAATGATGAAAACAGCTATCGTTACTGCAAGTGTTCTTGCTTCTGCTTCTATTTTTGCACAAAGTGCGGGCGTTAATGCAGATGCTTCTGCTCAAGTAAATGTACAACCGGGTGGTCTTGTTAGTGGCGTAGCCAATACAGTCAAAAATACTGCACACACTGTAGGTAGCACAGCAAAGCATGCTGGTCATGTCGCTGCTGACACTACAGTTAAAGCAACTAAAAAAACAACAGGAAAAGTGACTGAACTTTCTTCTAAAGCTGCAAATGGTACAAAACACATAGCAACTGAAGCTGCAACGGGTACCAAACACTTTGCTACCGAAGCTGCGACAGGTACTAAAAATGTAGCGACTAAAGCTGCAACAGGTACTAAACATTTTGCTACCGAAGCAGTAACAGGTACTAAAAATGTAGCGACTAAAGCTGCAAACGGCACTAAAAACCTAGCAGTTGAGGCTAAAGCTGATACAAAAGCAGGTTTTAATGCTGTAAAGACTAAAGTTACAGAAAAACAAGCAGACCAAAAAGAATTTACTGCTGAAAAACAAGCTAATGCTCAAGCGCATGTAGATGCAGTAAAAACTCGTGTAGCTCAAAATCAAGCTGAGCAAAAAGAATTTGTAGCTGATACTAAAGCTGATGCCCAAGCACAGTTGAATGCAGCTCAACCAGCACATGCAATTAATGCTCAAACTGGTGTAAATGTTGGCGTTAACGTTGGTCCTGTTGGAGTTAACACAAACGCAAATATAAATGCTGGTGCTCAATCGTCTACACAAAAAGCTGAAAAGAAATCTTGGGTTAAAGGTCTTTTCGGTACGAACTAATATCTTATAAATAAAAAAAGGGCAATTCATTGCCCTTTTTTTATTTCTTAAAAATCAAATGTTCAGCTGGTTTCAGTTAAAAGCAAACCTGCACGTAAACCAAGTTTCACATTTGGATTTGGAAATAAAATCCAGACTTGATCTTGGTCAACAATATAATTGCCAGAAGGTTGAGTCGCAATGATTTCACCTTTGGTAAAAGTCGAAAAATTTGGTGCTTCAGCCGATAAGTTCATCTGAAAATCTTCGTCTTTTTTAATTAAAGAGTCCGATACTTTAAAGACCCGAATTTTTGTTTTATTACGTGGTGGCAAGGCTTGCTCAGAAACCACATGACGAATCACTTCATCAATTGCAGCAAACTGGCTCAAGTCATTTTGTCCAAATGGTAAGGCTTTGCCTAACTCTAAAGTTGCGCTCGCAGCTTTAAAATTTTCACTGGTAAAATGCGTAAAGGTTTTACCGACCGCATTGTGGTAAACTAAAGCATCTAGGTCAGCTGCTTCAAGGCTCGCTGTCAAATCAGCATCATAAGCATGTGTTTGATAGGGAAATAAAGCAAACGTTGGCAATAAAGAAGCGCGAATTGCGGTGTGCAAATCATAGTGATAACGTTTTGCTTGGCTTGAACTTTCCTGAAAAAAAGTCGTGACCACTTGCTCTAAAACTTCAGCACGTTTTGATTCTTCAGTCACAGGTAGAGTTTTATACCCACCACAAAACATTCGGTTTACATCGTCATGCACATAACGTTTACCTTGACGCATTGCATAAGGATTACCCAGTACAAACAGTAATCTCACAGCAAGGTTTAAACGTCCTACAAACAAATCTGTGCAAAGATGAGATAACAATTCAATTGGTGCTGTTTCATTACCATGTACTCCAGCTGACAGTACGACAGCTTTGTCGTACTGTGCATTTGGTGTACATTCAAGAATCCCCTCACCCAACCAACGCCAAGAAAAATTATCTTGTTTTCCTTCGCGGGTTTTAGGCTGCTCACCTTGTAAGGTTAATGCTAGAAAATCTTGCATGTCACCTCCTCATTATTTTTGGAAAGGATAAACCGAACCTAAACCTAAAATTTTGGTCAGTTCATCGAGTGCCATACGGCTTTCCATGAGTAAATGCGGATCAGCCAAATCTTCTTGTGCTAAACGATCACGATAATGTTTATCTACCCATTGATTAAGGGTTCCAAACAATTGATCATTCATTAATACTTTTGGATTTACAGCATTTAACTCAGTTTCGTTTAAAGCTACGCGTAAACGTAAACATGCCGGACCACCACCATTACGCATACTTTCGCGTAAGTCATATACCTGAATAGCATCAATTGGTGTACCCATCTGAACCATATCATTCAGATAACCCCAAACTGCCTTATTCTGGCGAGACTCTTCTGGCACAACAATGGTCATTCCACCATCTGGACGAGTCAAAATCTGGCTATTAAATAAATAAGTTGCTACGGCATCATCAACAGTAACGCGATTTTCAGGAACTTCAATCGAGATAAAATCTTCACCGATACTTGCCATTTTCTGACGAATTTCAGCAAAAGCTTGATCTTGATTTAAGAATGCATGTTGATGATGGAATAATACCTGTTGGTTACTTACCGCGATAACATCGTTATGGAATACACCCTGATCAATTACATCCGGATTTTGTTGAACAAAAACGGTATGCGCATCATCTAAACGATGCAAACGTGCAATTGCTTCACTTGCTTCACGCGTCTGACGAGCTGGATAGCGTTTTGGTCCTGGTAAGCCATTATTTAAATGTTGTTGACCATACACAAATACTTGAACACCGCGCTTAGCATAATCACCACCTAAACGATTGTGATTTGCTGCACCTTCATCACCAAACAAGGCCACTTGTGGTAAAGCTTCATGATGAACAAAATGACGTTCATTTTTAAAGATCGCTTGTAGGACCTGACTTGTAGTCTCAGCTTCAATTGAACGGTGAAACTTATTATTTAAGTTCGCTGCGGTAAAATGCACGCGTTCATCTTGGCTATCTGCCGAAGGTGAAACAGTTGCCGCATTTGCAGTCCACATTGGAGAAGCTGAACTTAGCGATGATAATAGTTCAGGTGAATGACGCATTGCTTGAGCAACAACACTAATGTCATCTCCTGTAAAACCTAAACGGCGTAACATTGGAACATGTGGGCGCTCATGCGGAACAAGCACACCTTGTTTCATTCCCATGTCAGCCAAGGCTTTCATCTTTAGCAAACCCTGTTTAGCTGCTAATTTTGGATTCGAGGCGTTATTACGGTTTTTTGTCGATGCTTCATTACCAAACGACAAGCCCGCGTAGTGATGTGTTGGTCCCACCAAACCATCGAAATTTACTTCATATCCTTTCATTTTTCTTTCCCTAGTGTTTAAGGCAACACAATCCCTGGAGATAATTTTTCTGGTAAGGTTAAGCTGTCACTTTCAAGTGAAGCCATTGGCCAAGCACAATAATCAGCTGCATAAAAGGCACTTGCGCGGTGGTTACCTGAGGCTCCGACCCCACCAAACGGTGCAGCACTTGAAGCACCTGTTAATGGCTTATTCCAGTTCACAATACCGGCACGCGCTTCAATAAGCACTTGATCAAACAGTTCACGTTTTGGTGAAACCAAACCAACAGACAAACCAAAGCGAGTTGCATTCGCAATTTTTAATGCTTCTTCAAAGTTGTCATAACGTTGAATCGTCGTAAGCGGACCAAAATATTCTTCATCTGGAATATCTGTGACGCCTGTTACATCAACAATGCCTGGAGTAAGTAACGAACTATCTTCTTGTGGACGCGTCATTGGCAACAAGCTTTTTGCGCCAAGCTCAAGCAATTTTTGCTGAGCAAGCATCATATTTGATGCGGCAACTGACGAGATAACGCCACCCATAAATGGTTGTTGCTCATCGTTCCAACGACCAACTTTTAGATTTTTAGCAACTTCAACGAAACGTTGAATAAATGCATCACCTTCTGCACCATTTTTCACCAAGATACGGCGTGCACATGTACAACGCTGACCCGCCGAAACAAATGCAGATTGAATAGTGAGATTAACCACAGCATCGACATCAATAATTTCATCAATAATCAATGCATTATTGCCGCCCATTTCAAGCGCAAGGATTTTCTCAGGAGTACCTGCCATTTGCTTATGCAAGTGATAACCCGTGTTTGCACTTCCAGTAAACAATAAACCGTCAATTTCATGTGAAGCAGCTAGCGCTTCACCAGTGGTACGACCACCTTGCACCAAGTTCATTACACCATTTGGCAAACCAGCTTGCTGCCAAAGTTTTACAGTTTCTTCAGCAGTCCAAGGTGTTAATTCGCTTGGTTTAAATACCACAGTATTACCTGCCAATAATGCAGGAACAATATGCCCATTTGGTAAATGGCCCGGGAAGTTATATGGACCGAAAACTGCAAGCACACCATGTGGACGGTGACGTAAAGATGCTACACCATCGGCCATTTCAGTTGAGCTTTCACCTGTACGCTGATGATAAGCACGAATTGAAATTGCAACTTTGCCAATCATTGATTGAACTTCAGTTAGTGTTTCCCAAAATGGCTTACTGGTTTCTTGGCTAATTACTTCTGCTAAATGCTTTTTATTTTCTTCAAGCAAAGTCGCAAATTTTTCAACAATCGCTACACGCTCTGCAAGTGGTAAACGTGCCCATGCTGGAAATGCAGTACGCGCTGCCTGACAAGCTTGCTCTACATCAGCAGCAGTTGCTTCAGCACCTGACCATACAGTTTGGTTATCAACAGGATTTGTTTTTTCAAATGTTGTGCCGCTGCCTTGTAACCAGACACCGTTTATAAATAAAGAGTTTGACATCAGGATACTTCCATTGGATTTAGTGATAACACACGAACAACGTGACCTTCTTGTACACCGAGTTTTTCAGCTTGTTCATGTGTTAAATTTATAGTGTTATCAACAAGATCAAGCTTCATCAACATTGCCTTATAGTCATGATAATTATCATTGGCAACGAGATATTGGGTCTTACCGACCGCAGCTTCACTTGTAATTTTGACGTTTAAGAACTGACTTTCTTTTACTGCCCGCAATTCATCAATATTGGCTTCAATGGTTGGACCCGCATCAAAAATATCGACATATCCTTGATAGCGTAAGCCTTCCGACTCAAGCACATGGTAAGCAGGCAAAGTTTGTGGGTGCATTTTTCCAATCACCTCTTGCGCATCTTTTGGCAAGAGATCTACATAGACTGGAAAACGTGGCATAAGCTCTGCAATAAATACTTTTTGCCCAATTCCACTTAAATAATCTGCTGTTGAAAAATCCATATTAAAGAAATGGTGACCAATCGCATCCCAAAATGGAGAACATCCATTTTCGTCTGAAAAACCACGCATTTCAGCAATTAACTTTTTCTCGAAATATTGCTTAAAAGCAGCAATAAACATAAAACGGATTTTCGATAAGAATTTACCGTTTTGGTTTTCACGACGCTCTGGATCTAAAAATAATGTACAGAGTTCGCTACTGCCCGTTCTGTCATTACTCAAAAATAAGGTTGGTAATGACTTATAAACGTTTAATGCTTTTGAAGCGTGTACTTGAGTACCAACATGAAAGTTGTACCACGGCTCAATGAGTCCTACAGCAACTTCAATTGCGCTTAAACCAATAACACGTTGAGCTTCTGTATCTTCGAGAACAAACAGATAGCCTTGTTCACTTTTATGGACATTGCCATTTAAAGTATTGCGAGTACGTGAAATTCGAGCCGAAAGTGTATCCATATTTTGTGGCAAGGAAGTCAGGCCTACACCCGACTTACCCGCTAATTTATAAATATCTTCAAGGTCTCGAAACTCGGCATGACGGACGATCATCATGGCTAGCTTTCCTTTTTTTTATTTAGCCAATTTTGCCAACGCTCTTTTTAAACGAGCAATCCCTTCATCAATATCTTGTTCAGGAATGATAAGCGACGGAGTAAAACGAACCACATTCGGGCCCGCAATTAAAGCAAGTAAACCTTCTTCACCCGCCCAAGTCGTAATATCTTTAGCTTTCCCTGCATACTCAGCTTTTAATTCACAACCAATCAATAAACCTTGACCACGAACTTCTTCAAAAATCTGATGTTCAGCGTTTAATGCATTTAGTGCATCGAGGAAATATTGATGACGATGCTTCACACCTTCGAGTACTTCAGGCGTATTAATAAACTCAAATACTGCACCTGCAACCGCACTTGCTAACGGGTTACCGCCATAAGTCGTACCATGTGTACCCACTGAAAAATGCGGAGCAAACTTATCTGTTGTTAACATTGCACCCACTGGGAAACCACCGCCTAATGCTTTTGCAGTCGTTAACACATCTGGAATAACGCCAGAGTTCATGTAGGCATAAAGTGCACCTGTACGGCCTACACCCGTTTGCACTTCATCAAAAATAAGTAACGCACCAAATTCATCACACAGTGCACGTAAACCTTTTAAAAATTCGATGTCAGCAGGAATAACGCCGCCTTCACCTTGGATCGGTTCAACAATGACTGCACATGTTTGCTCATTAATTACCGCTTTTGCAGCTTCTAAATCATTAAAGGCAACGTGGTTAATACCATTTGGAAGTGGTGCAAAGTCTTGTGAATATTTAGGTTGACCACCCGCTGAAACGGTAAATAAAGTACGGCCATGGAAAGCATTATTAAATGCCACAATGCCACTTTTGCCAGCAACGCCGCTATCTAAACCAACTTTACGAGCCAGTTTTAAAGCAGCTTCATTTGCTTCAGCACCTGAGTTACAGAAAAAAATCTTGTCTGCAAATGTATTTTCGGTGAGTTGTTTTGCAAGGCGTAGAACAGGTTCATTTGTATAACCGTTACCTACATGCCAAAGTTTTGTTGCTTGTTCTGTTAAAGCATTTACTGCCACTGGATGCGCATGACCTAATGCATTTACTGCAATCCCGCCTGCAAAATCAATATATTCTTTATTTTCTTGATCCCAAATACGTGAACCTTCACCACGTACCGGAATGAAATTTGCCGGTGCAAAAACTGGAACCATCCAGTCGTTAAAGTTGCTTCGAGTTACAGAAATTGGCTGTTCCATGCTTACCTCAGTATTTATTTAATATATTCGATAACACTTAAATTTAAATCATTCAGAAAAAGAGGCTGAACAAATAACCCTATAACATCCTTAATATTTGCTCAGACCACTTTTCCTAAAAGTAATTTCCGCAGATTAGCCTGGGAAAATACCACGCTCTTTACGAGCTTTTAAAATACGCTCACATGCCAAGATGTAAGCTGCTGTACGTAAAGTACAAGCGTTGCTGTTCGCTGTGTTCCAAACGTCATCCATAGCTTGAACCATCAATTTGTCTAAACGCTCATTGATTTCTTCTTCAGTCCAGAAGTAGCTCGCCATGTCTTGAACCCATTCGAAGTAACTTACAGTTACACCGCCGGCGTTACATACAACGTCAGGTACTACAACAATGCCACGCTCAACTAATACGTCTTCAGCTTTAGGATAAGTCGGGCCGTTCGCACCTTCTAAAATCAACTTAGCTTTAAGTTTTTCAGCACGTTCAACTGTGATTTGACCTTCTAACGCAGCAGGAATAATGATGTCTACATCTGCAGTCCAGAAATCTTCATCAGCAATTGCTTGCGCGCCAGCGAAACCACCAACACCACCTTGGTTTGCATTTACGTGTTCACGTAATGCAACAAGATCAATACCATCAGCATTGAAAATTGTGCCAGTGTGATCTTGAACGTGAGTGATTTTTGCTTTTGATTCAACAAATAAGAAAGCAGCTTCACTACCTACGTTACCAAAACCTTGAACAGCGATTTTCGCGCCTTCAATTGGTAAATTGATTTTTGCAGCTACTTCGCGACCTGTAACGAATACACCGCGACCAGTCGCTTTAACACGACCTAAAGAGCCACCTAAGTGAACTGGCTTACCAGTTACAACACCAGTTACTGTGTAACCTTGGCTTGTAGAATAAGTATCCATCATCCAACCCATGATATTGGCATTTGTACCAACGTCTGGAGCTGGGATATCTTTTTGAGGCCCGATAATGTGACCGATTTCAGTCGTATAACGACGAGTTAAACGCTCTAATTCACGATTAGATAATTTACGTGGATCAACACGGATACCACCTTTTGCACCGCCAAATGGCAAGTTCAAAACAGCAGTTTTAATTGTCATCCATGCAGACAACGCCATAACTTCGTTCAAATCAACATTCGGATGGTAACGAACACCACCTTTACCAGGACCACGAGACAAGTTGTGTTGTACACGGTAGCCTTCAAAGTGCTGAATAGAACCGTCATCCATTACAATTGGCACGTCTACAATAAGTGCACGTTTTGGACGTTTTAAAGTGTCAATAAACTCAGCCAAGTGGTCTAAGTACGGAGCAACACGGTCAATTTGTGCCAAGTAAGTTTGCCATGCATCGCTGTGTTCGTTTACGTATGAAAGATCTGACATCTTTTTTCCTATATACCTTCATAGACTCAGATTTGATAAATCTGTAATCTTTATTATTTAGCAACTAAAACCCTGAAATAACAGTGCCTTAGTTTATTTACTAAATCTTTTGCTCTTCTAAAGCATCAGATTTTTTAAATTCCATTTGTTGGTACTAAAAGTACGATCTACTTTTATATACCGATATCTTTTACAAGTTTTCTTTTGTCTAAATTGCTGTTTATAAAGAGAGTTTTATAAAAGCAAAAAACTAGCCACAACCCACTAAAACCAGCCGGCTGAAATATAAATACAAAAGAAGTGACATAACCGTTTGGGAGTTAAAAAGAACTATGATTTACAAAAACCATTAGTCCATAAAATTTTTTTGACTAATCGATAGATCCCTCCATTAGTCTTTTTAAAATAAACTTTGTTCAATAATCCTACAGATTAATTATTTCCACACATACTGCTTAAAATTAAGCCGCCGCATAGATATAAAATCTTCTAATAAATATAGCATAGAGCAAGCTCATTTAGAACATTTTAAAATAAATAAGAAGAGAAAAAATAATCAAATCGAACTGACATTTATAATAAAAAAACAACAAATATTAAAAAACCCTTAACTTTAATAAAAAAATAT
>NZ_JADWOM010000016.1:0-109097 GCF_016106645.1 Acinetobacter sp. ACIN00229
TGCATGAATTGAATTAATTGAAGAGTTTAGCTTAATGAAAATACAGCTTTAAAATCAGATTTGCATATCAAGCATGTTCTATGAATATAATAACGCTGAATTTTCTTATTTTTAGGTATTTACGTGAAAATTAATTCTTTCTCTTCATTACCTGAAGATAATGAAGAACTCTCTCTTCCTGAATTAGTCTATTGGGCTTCTTTGGGGGACTTAGATCAGGTAGAGCAATTGCTTTTAGAAGGGCAAGATCCCAATCAGGCAGATGATGAAGGCTATAGTGCTTTGCAAGCAGCTGCTGAAAATGATCATTTAGAGATAGTTAAACTCTTGGTAGAAAAAGGTGCTCAAGTCGCTTATAAAAGCGAATATACAGCGCTACAGCTTGCAGAAATGGCTGGTAATATAGACGTAGTAAATTATTTAAAAAGCTTATAAAAATAAAACGCCTCTATTTTGTTTGTAGAGGCCTTTTTTAAATTTAAGATAAGTGATATTTCTGTAGTTTCTCAACAATTGATTGAAGCCCTTTTACTTCAAACTCATTAGCTTCGAATTTTTCATCTTTATTGCGTTTAAAGATATCTCGTATCTCTATTACAGCATTGGGATCAATGATACTTAAACTTGAGGTGACTTGACGTATTTGGCTAATAGATCGAGAACCATTCGTTGAGCCATAACCAATAAATGCAGCTGGTTTACCACTCCATTCTTTGCCTACATAGTCCAGAGCATTTTTTAGAGCTGGACTGTAACCATGGTTGTATTCTGGGCTAATAAAGATAAAAGCATCTGCTTGAGCAATTTTGTCTGCCCATTCTTGTTGTTTAGGTTGATCATAAATTCCGGTAGCAGGTGGATGAGATCCTGAAAATAGAGGTAAATCCCATTCTTTTAAATCGACTACTTCGGTTTGGAAATCGTTTAGACCCAATGTTGGAATTGTTGATTCTACCCAATTGGCAATTTTAATTGCTGTACGTCCTTCACGAACACTTCCCACGACAATATAGACCAGCATGTATTTTTCCCAAGGATTTTTATACTTATAACTTAATTCATTACATGGGGAGCTGAGAATATAGAATTTGTAAGGATTCTTATGTTATGAAAAAAATTGGATAATAAAAAAGCCCTCATTGAGAGGGCTTTTTTATTTACATGAGTTTAATGCCTTGTTGGCCTTCAGGAGTAACCTTGAATATTTCTACTTCAAAGGTAATGTTTTTCCCAGCTAACGGGTGATTAAAATCAATTTCTGTAATGTCATCATTAACTGACTTCACTACGCCGAATAAAGTTGTTTTTGCCTTATCTTCAAACTCAATCATATGACCAGGAATAGGGCGTTGTTCAAACTTAACTGTATCGAAAGTTTGAATATTTTCTGGATTCCATGGGCCAAATGCATCTTCTGGTGGAAGATGCACTGTACGGCGGTCTCCAGCACGTAAACCAAATAATGCTTTTTCAAAGCCAGGTAAAAGATTTCCGTCACCAATAGTCAAGGTAACAGGTTCTTCACGGTTACGTGTATTATCGATTTCTACACCATTTTCAATAGCGACAGAAAAGTGTAGATCGACTTTAGAGCCGTCTGTAATACGAATTTCTTCGTTAGGTTGGATAATTTCGGTCATATTATGCATCCGAATTTTGGTTGCGTTGCTTCTCAAGGAAGAATGTATCGATGAGTAGCAAGATGGTACCTAAGGTAATAGCACTGTCCGCAATGTTAAAAGCTGGAAAGTGATGATTTTGGTAATAAACATGAATGAAATCGACTACATAACCTAGGGTAATACGGTCAATTAAATTGCCTAAAGCTCCACCTAAAATTAAAGCGATGGCTACAGGTAGCACCACTATTTTTTTAGGCATACGAAGCAACCAAAATACAAAAAGGATTGAAACTAAGCCTGCTAAAGATGTGAAGAAATAGCGCTGCCATCCTCCTGCATCTGATAAAAAGCTAAAGGCTGCACCATAGTTATGTAATAGTGTCCAGTTTAAAAATGGAAGCACAGGCACTGGATCTGCGTAGTTCAGATGTGTACTTGCAATCCATTTTGTCCATTGATCCAAAACAATGGCAAGGACAGAGAGTCCAAGCCAAATGAGATTGTGTGGATAAAACTGGAATAAGCCTTTTTTAGCTTGTGAATTAGGCATATTTTCTCACTTCGCCACGACCAGTGACGTTCACAATACAACGACCACATAAACCAGGATGATCGGCATGTGTATTTACATCTGGAAGGACGTGCCAGCAACGTGCACATTTTTCACCTTCAGCTGCAGATATTTGTACACGTAAGCCTTCCATTTCAGTTGCTTCACCTTGCTCAGCAAATGGATGTACTACTACTTGAGAAGTAATAAGAACAAAACGGAGTTCATCAGCCAGTTGGTTTAAAACTGTTTGTAATGATTCATTTGCCCAAAGTTCAACTTTGGCTGAAAGATTACTGCCGACAAGTTTAGCGTTACGAGCTGCTTCAATCTGTTTATTTACTGCAGATTTTACGCTAATCAATGTTTGCCAATCTTCTTCAGAAAGTAAGTTTGCTTTTGATGAAACAGGCAAGTCATACCATTCTGAAGTAAATACATACTTTTCAGTTTGTTCTGGAATCAGTGGCCAAGCTTCTTGAGCGGTAAAGCTTAAGATTGGGCTCATCCAACGGATAAATGCTTGGACAATATGATAAAGCGCTGTTTGTGCAGAGCGACGTGCTTGTGAGTCAGCCTTAGTCGTATATTGGCGATCTTTGATAATGTCTAGGTAGAAACCACCTAAGTCATTAATACAGAAGCTTGTTAACGCGCTACACACTACATGGAAGTTCATTTCTTCGTAAGCAGTGATAATGGTTTGTTGTACTTCATTCGCGCGTTGCAAGATGTATTGATCTAGAGCGATGAGGTCATCTACTGCTAAAGCATCTGTACTTGGTTTGAAACCATTTAGATTCGCAAGCAAGAAACGTAGCGTATTACGAATACGGCGGTAGCTATCACTTACACGGTTAAAGATTTCTTTAGACGCTGCAATTTCATAGCGATAGTCGCTAGAAGCTACATATAGACGTAAACCATCAGCACCAAGCTGTTTGATGATTTCTTCAAGCGGAATGTAGTTGCCTAAAGATTTTGACAACTTACGACCATTTTCATCCACTGTAAAACCATGTGTTAACAAGGCTTTATATGGTGCGCGATTGTGGATTGCCATAGACGTTAATAAAGAAGATTGGAACCAACCACGGTGTTGGTCTGAACCCTCTAAATATAAATCAGCAGGGCTTTCTAATTCTTCACGTTGCTCAAGTACAGCGTAATGTGTTGTACCAGAGTCGAACCATACATCGAGTGTATCGCGGACGGCGTTGTACTGTTCAGCATCTTCACCTATGAAGTCTTTTGCTTCACGTTTGAACCATGCTTCGATGCCTTCTTGTTCGATCAGTTGAGCAACTTCTTCGATGAGTTCAGGTGTACGGGGATGTAATTCATTCGTATCTTTATGAACGAAGAAAGGAATTGGAACACCCCAAGTACGTTGACGTGAGATACACCAGTCCGGACGACCTTCAATCATTGATTCAATACGGTTTTTACCCCAGTTCGGTACAAACTCGATATCGTTTTCAATCGCGTTAAGCGCGCCTTCACGTAAGCCTTTTTGATCCATGCTAATGAACCATTGTGGTGTAGCACGGAAAATAATAGGAGTCTTATGGCGCCAGCAGTGTGGGTAACTGTGTTTAATTGGTTGATGAGCCCATAAACGGCCTACAGCACCCAAAGCTTCAATAATCTTTGGATTGGCTTTATAGATGTGTTCACCAGCATAGATTGGAGCAGTTGGTAAATAAACACCGTTACCACCGACTGGATTATCTACTTTAAGGTTGTATTGAAGACCTACTTTATAGTCGTCTGCACCATGGCCAGGCGCTGTATGTACTGCACCTGTACCGCTTGTTGCAATAACGTGTTCGCCCAAAATCACTGGAACTTGACGATCAGTAAGTAGAGGGTGTTGTAAAGTAAGGTTTTCAAGAGCTGAACCTGTAAAGTCAGCTAAAACACCTGGGTTTTCAAGCTTGTAACGTTCAATTGCTGAAGCAACTAAGTCTTTAGCAAGAATGAAGTTTTGCTTACCGCGCTCAGTAGATACTTGTACCAATTGATATTCAATTTCGGCATGCAATGCAACCGCTTGGTTAGCTGGTAATGTCCACGGCGTAGTCGTCCAGATCACAATATCAGTTGGATCTTGAACTTCTACGTTTAAACGGGCACTTAAATCTTTAAGATCTACAACGCCAAAACCAACGTCAATTGCATCAGATTTTTTATCTTCATATTCAACTTCAGCTTCAGCAAGTGCTGAACCACAGTCCATACACCAGTTCACTGGCTTTAAGCCCGGCTGGATATGACCATTTTTCTGGATTAAGCCTAAAGTACGAACAATATCGGCTTCTTGTTTATAGTTCATGGTGAGATAAGGATTATCCCAATCACCTAAAATACCAAGACGTTTAAAGTCAGTACGCTGTAAATCAATTTGTTTTAGAGCATATTCACGGCAAAGTTTACGGAAGGTCGCTGCATCAACTTTTTCGCCAACTTTACCTACTTTTTCTTCAACTTTTAGCTCAATTGGCAAGCCATGACAGTCCCAACCTGGAACATAAGGTGCATCAAAACCTGCCAAAGTACGGCTTTTTACAATCACGTCTTTGAGTACTTTATTGACTGCGTGACCTAAGTGAATTGTACCGTTCGCATATGGAGGGCCATCGTGCAAAATATATTTTTTCTTGCCAATACGCGATGCACGAATCTGCTGATAAATGTTGTCGGTATACCACTCTTCTAACCATTTCACTTCACGTACTGCCAAATTTGCTTTCATTGCAAATTGAGTATCCGGCAGGTTTAGCGTGGCTTTGTAGTCCACTGCATTCTCAGGAGTTTGCTTATCGCTCATGCAAGTTTTCATCCAGTTTAATCAGCTAGGGAGCCGACATGTTTTACAATCAAAATTCGAATTAAAAAGGAAATTGTGTCGTGTCGTTACGGTATTGTCGTAACTGCTGCACGTCATTATCAATTCCTGCCTTAAGTGCCTCAAGCGAAGGGTAGTTCAATTCACCATGAAGATAGTGAAGGAAAGTCACCCGCATAAATAAGCCATACAGATTAGCAGAAACATCAGGGAAATGTACTTCTAATCTCCACTCTGGATGTTCTTGCTGAATGGCTGGACGTGTACCGACATGTCCTGCGCCATAGAGGCTGTTATCATGATATCCGGCAATTCCTGGTTTTTCGGGTGTATCTTGACGCACTTTTTGAGTAAGTGAGGTTGTTTCACAAATGACTTCAACACCATAAATCCCATTTAAACATGGCTTATGGCGGTTGAGGCGAACATTAATCGTTGGAAAATCGAGAGTTCGGCCAATCTGGTCGCCATATTGAACTCGTCCAGTAATACTGTAAGGACGACCTAATAATTTAGCAGCTAAGGCAAGATTTCCTACCTGAAGCACTTGGCGAATACGAGTTGAACTTACGCGTTCACCTTCAAGTTCAATCGTATGTAAATTTGTGACCCCAAATCCGTAATCTTTTAAAAATTCGCTGTTGCCTTGACGGTCCTTACCGAAATGAAAATCATCTCCTAAAACTAAAGACTGCGCGTTTAATTTATCTTTTAATAAGTCTGCAAAGGCAGACGCGCTCATACTACGGAAATGCTGATCAAATTTAGCAACTGCAATGTAATCAACCCCAAGCTCAGTTAGGTATTCAACTTTTTCTCGTAGTGAATTAATACGAGGAGGCGCATCGTAGCCTTTAAAGAATTCAAGAGGTTGTGGCTCAAAAATCATAACCAATGTTTTTAAGCCTTGTGCTGCAGCAATTTTTTTGAGTTGAGCAATCATCGCTTGGTGACCTAAATGGACACCATCAAAATTACCAATAGTTACCGCTGTTTGAGGTAACTGAAAATTGGGCGATAACGCATTAAGACGAAGCAGTTTCATGAACTTAAAATATGGCTATTTTTGCAAGGGCTATATATTGCCATAATCTCACAGATTCGTCTTGTTGTTGTGTTTTTACTCAGTTATTTTTCAACATGAATATTTGTATATCTAAAATATTGATGAATTAAATAAAAATAAATCAATTTTTCTTATTAATGGTTTGCTCTACTATATCTTTATCCACTCTTTGATTAGAGAACTAAAATGAAAAAACCCTTTTACCAATTAAATCATAGCAAAGATGTTATACGACATTTTACTCCAAATTGGTTTACAGCGACTATGGGTACTGGCGTGGTCAGTATGATTTTAATTCAGCTTCCATTTGCTCAATCATTTTTATTCACGTTAGCAACTTTGTTATGGCAATTTAATATTGTTTTATTCAGCGTTTTTTCAGTTCTTTATTTATTGCGGTGGTTTCTTTTCCCTCATGAAGCGAAGCAAATATTTAACCATCCCAATATGAGCTTGTTTTTAGGCGCTATTCCAATGGGGCTCGCTACAATACTAAATGGCTTTTTAAGCTTCGGTGTGGGGCTTTACGGTGAAGTTGCGATACATATTGCTCAAGCTTTATGGTACATGGATGTCTTTTTAGCACTAGCAATTGCGTGGATCGTACCGTTTTGTATGTTTAGCCGTCAGAACCATCAGCTACATACCATGACTGCAATCTGGCTTTTACCTGTGGTTGCATGTGAAGTAGCAGCAAGTTCTGCGGGCATGTTAGTAGCTCATTTACCAGCAGATTTGCATAGCTTTCATTTATTAATGGCGGGCTACGTACTTTGGGGGATTTCTGTTTTACCCGCATTCGCTATTTTGACAATTTTAATGCTGCGTATGGCTTTACATCAGTTACCGGAAAAAGAAGTCGCAATTTCTAGCTGGTTGTCTTTAGGACCGATTGGTACAGGTGCTTTAGGTCTCTTGTTGTTAGGAGAGCAGGCCCAAAGAGTGGCGCCAAACGTAGGATTTGAACAATTTGCGAATGTCTTTCAAGCTTTAGGAATTGTGGGCAGTCTCGTGCTTTTAGGCTTTGGGTTATGGTGGCTGGGTCTTGCAATTTTAACAACGCTTCGTCACGCAAAGACAGGTATCCCATTCAATTTGGGTTGGTGGGGCTTAACCTTTCCATTAGGCGTATTTATTCTTGCACTGTTTAATTTAGGGTATCAGGTTGAAATTGTATTTTTACAATACGTTGCTGTGGCATTGAGTCTTTTATTATTGACAATGTGGGGCGTGGTAATGAAGAAAACGCTAGCAGGCGCATATAGCGGCCAACTGTTCTTTTCTCCGTGTTTAATCGCCTTACAACAAAAAATGCAGTAATGATGAAAAGGTGCAAAAAGCTTTTGCACCTGATTTATACTTATTTTCTAATTTATTTAATTTTGATTTGAGCTTTTTGAATGAACACTGATATTGCTTTAATTATGGCACTTCCTAATGAATCTAAAGGTTTGTTTGAGCAGGCAGGTGTTGAAGTCCATTACAGTGGTATTGGTAAGATTAATGCTGCCTTTAAAGCATTTGAGGTTATTCAAAAAACTGGCTGTAAAACTTTAATTAATCTAGGTACAGCTGGAAGCTCTGCGTTTAATCGACATGATTTGGTCGAAGTAAAAACTTTTGTACAACGTGATATGGATGTTTCACCGTTAGGATTTGAAGTAGGTGTAACGCCGTTAGATGATCACTTGCCAGCTGAAATTCATCTTCAATCACATTTTGCTGATTTGCCAAAAGCAATTTGTGGAACTGGAGATTCATTTGAAACGGGGCAGCCAAAAGTAGCTTGTGATGTGGTAGATATGGAAGGGTATGCCTTAGCCAAAGTCTGCCATAAGTTAGGTGTACGACTGATTTCGGTGAAATATATTACTGATGGTGCAGATGACACTGCACATGTAGATTGGGAAGAAAATTTATTATTAGGTGCCCAAAAACTTTTAGCGCTTTATCAAAATCATTTCTAAAAAAGATCGGCAAATTTGCCGATCTTTTTTTGGTTTTAACGAGGCAATACGCCGTAGAGCATTAGGTGGACTGTATGCTCAATTGAGCGTTGGAACATGCTTCGGTTACGCAGTGTTTTTCCGGTCACCATTTCCATTTGGGTTGCAAAATCTGCATAGTTTTGCGTAAGGCCCCAAATATTTAAGATCAATAATTCTGGGTCGATATCTGGTGAAATCTTTCCTTCTTCTTGCCAAGTCTGAATGACTTTAGCTTTGCGCTTAAATAGTTTTTTTAATGGTCCTTTGAGTATAGGTAAAATATGCGGAGCGCCTTGAATGATTTCTAATGCAAACAATCTAGATGCTTTCGGTTGGCTACGAGACAGTTCGATTTTTTGTATTAAATAGTGAGATAAGGCTTCAGCTGGTTCTAATTCAGCTTCTAGAGTTTGTAAGGGAGCTAACCATTTTTGTAAAACGGTCGTGAGCACTTCTACGTATAAAGACTCTTTATTTTCGTAGTAATAGAAAATATTCGACTTATGCATGTCGGCGAGTTGGGCAATTTCATCCAGACTTGCGCCAGTGAACCCATAGACTGAAAATACGTCAAGGGCGGCAGCAAGAAGCTGATTGCGCTTTTGGGTACTCTTTTTTTGTTCCATCTGCTGCATAATTAAAAAAATAATACTCCCATTGTAAGGGAAATTGTTTGATTTGTGCACAGGTGTCTTGCTTTTTTAATCAAAAAACGGCTAGTTATTTGCGTAATAGATATACTATTGTGCAAAAAATAGAGAGATTCACTAGTTTATTGTTATTATTAAAAATATTTTTTAAATTTCGCCCTAAAAAAGAGCAATAAAACAGCAGTTTTATTGCTCGTAAATTGGGCATTTTTCGGCTGAGCATTTCTGATTACTCATCGCAATCTTAAGTTGCCAAAACTGCATCGAGTACTTGTTGTTCAAGTTGGGCAAAAGTAATGCTCTTTTTACGCGGGCGTGGAAGATTAACTTGGAAACTTTGAGCAATCTGGCCCTTATCTAATAAGATAATACGGTCAGCTAATTGCACTGCTTCACTTACATCGTGTGTGACTAAAATGGCAGTAAAACCTTGTTCTTTCCACAAGCGCTCAATCAAACTTTGCATCTCAAGCCGAGTTAGAGCATCTAATGCACCTAAAGGCTCATCAAGCAATAAAATGCGTGGCGTATGCGATAGTGCACGTGCTAAGGCTGTACGCTGACGTTGGCCACCTGAGAGTTGAGAAGGCCATTGTCCTGATTTTTCTTTTAAACCCACCTTTTCCAGTAATTCTTCTGCTAAAGCATGTTGGGCTTTAGGTAAACCCAGTTGAACATTTTGAAGGATATTCCTCCAAGGAAGTAGGCGTGGGTCTTGGAACATTACTCGAATATCATCGTTAGTAATCCCTTCACGCAAATGTCGAGCAGATTTGAATTTGATTTCTCCAAAACTGGCTTTTTCAAGTTGAGCAATTAAACGTAGTAACGTACTTTTGCCACAACCACTTCGACCAACAATTGCTAAAAACTCACCAGGCTGGATGTGTAGGTCAAGATCTTCAAGAACCTTTACCTCGCCATAGAATTTATAAAGTTGCTCAATCAGAATCTCTGCACCTAATACAGGTTCTTGAGATTCTGTTGGTTCTTCCGGAATGAACTGCACTTCATTCTGATTAATATTTAAATTCAGATTTGTCATGTTCTAAGCTCCCTTATTTCTGATATCCAGAGTGCCAACGTAGTAAATAGCGTTCTAAAAGCTGGGCTAAAACATCGGCTAGTTTGCCTAGTAAGGCATAAAGAAGAATACCGACCAGAACTACATCTGTTTGTAAAAACTCACGTGCATTCATGGTCATATAACCAATACCTGCTTGAGCTGAAATGGTTTCAGCGACAATGAGCAATACCCAAACCAAACCTAAAGCAAAACGTAGACCTACTAAAATAGAAGGCATTGCACCTGGCAGAATAATTTCTTTGTAAAGCTGCCAGCGAGAAAGGCCGTAACTTTTACCCATTTCGATCAATTGAGGGTCAACTGACCGAATACCGTGATAGGTATTAATATAAATCGGGAAGAAAACGCCTACTGCGACCAAGAATAATTTCGCTGTTTCATCAATACCGAACCACAAGATTACGAGTGGAATAAGTGCTAATGCTGGGATGTTACGAATCATTTGCAGAGTCGTATCGAGCAGGGTAGAGGCGAAGCGTGAAGAGCCATTAAGTAAACCTAAGAGCAGACCTAAGCCACCACCAACCAAAAGACCAATCAAAGCGCGACCAGCACTTACTTTAACGTGATGCCATAATTCTCCACTAACGAGAAGATGCCAAAAAGCGGAGACTACAGCAGTCGGTGCAGGCAAAATACGGTTCTCTAAAAGACCTGAGCTTGAGGCAATTTGCCAAACAACCAATAGAACAATTGGGAAAATCCAAGGCAGCAAACGCTGCCCGATTTGTTTTGTTCCACGTGAAACAATACTTTCGTCTTTGCTCATGCAGGCTCCTTGACGGAACTATTTTGCTTCTTCTCGTCTGGAACATAGTTATTGGCAATGATCTCACCGAATGGACCGGTTAAATTTGGCTGAGCAAGTTTGGCGCGAGTTTCGATTGGTAATAACGGGAAGACCAACTCTGCAAAACGGATTGACTCTTCAAGATGTGGATAGCCTGAGAAAATAAAAGTATCGATACCTAAATCAGCATATTCCTGAATGCGGGCAGCAACTGTTTCTGGGTCACCTACAAGTGCTGTACCAGCACCGCCACGGACTAAACCAATACCTGCCCAAAGGTTTGGAGATACTTCAAGTTTGTCTCGGTTACCGCCGTGGAGAGCTGCCATACGTTGTTGGCCTACAGAGTCCATTTGTGCAAATTTTTTCTGTGCTGCAGCAATAGTTGCATCATCAAGATATTGGATAAGCTCGTTCGCTGCTGCCCAAGCTTGTTCGTTGGTTTCACGAACAATCACATGCAAGCGAATGCCGTAAGTTAACTTACGACCTTTAGCCTCAGCTTTAGCACGAACATGTTCGATCTTTTGTTTTACGGCTTCAGGTGGTTCACCCCACGTAAGGTAAGTATCGACTTGCTCAGCTGCAAGATCGACAGCGACGTCTGAAGAGCCACCGAACCAAAGTGGTGGATAAGGCTTTTGCACAGGTGGGTAAAGTAGTTTTGCATCATCTACTTGTAGGCGTTCACCGTGGAATGTAAAAGCTTCACCCGTATGTGAACGCGTCAAAATTTCACGCCAGATTTTTACATATTCATTGGCAGTTTGATAACGCGTTGAGTGATCTTCATATAAACCATCGCCGCGTAGTTCGGCCTCATCACCACCAGTCACTAGGTTGAGTAACACTCGACCATTCGACAAGCGGTCAAATGTTGCAGCCATACGCGCTGCCAATGCTGGTGTTGTTACTCCTGGACGTAACGCAACTAAAAATTTAAGGTGTTGAGTTGCATCAATCAGGCTAGCTGCCGTAATCCAAGGATCTTCACATGAACGACCTGTTGGAATAAGTACACCTTCGTAACCTAAATTATCTACCGCCACAGCAATTTGCTTCATATAGGCATGGTCAACCTGACGAGCGCCTTTACTTGTACCTAAATAGCGACTATCACCGTGGGTAGGAATAAACCAGAAAATTTTCATGTGCATTACCTATATGTCTATTGAAATTACTTGGCAATCCAAACAGCTTGTTTGATGCTGATTGGTTTTGGAATGATGCCTTGTTGAGTAAAGATGTCTGCGAGTTGCTGCTGCTCAGCAATCACTTTGCTGTTCAGCGGAGCGGCTGATGAAGGACGAGGACGGCGTTTAATAAATAAGTCACTGGTTGCAGGCTTCAGTCCTGTGCTTTGGCCAATGGCTGTTGCCGTTTCTGCTTGATGGCTTTGAACCCATTTGTCAGCTTGATTAATTTGTTTGATGAGTCCAGAAACAGCTTTCGGATGTTGTTTAACAAAATCTGGAGCTGCTAAATAAAATGTATAGTTCGGGCTTAAGCCTTTACCTGATGCAAGAACACGAGCTTGATCTTCTAGTTGTGCTGAAGCGAAGTAAGGATCCCAAATGGCCCATGCATCAACAGCACCTTTTTGAAATGCTGCGCGAGCATCGGCAGGTGTAAGCCAGATCGGAGTAATATCACTCCAGTTTAGGCCTGCTTTACGTACAGCTTGTACAAGTAAGTAATGTGAACTCGAACCTTTTTGCAGCGCAATACGTTTACCTTTAAGATCTTTAAGTTGTTTGAGCTGCGAGTTTTTAGGAACTAAAATTGCTGATGCTAGCGGTTTAGCTGCTTCATAAGCAATGTAATATAAAGGCTTTCCAGCTGCTTGTGCGTAGACTGGAGGAGTGTCCCCAGTAACTCCGACATCAAGGGAACCGACAGCCAAAGCTTCTAAAATTTGTGGTCCAGCAGGGAACTCATTCCAAGTCACTTTGGCATTTGGAAATTCTTGTTCAAATAGTTTTTGCTGTTTGGCAATCGCAAAGTTAATCGAGCTTTTTTGAAAACCAATACGAAGTTCTTTTACAGTTGGATCAATTGCCCAAGCTGGCGCTGCGATTGTTAAACCTAATACAGCGACTGCACTGATGCGTTTAGCTAATTGTGCCCACTGACTCGTATTAAATAATGACTGATGTTGCATATTGATATCCTTGTTCCCCTTGAGGTCAGGCACAGCATTTATAGGATTATTTAAGCCGTGCCCAAGCTGGGTTTATTTCAGTTTTAAAATGGCGTCTTGAATGGTGAGCTTGTTAGGAATGAGCTTTTGCACATAAAAGGCATCAGCTACTTGTTGTTGTTCTTGTGCCACCTTGTCAGAGATTGGCTGAACTCCAAAACCCATACGTGAAATGGAAGTTTTGAGTACATCAAACTCAAGCGCTGTAGGTTTTTCGAGTAATTTGGCAGCTTCATCCTGATGTGAACTCACCCATTCAGTTGTCTGGTTAAGAGTTTGAACAACTGTATTGAGAACTTTTGGATTATTTTCTGCAAATTTACGGTCAGCTAGATAGAACTGATGATTGCTTACTAAATTTTCACCAGTCGCTAAAACTCGAGCTTGAATTTGATGTTCAGCTGCTGCAAAGAACGGATCCCAAATGACCCATGCATCTACTGCACCTTTTTCAAAGGCAGCACGAGCGTCTGATGGCGGTAAATAAACTGGTTGAATATCACTTAAGCTTAAGTTGTTGGCCTCTAGAACTTTTAATAATAGGTAATGAACATTCGAACCTTTATTAAGAGCAACACGTTTGCCTTTTAAATCTTTAATAGAGTGGATAGGAGAGTCTTTTTGTACCAATAATGCTTCGGCTTTTGGCGCAGCAGGTTGGTTTGCGACATAGACTAAATTTGGATTGGCCGCTTGAGCAAAAATAGGTGGTGCTTCACCTGCTTCACCGAGTGAAACGCTCCCTACATTTAAGCCTTCAAGCAATTGAGGGCCAGCAGGAAACTCAACCCATTTTACTTGCACGCCTTGTTCTTTTAGTACTTTTTCTAGGTCACCACGAGCCTTTAAGATAGGAAGAATGCCATATTTTTGATAGCCAATATTTAAAGTTGTAGTGGCCTGTTCCTCTTTTTTGGCACAACCACTTAACATCATCACTCCTGCAAGGCTGGCTGCGATGACTGAATATTTTGCCCATGAAGTGGTGTTGAAAAGTGCCATGAGATTTCGTGCTCCCCGAAAGAGAAAAAGAAAAAATAATTGGATGAGCAGATACCCTAAAGGGATTTTTATTTCAGAAAAAATAAGTATTCGGTCTTTATTTATGCAAAAAAAAGCTAAAAACAATAGGCTATAAACTTATGCAAAAAAGTGATTTATCTAATAGAAATATATTTAATAAATTAGGAGTAAGTTGATGTAAATAAAATAAAAAATATTAAAACATTAAAAATAGAGATTTAAAAAAAGTACAACCATAAATTAATAGCGTTTATGGTTGTACTTTTTTAACTAAGCTTATCTGAAATAAGAATATCTTAAAAAGAGCAAAGGCTAGGGAAGCAGTTTCTTAAAGACTAAAGAATTCCTTTGATAGTTATAGAGTGCCTGACGGGCATTAGGTAATTCATCAACGCTGACCTGATGAAAACCATGTTCCAAAAACCAGTGGGCGGTACGCGTTGTTAAAACGAATAACTGACGAATACCTTGTTCTTTGGCTTTTTCTTCAAGAAATTGCAGAATTTGGCTACCACGGTTTGATTTACGATAACTTGGATGTACTGCAACACAGGCAATTTCTGCAGAACGAGTTTCGTTAAATTCGGTTGGAATTGGATAAAGCGCAGCACACGCTAGAATCATACCGTCGCGTTCAATAACAGCGAACTGGCTGATTTCTTGTTCCAGACGTTCACGTGAACGATAAACCAAGATGCCTTCTTCTTCCAACGGACGCAATAAATTCATTAAACCACCCACATCTTTAATATGGGCGGTACGAACTTCTTCATAATGCGCATCTGTAATCATGGTGCCTATACCATCTCGAGTAAATAACTCTTCGAGAAGGGCGCCATCATAGGCATAGGAAATGAGATGAACGCGGTGTACACCTGATAAAGACGCTTTTTTTGCTTGTTGCAAATGCAGGGTTAGTGTTGGACTAATAGTTTGATATTGTTGAATATAGTAGTCTAGTTGATGTGGGCTTAATTCACGTAATATTTGTTCATCTTCATTCAGAAGACCTTGTTGCTCCCCAAGAAAAATCAGTTTATCTGCTTTTAAATAAGTTGCAGTTTTGGTCGCAACTTCTTCTGCTCGCAAGTTAAAGACTTCGCCTGTAGTGGAATAACCTGTTGGCCCCAGTAGCACAATATTATGATTATCAAGGTGTCGTTCAATTGCATCGGTGTCTATTGAACGAACCTCACCTGTAAGCTGGAAATCCATGCCATCACGAATGCCATAAGGTTTAGCAGTCACAAAATTACCTGATACGACATCGATTCGAGCACCGTACATGGGGGAGTTTGCTAAGCCCATAGAAAGCAATGCTTCAATTTCTAGGCGAATAGAGCCTACCGCACTCATGACACAGCTTAAAGATTCACGTGTGGTAATACGGCTGTTGTCATAAAAAGGGGTTTCAATTCCTTTCTCTTTAAGATTTTGATTAATTTGCGGACGTGCACCGTGCACAAGAATTAAGCGAATACCAAGAGAATGAAGTAACGCAATATCATGAATGATATGTTCGAAATTAGGATGACGAACTGCTTCACCACCGAACATCAGTACGAATGTTTTATCACGGTGAGCATTAATGTAGGGTGCTGAATGTCGAAACCAGTGTACATAATGCTGGGGGTTATTATGCGACTTTTCTAAAGACTTGCTTGGCATACCGATCTCGAATCAACAGCAAAAAGATATAAAGATGATTCTAAACAAAAAAGATTAAAGCCGCATGTTTTAGATAAAAAAACACCCAAATCTAAGTTTGGGTGTTTAAATTTTTTTTTAAATTAGTGAACCACTCTAATGATTTTATGGCTTTGTTCATTTACCAGCACATAATTTCCGTTCACCTTGTACCATTTTTGGTAGCGACCTGGTTTCGTTAATTTTTGATGCTGACGATAGTCAATCACGTAACGTGAGTGTTGATATTCACGGGGTACAACCTGACCTGCTCGCCAAACATTACGATGGTCGTCTTTTTTAATTACTTTAACGGTTTTTACTTCATGGTTTTGATAGTTGCCATGATGGTTATGATCGTTTGGTGCTGCCATTGCTGTTGTTGCAACTAAACCACTAAGTGAAAGAACAATCGCTGTTGTTAATTTTTTCATTGTAAACCTCGAGTGATGAATTAAATTTCAATAACTAAAGATTAGTGAACAATTACAGATAAATCGTGGAGGCTACGAAGAATAAATGTGAAAACTAATGATGAAATAAGAAGAAATTAAGAAAATACGAAATATTAAAATATAAAAATCTATTTATTTTTTAAATATATAAGTAATAAAAAAAGGATAAAACCATAAGGCTTTATCCTTTTTGCTCAGCGATAGCGAGGTTCTATCGCTTTAAAAACCACGAATACTCACAATACTATTAGAATCAGTGTCGACTAAAATATAGTCATTGTTGATTTTGTACCATTGCTGATTACGGTCTGGTTTTGGCAAGTTACTATCTTTATAGTCAACTTTATAGCCATTGCCACGATAGTGCTGTGGCATAACATAACCAGGCTGCCAGCGATGCTGTTTAAGCCGTTCAAAACCACGTTCTTCGCGCATACGGCGCTCGTCACGGACACGATCTTCATCATGATCACGTCCAAATCCTGGCCCACGATCGTTCCATTCACCGCGTGGTCCTCCACCTTTAGGACCTTTCGGGCCATGGCCTCGGTCAAAAGGAGGATCAGCAAAGCTTGCCATACTTGTGGTGAGTACAGCTATGGAAAGGGTTAAGATTGTGAACAACTTTTTCATGATGCATCCTCGTTTACATCTGATGTCTCTCATGTTGAATACTCTACGCGCAAAATGCAGAGAAACTGTGAAGATCATTTAATGGTTCAATTAAAATTACGGATAGATCAAGAGTTTTTATCAATAATAAAAAAGGCTTGAATATATCTTTTCAGGTATAGGCAAGCCAGATTTGATGATCGGCTGTAATTTTCTTTAGCTTTTCATCTTTAACTTTTAATCCTGTGCATCAATACTTTGACCATTGAGCGCCAAGCTATCTTCACCCATTAAATAGAGATAAGCAGGCAAGATCGACTCTGGTGTAGGTAGTGTTTTCGGATCTTCTTGTGGATAGGCTTTAGCACGCATTGCAGTACGTGTTGCACCTGGATTAATGCAGTTAAAACGGATATTCGGATAAGTATGTTCCGCTGCAAAAATTTTGCTCACCGCTTCAATTGCAATTTTTGAAACAGAATATGCGCCCCATAAAGCACGTGCTTCACGGCCTACACCTGAACTGGTAAATACAACAGAGGCATTTTCTGATTTTTGCAAAAGTGGTAATAATGCTTGAGTTAAAGCAAAAGGCGCGCGTAGGTTAACTGCCATGACATCATCCCAAGTTTCGGTTGGATAATGTGCGAGCTCTACGCGTTCACCTAAAATACCTGCATTATGTAAAATGCCGTCTAGACGCCCAAACTGCTTTTCGAGCGTATCGACTAAAAAGTCATAATCACGGTCAGAAGCACTTGAAAGTTGTAATGGTAAAATCGCTGGTTGCGGTGCACCTAGGCTTTCAATTTCATCATAAATAACTTCAAGTTTATTTAAGGTTCTACCATGCAGTACAACGGTTGCACCATGTAGGGCATAAGTCAGAGCGGCAGCTCGCCCAATTCCATCGCCAGCACCGGTAATTAAAATAATTCGATCTTTGAGTAGATCCGGACGAGGTTGGTATTCTGAATATTTCATTGGTAAACCTCCTTCTTTTTATATTGATAAAACAAACAACTGTTAAAAAAGCCTATAAAACTCTTATGTTAACTTATCATACGCTGATTTTCCTGTAGAGCAGGAAGCTTTTGACGTAACATATGGTGTAATTCTGTCACTGTATTTACAATCGAGTCGGCCTGCCATGCAGCGAGATCATCACGATGTTCGATTGGTAAATAGCCATATGCAGCCAAAATAGTATACATATCGGCATTGCGACCAGCATCAATATCACGTGGATGGTCACCCACATAGATAATTTCATTTGCTGGGATATTTAACTGTTTAGCCGCCAAATACATTGGTTCTGGATCTGGCTTGGTTTTACTGACATCTTCAGGACATACCAAAACCGCACAGCGTTCGGTCAGATTTAACTTTTCTAAAAGAGATTCACTTAATCCGCGTGGTTTATTGGTCACAATACCCCACGGAATTTGCTGAGCTTCTAACTCTTCTAAAAGTGGATACATACCTTCAAACAGGTCTGTATCAACCACAATATTATTGCCGTAAATATCTAAAAAGTTTTGACGATGCGCCAAGAAAATTGGATTGGCCACATCCAGCTCTGGATAGACCAATTTAACCATCGCACGTGCACCTTCAGAAACCTGAGTGCGAATGAGATCTGCATCAACAACTGGGCGTCTTTCATCACGGCACATTTGCTGAATAATACGAATGAAGTCGGCAGCCGTATCGATAAGAGTACCGTCTAAATCAAATAAAACAGCTTTCATCATGCACCTGTATTTATCGTGTGAACCATATAATTAACGTCAACATTTGGCGCTAACCAGTAATGCTTGGTCAGTGGGTTGTAGTGCAGTCCTGTCATTTCTTTTAGAGTAAGACCTGCATTACGAATGTCATGTGCCATTTCAGATGGTCGAATAAATTTATGATAATCATGTGTACCTTTTGGCAACATGCGTAGTACGTATTCTGCGCCAATAATGGCAAATAAATAAGATTTTGGGTTACGGTTAATGGTTGAGAAGAACACATGTCCACCTGGTTTAACCAAAGCCTGACAAGCTCTTACAATAGATGCTGGATCTGGAACGTGTTCCATCATTTCCATGCAAGTGACCACATCGTATTGACCGGCTTGTTCTTGTGCTAATTCTTCTACAGGAATTTGGCGATATTCAATATTTTGAACATTGTCTTGCTGAGCATGCAAACGGCCAACAGCTAGCGGTGCTTCACCCATATCAATACCAAGTACATCTGCGCCACGACGTGCCATGCTCTCTGCCAAAATACCGCCACCACAACCGACATCAAGTACTTTTTTACCAGCAAGGCCGCCTACACGTTCATCAATCCAGTTTAAACGTAGTGGATTAATTTGATGAAGTGGGCGAAATTCAGAATGTTGATCCCACCATTTGGCAGCAAGTGCTTCAAACTTTGCGATTTCTTGTAAATCAACATTCAATTGCGACATGGTGCTACCTCTAAACTTGGGTTATCTTTTTGGATATAGTTCGCCGTTAGTGTAGCGATTATTGGGAAAAAAGCGATAAACCCAATAAAAAACTTCACAGAAGCAAAACGAATTTAGCATATTTGTTTTATATTTAGAGCATAAGCTAATGCATAACAACTTAGAGGAAAAGCTGTAGCAATGAAAAAATTGGTTTTGGGTGGTTTAAGCGCAGCAATTATGGCCGTATCGGGTAGTGCAATGGCAGCAGATTTTGTTGCTGGTAAAGACTACACCGTGATTGCCAATCCAGGCAAAGTGGAAGTTCCGGGGAAAATCGAAGTTCGAGAGTTCTTTTGGTATGGATGTCCACACTGTTTTAAACTTGAACCGCATATGCAAACGTGGTTAAAACAGATTCCTAACGATGTGCGTTTTGTACGTACACCAGCTGCTATGAACAAAGTATGGGAACAAGGGGCGCGTACTTATTATACATCTGAGGCATTAGGTGTACGTAAACGCACGCATTTACCGTTGTTCCATGCGATTCAGGTGAATGGTCAGCAAATTTTTGATCAGGCTTCTGCGGCGAAGTTCTTTACTCGTTATGGCGTTCCTGAACAGAAATTTAATAGCACTTACAACTCATTTGCCGTGACTGCAAAAGTTGCCGAGTCAAATAAACTTGCTCAACAGTACCAATTAACAGGTGTTCCTGCGGTTGTCGTTAATGGTAAATATGTTGTACAGGGTGAAGATGGTAAAGTTACTCAAGTTCTTAATTATTTAATTGAGAAAGAACGTAAAGCAAAATAAGTTGTTTAGGCTTTACTTCAAAAATGGGCTTCATATGAAGCCCATTTTTATTTAATTAAAATTTATATTGATGTTCAATTTTTTGTTAATTATCACGAAATATTTCAATTAATTTTTGGGGTTTTCATCTTCAATTTGAAAATTTAAAACATCAAAATTAACAGTTTGAGTTGGCAGCGATAATGCCTGATTAATATATAAATTAATTAATTTTTGGCGAGAACCAATAGAGCGCTGGTAATACGTAGAATTTAAAAGCAGTGATGCTCCATAAGTCAGTGACCAGATATAAGACAAATAATCACGAATCGACATGTCATAATTTAATGATTTTAAATAATTTTCTGTAATATCTTTAATTGCTAAAATACGCTGTTGGCGGATTTCATAAAGCTCTTCGAAAAGATGCTTCAACTTAGACTCTGTCATTGTCAGATTTTCTTCAAGTTGATGCAATAAAATGGTTTTTCCAGGTGTAAGCAAATGGTGAAGCATGTAATGAGGGGCATACTCTTTGAAATCTGTATTATATTTCTTAGAAATTTCTAAAATTTGCTTTTCATTTTGAATAATGAGCTCAAGTAGAAGCTCATTTTTGCTTCTAAAATGCTTATAAAGAGTGCCTTTCGCAATATCTAGCTCGGCCACTAACTCATCTAGAGTAATTTCCTGATTGTTTTCTAGTAACAACTTTTCTGCCACGCTTAGAATTTTTTCTTTGCGCATCAAAAACTGTGTATGACGATCAAGATTCATAGGTATTCCCACACCAGTTTGGCCTAACTAATAATTTACTTCCTGTAAAAAGAAAAAGACTTTTCTCGAAATTTTTAGCCTTTTTCTTTCTCTCTTTACGTATTACCACATAACCTGTTTTTTGTCATTTGCCGCTTCTACCGTTCCCAGTTTGCAATCCCTCTAAACAGTAAGCGAACTTGTGTAGAAGCATTTTCAATAAAGGCAGTTTGTTGCAGCTTGAGCTGTTCACCTTGATATTGTTTTGATAGGTTGAGCCACGTCATTGCCCATGTAAATGACATGTTGGTCAAAATAGTGGATAGAACATTTAAGTCTTGAGGTTGTTGAATATGTTTAAAATTTTCAAGTTTAGTCAGATCAGTTGTTAGATCTTCAATTAGAAATTCGATTTCTCTAGCAATGGCTGCACGGACCGTTTCTGAACCGCCCCAACGCTCGGAAATCATAAATTGCCACTGCTTAGGGCTATGATTTACCGCCTGAACAAATAGCTCAATGCTGGTCTGTGTTTTGGTCGATTTATGTTGTAAATAACTTTGACCCAATTGATGTAAAACACTTTTTAAATGTAGGGCAACTTGGTCAACCAATTCCTTACCAAGTTCATCCATGTCTTGAAAATGACGATAGAACGCTGTCGGTACTAAACCAACTTCACGTGCAACTTCACGCAAACTGATACTACTGAACGAACGCCCAGACGTGCTCAGATGCAAGGCTGCATCTAGAAGTGCCTGACGACTTTGCTGTTTTCGTTCATCCCGTATCGACATTAAAAGAACCTATTTAAACCGTGAGCCAGAGTCTAACAAAAAAGAGCAAACTTTCATAAAAAAAATAGTGAACAAGTGTTGACTGAGTGAACAGTTATAAATATAGTGTACATATGTTCACTATACGAACATGTGTTCACTCAAATAAATAGCCAGATACAAAAGAGGAACGTATGAACGCAACACTCAGTTATCAGCCACATTTGGTTCGAGAAGATTTCGTTGATTTTGTTTTGCAGAAAATTAACGTGACTTGGGCTTGGAAACGTGTACTTGCAGAAGTTATCGCAGTTCAGTCTCTACATACTGATATGGTGCTTATTAAGCTTAAACCGAATCGTAATTTTAAGTTCGATCAGGTACGTGCTGGGCAAAGCATTCTATTAACGCTACTTATTGATGGAGTTTACCAACAGCGCAGTTATTCAATTATTAAAGTAACTCCTCAAGGTGAAATCTGTTTAGGTATTAAAGTACAAGGCTTGGTGTCTAGTGCAGCTCAACGATTGCATGTTGGGGAGTGCATTGAGATTTCACAGCCACAAGGTGAGTTTACTTTGCACCAAGGCCAGCAACCCGCGATTTTAATTGCGTCAGGTAGTGGTATTACTGCAATTTATTCACTTTTGCAGCAAGCTTTGAAGCAGCAGCTTAAACAGATTCATGTCATTTATTTTAATCGTGCAGAAATTTTTCATGCTGAACTAAAAGCTTTGGCAGAAAAGCATCCAGAGCTTCACTATCATTTTTTTAATACCGCCGAGCAAAAGCAGCATTTAACTGAAGACCTATTGCAAAAGTTGGTTCCTGATTACGCGCAGACCGCAACGTATGTGTGTGGACACCATGGCATGATGGAACAGGCAAATGAAATTTATGCGCAGCAAAGTGCTCAGTCGCAGCTTCATCAAGAGTTTTTCATGCCTGTTCAAGTCGAACAGTCTAATGAAGCACAACCCATCGTATTTCGTCGCTCGCAACAAAACTTTATTGCCACGACAACATTATTAAGCAGTGCAGAGCAAGCTGGCTTACGTCCACAGCATGGTTGCCGTATGGGTGTATGCAACCAATGTACGTGTACCAAAGTCAGTGGTGTCACCCAGAATATATTAACAGGTGAAATTGACGATCAACCAAATCGTGCAATTAAGTTATGTGTGAATCAGGCATTAAGCCCAGTCACTATTGATCTATAAAAACAAACATAAAAGAGATTTGAGGATACCATTATGAATATGGCAGTAGAACTTAAAGCAACATCAAAATCGGTACATTTAACCCCAGAGCAAACAGAAGCTTTTGGTCGCCGTATTGAAGAAATTCGTCTTGAAGTGATGAAAGATCTCGGTGAAAAAGATTCAAAATATATTTATAAAGTACGTAATTTTGTACGCTACACCGAAATTGCATCACGTGGCATGTTGATGTTTGGTGGTTGGATTCCACCAGTATGGTTGTTAGGTACGGCTATGCTAGGTGTATCTAAAATCGTTGAAAACATGGAACTCGGTCATAATGTGATGCATGGTCAGTTTGATTGGTTAAATGACCCGACGCTTAACGGTGCAACCTATGACTGGGATACGGTGTGTACTGGTGAAGACTGGAAATATACCCATAACTATAAGCATCATACTTATACCAATGTGTTTGGCATGGATCATGATATTAGCGGTTATGGTGTGATGCGCATGAGCCGTGAGCAAAAGTGGGAAACCCGTTTTTTATTCAACGTGCCAATGGGTTTTGTATTGTCAACGGGTTTTGAATGGCTATTAGCTTTGCAACGTCTAGAGATGGAAAAAGTGTTGTTTGATGGCACCAAAACTTGGAAAGAAGTATATGTAGAATCTAAAAATCTACGTAAAAAAATGGTACGTCAGTTTGGTAAAGATTATGTGCTGTTCCCACTAATTGCAGGACCAATGTTTCTGCCAGTATTGGCTGGTAACTTTTTTGCTAACTTGATCCGTAATTACTGGGCATCGACCGTGATTTATTGTGGCCATTTCACAGAAGACTCTGAAATTATCACTGACAATATTGATAATGAAACTAAAGCAGAGTGGTACTTACGTCAGATTCGTGGTTCAGCAAACTTTACTGGCGGTAAGATTATGCATTTCTTGAGTGGTAACTTGAGTCATCAAATCGAACATCATTTGTTTCCCGATGTACCTGCCAACCGCTATCAAGAGATGGCACCTAAAGTACGTGAAGTTTGTGCAGAGTTCGGTCAACAATACAATACCGCGCCCTTTGGATCTCAAATTGTGAGTGTGTATAAACGTCTGGCTGTTCACTCTTTGCCTGACAATGTGGTTGATCGTTTGGTGGCGACTAAGCGGACCTTTGTTGAGGCAGTGAAAGGCATGTTTGGCAAAGCTGCTTAATAAAGATAGAGCATTGTTTGAGTCATTAAGCGATGCTCTTTACCAATAAGTAAAAGGGAAAGTACGTGTAATTGAGATATACTACGGTGCAATTATATTTGTGCCATTGTTTTAAGGAATCATTATGCGTATTGACCAAAGAGCATTAGACCAGTTACGTGAAGTGAAAATCACACGTAACTATACCCGTTACGCAGAAGGTTCAGTTCTGGTTGAATTTGGTCATACCAAAGTATTGTGTACTGCAAGTATCGATAATTCGGTTCCACGGTTTTTAAAAGGAAAAGGACAGGGCTGGGTCACTGCTGAATATGGCATGTTACCGCGTTCAACACATTCACGTTGCGACCGTGAAGCAGCGCGTGGTAAACAGTCAGGCCGGACACAGGAAATCCAGCGCCTAATTGGACGTAGCTTACGTGCTATGGTCGATTTGAAAAAGCTTGGCGAAAACACAATTACCATCGACTGTGATGTGATCCAAGCTGATGGTGGTACGCGTACCGCTTCAATCACTGGCGCGGCTGTAGCGTTAGTTGATGCGATGAATGTTTTATTGTCTCAAAAGAAAATTAAGCATGATCCACTTAAAGGGTTAGTTGCTGCAATTTCTGTAGGTATGTATCAAGACGAAGTATTGCTTGATCTTTGCTATGAAGAAGATTCGAACTGTCAAACTGACTTAAACGTGGTAATGACACAAGCAGGCGAATTTATTGAAATTCAAGGTACAGCTGAAGATAAACCATTTACTCGTGCACAAAGCAATGACATGTTAGAAATGGCTGAAAAGGGAATTGCCGAGCTCATTAAAAAGCAACAAGAAGCTTTAGGCTGGTAATTTTACGCTGTCTAAAAACGCATCTTCGGATGCGTTTTTTTATGCCTTCATCAAATCGACATAAAAACATCACTTGCCTGTCACTTTTTCACTTTATTAGTAGTTCGCATTTAAACCGTTTGGAAAAAACCAATGCGAAAACTTTCACTTCTATTAATTACGTCTTTAGCACTTTTGCTCAGTGCTTGTAACGATGATAACGACTCAGATAATTCATCGCCAACAACACCGCCAACCAGCAATTGCAAAATGCACTGTGCACCATAATAAAAATTAAGGATGAAAAAATGAATCGTCGCGAATTTCTTTTAAATTCTACAAAAACTATGTTTGGGACCGCTGCTCTGGCGAGTTTCCCGCTGAGTATTCAAAAAGCGCTGGCTATTGATGCCAAAGTTGAAAGTGGAACTATTCAAGATGTTAAGCACATCGTGATTTTGACTCAGGAAAACCGCTCTTTCGATAATTATTTTGGAACGTTAAAAGGTGTACGTGGTTTTGGTGACCGCTTTACCATTCCAATGACCGAAGGCCGAAAGGTTTGGGAACAATATGATGCTAAGAAAAATAAAATATTGCCTTACCATTTGGATAGCCGCTTAGGAAATGCACAGCGCGTTTCAGGTACGCCTCATTCATGGTCGGATGGTCAAGCCGCTTGGGACAATGGTCGTATGAGTGATTGGGTGGCGCATAAAAAGCCGCAATCGATGGGTTACTACAAAAAACAGGAAGTGGAATATCAGTTTGCTTTAGCCAATGCTTTTACGATTTGTGATGCTTACCACTGCGCCATGCATGCGGGAACTAACCCAAATCGCAAGTTTATTTGGACTGGAACGAATGGCCCTACAGGCGCAGGTGTTGCAAGTGTAGTAAATGAATTTGATGGGATTGGACCATCAACAGAAGGTTATGAATGGACGACTTATCCTGAACGCTTACAGCAGGCTGGCGTGATATGGAAAGTTTATCAAAACATGCCAGATAACTTTACTGATAACCCGCTTGCAGGCTTTAAACAATATCGCCGTGCAAATGAACAATCGGGTCAGCCTGTCAGTAACGACACGCCAACATGCCCAGCATACGATGAAAAAATCGATGCGACTCAACCACTTTATAAAGGTATTGCCAATACCATGCCAGACGGTGGTTTTTTAGGAACTTTTAAAGCTGATATTGCGCAAGGTAAATTGCCGCAAGTGAGTTGGTTAGTCGCTCCTGCAACTTACAGTGAACATCCTGGACCATCTAGTCCTGTGCAGGGGGCGTGGTATATTCAGGAAGTATTAAATGCATTAACTGAAAATCCTGAGTTGTGGAGCCAAACCGTTTTATTGGTGAACTTTGATGAGAATGATGGTTTCTTCGACCATGTTCCTTCACCGAGTGCACCCTTTAAAGATATAAACGGTGTCGTATATGGAAAAACTACATTAAGTGATCAGCAAATATCTTATGAATACTTTAACCATCCAGCAGTAGCGACTTCAAAATCTCAACCCGCTGCAGACGGGCGGGTGTATGGGCCGGGGGTACGCGTTCCTATGTATGTGATTTCACCGTGGAGCCGTGGAGGATGGGTGAATTCACAAGTCTTTGACCATACCTCTATTTTACAATTCTTAGAAAAACGCTTTGGTGTGCAAGAACCGAATATCAGCCCATATCGCCGTGCCGTATGTGGTGACTTAACGACGGCTTTTAACTTCAAAACACCAAACCTCATGCCTATAGCCCAATTAGATGGGAAGAAAACAAAAGCTGAAGCCGATGCGATTCGTGTTGCTCAAGCCTTATTGCCACAAGTTCCTGTTCCGAGTCAGCAACAATTTCCTCAGCAGGAAATGGGAATTCGACCATCGCGCGCTTTACCTTATATTTTGCACACCAGTGCCAAAGTCGATGCAGCACAAAAGACTGTAAAACTGATGTTCTCAAACACAGGCAAACAAGCAGCCGTTTTTCATGTGTATAACCGATTAGATCTTACAGTAGCTCCTCGTCGTTATATGGTTGAGGTGGGTAAACAGCTTGATGACGTATGGACTACTATAAATGGACAGTACGATTTATGGGTACTCGGTCCAAATGGTTTCCACCGCGCGTTTAAAGGTAATTTGATCCAAGCCAATCAAACTCAAGCATTACCAGAAATTAGAGTCTGTGTGGAAGAGTGTGATGCGAATTTGTATTTAAAAGTTCGTCACGATGGTAATAAGTCAGTCAAGCTCACAGTCAAAGCAAATGCTTATCTTCCAAATAAGACGTGGACTATAGAAACGAATAGTTCTGAAAAAGAACTGATTTGGGATATGTCTGAATTTGGTGGTTGGTACGACTTCACTGTGACTTTAGCTGATGATGCTACTTTCAGTCGCCGTTTTGCAGGACGTATTGAAACTCAAGAAGATTCAATTTCTGATCCGTATATGGGTTATGTAGAGTCTTAAGTTGCTCTAATGGATGAATGATTAAGATCAAGTTTTAGGTTAATCATTATTTTAAATTAGCTAGCATGACGGAGTCTTATCGTTTATTTATCCAGTGGAAGTAGCTAATTTGTTACTTTGGTTTCGCCCAAAGTAACCAAATGCATTTGTCATCTACAAAACCTGTTCTCTTTCTGCATATATTTGATTTATTGCAAAAACAATATATTTATAGATTTTGGGCAGGTTGTAGATGACATCTAGCACAAGCTAAATTTGGGAAATATAACTAAAGGATGGCACCTGTGACTGCCATAAATATTAGGTTTGACCATTCTATAAAATTTTTAAAGGTCACATTCTGCTTTATAGATGAATAATAAAAATAAAGACTTACCTTTTGTAACAGAATCTCCTAAGCCTCGTCATATTTATCTTTTACCTTGAAACCCTGATTTTTTTAAAGTAATGGGGAAGATTTATGCTACAAGGTTTTATTGTATTATTAGCAGTAGTTACATTTGTTTTAATGGCTGCTGACCCACGTGATAGTGGAGCACAAGCGACTCAGTCAGCATGGCAAAAAACACAAGCAGCAGACATGACCAAGTCGCAAAAAAATACGAATAACGATGTGGACTTTATTTAAGCATTAAAACGCATTGATAAATCAACAGCTCTAACGTCTTTAGTCAGTACACCCATAGAAATATAGTCAACACCAGTAGTGGCAACTTCGCGCAAGTTTTCAATGGTGATATTGCCTGATGCTTCGAGTTTACAACGGCCTGCAACATGTTTTACAGCATCAATCATTTGCTGTTGACTGAAGTTATCGAGCATAACAATATCTGCACCAGCTTCAAGCGCTTGATTTAGCTCATCCCAAGTTTCAACTTCGACTTCAACAGGTTTACCCGGTGCAATTTCATGTGCTTTTTCAATTGCCTGAGCAATACCACCTGCCGCCATAATATGATTTTCTTTAATTAAGAATGCATCAAATAAACCAAGACGATGGTTCTGTCCGCCACCAATAGCCACAGCATATTTCTGTGCAATACGTAAGCCTGGTAAGGTTTTACGCGTATCGAGAAGTTTTGTCTTTAAACCTTCAAGATGTTGAACATATTCAGCAGTTTTTGTTGCAACAGCAGATAAAGTTTGAATAAAGTTTAAAGCAGGGCGCTCTACAGTAAGTAAGCTACGTGCAGAGCCTGCAAGTTTTAAAAAGGCTTCATTTGCGGCAACACGGTCACCTTCTTGTTTTAACCAAGTTACCTGTACAGTATTGTCATAAGCTGAGATGAGTGCATTTACCCAAGGCTGGCCAGCTAAAACCATATCTTCACGGCTAATAATGGTCGCGGTTGCCTGCTCATCTTCAGGTGTGAGCATCGCGGTAATGTCACCGTCCCCAATATCTTCTTGTAATGCTTGTTGAATATTGATTTGAATTGATTGTTCAAGCAAAGACTGAGGTATGCTCATACGGTTTCCATTTTGTAGATGACCCTAAAACTTGCGATATATTAGCACCGTCGACTTTAAAAATAAGCTGTTTTATGAGATTAATCGCGATAAACAATCGCATTTACTGCTTTGAAAAGTAGATAACTGCTTTAAACTAAAACAATTGGCAAGCAATTTATTGGCATCTCAATGAAGCAAATCACACCGTATGAAGTTATAGATGGACAATTAAAAGGGGCGAGACAAATCCCTTCTCCAAATTTTAACCAGCGGCCGACTGGTACCGAAATTCAAATGATCGTCGTTCATAATATTAGCTTGCCACCGTCTCAATTCGGAGGTGGATATATTGAGCAGTTTTTTCAAAATAAATTAGATTGGTCAGTGCATCCTTATTTCCAGACCATTGAAGGCATGCAAGTTTCTACACATCTGTTAATTTTACGAACAGGTGAAGTCCTACAGTTTGTTAATTTTAATGATCGGGCATGGCATGCAGGACGTTCGAGCTATTTAGCCAAAGTAGAATGCAATGATTATTCAATTGGGATAGAGCTTGAAGGAAGTGATGATTTACCATTTGACGAAGTACAATACGAAGTATTAACCGATGTGGTTAAGGCTATTCGTCAGGCTTATCCCGAAATTAAAAAACATATAGCAGGGCATTCAGACATTGCACCTGGCCGAAAAACTGATCCGGGACCTTATTTTAAATGGCAGCACTTTAGACAACTGTTAGTTCAGAAAAAAAGTTGAGTTCATTCATCATTTCACAACGAAAAGATTTTCTAGTTTCATTACAATAGCGTCTTTCGAATATAGCTGTAGGTGAGTACGATGGCATTGTGGCGATCGACTTTTATTGTCAGTGCAATGACGATGTTGTCACGAGTGTTAGGGCTTGTGCGTGACGTCGTATTGCTCAACGTGTTTGGTGCGGGTAAAGATTTTGATACCTTCGTCGTCGCTTTTCGTATTCCCAACTTTTTTCGACGATTGTTTGCCGAAGGGGCCTTTTCTCAGGCCTTTATTCCAGTATTAACTGAATATAAAACAGGTCGAGCCCACGCTGAAGTACAGATCTTGATTAGTCGAGTATTTGGTTGCTTGCTAACAGTGATGACCTTACTGACTTTTGTGGCTATGGTTTTAGCACCCGCGATCATTTATATGTACGCACCGGGTTTTCATAGTGATCCTGAAAAGTTCGATTTAGCAGTCAGCATGTTCCGCCTGACCATCCCTTATTTATTATTTATGTCACTAACTGCTTTTGCTAGCAGTATTTTAAATAGTTATGGTTCGTTTGCTTCACCAGCTTTTTCACCTGTTTTACTAAATGTCGCGATGATCGCAGGTGCATGGTGGCTTACGCCGTATATGGCTGAACCCATCAAAGCCTTAGGTTGGTCAGTGGTCGTGGCAGGAATATTACAGTTAGCTATACAAATTCCTGAATTGTGGCGTAAAAACCTACTGATTCCACCTAAAGTTGATTTTAAACATGAAGGTGTAGAACGCATTTTAAAATTAATGCTTCCAGCATTGTTTGGGGTATCTGTTACCCAGATTAACCTGTTATTAAATACGATTTGGGCCTCTTTCATGCAAGATGGTTCAGTATCTTGGCTCTATAGTGCAGAACGTATGACTGAGTTGCCGTTAGGTTTAATTGGCGTTGCGATTGGTACAGTGATTTTACCTTCACTTTCTGCCCGTCATGCAGAACAAGATCAAGCAAAGTTCCGCGGTATGATCGACTGGGCTGCAAAAATTATTGTATTAGTTGGCTTACCAGCAAGTATTGCTTTATTTATGCTTTCTACACCAATTATTCAGGCATTATTCCAGCGTGGAGAGTTTGACCTACGTGATACACAAATGACAGCGCTTGCACTGCAATGTATGAGTGCAGGCGTGATTGCGTTTATGCTGATTAAAGTCTTTGCACCTGGTTTTTATGCACAGCAAGATACTAAAACACCAGTACGTGTCGGTTTAATGTCGGTTGCAGCCAATGCTATTTTAAACGTTGTATTTATTGGTTTCTTTAAGCTGATTGATTGGCATGCAGAACATATGGCACTGGCACTGGCATCTTCAGGCTCGGCTTTGGTAAATGCGGGTCTACTCTACTTCTATTTACATAAACGTAATATTTTCCGATTTGATTCGCATTGGAAAAAATTAGGGCTTCAATATGGTTTGGCAAACCTTGCCATGATTGCAGCACTTTGGTTTGCATTAAATTGGTATAACGGCGAGCTTTCACAGTGGTTGCGTATTGCCGAAGTAGTGGGATTGTGTGTTGTTGGCGTAGTTGCTTATCTGGTCGTTTTAATCATTACCGGTTTTCGTCCTAGAGACTTAAAACACTAAAATAAAAAAAGCGATCTTAAATGATCGCTTTTTTTATATCTAATGAATTTATTTTGGTAAAACTTGTAGTAATTCAATATCAAAAATTAAAGTACTATTTGGACCAATCGTGTCACCAGCACCGACTTCACCATAAGCAAGATTGGCAGGAATAAAGAAACGCGTTTTTCCGCCTTCTTTCATGGTTTGTAGACCTTCTGTCCAACCTGCAATGACTTGGCTGAGCTGAAACTCAACTGGATGATTACGAGCAATAGAACTATCAAATACAGTTCCATCTAGTAAACGACCTTCATAATTCACTTTAACGCGAGAGGTAGCTTTCGGTTTTTGTCCATTACCTTCTTTTAAGACTTGGTATTGGAGACCAGATTTAGTCGTTATCACACCAGATTTTTTTGCATTGTCAGCAAGAAATGCCGCGCCTGCTTGAGCGTTTAATTGACCTGTTTTTTGAAATTCGACGAGTTGTTTGGCTTCTAATGTTTTCTTATAGTCATTAATCGCTTTCGCCATTTCTTCATCAGTTAAGCGTGCTGTTTTACTTTGAGCACCTTCTTGGAGACCTTGGTAAAAAATATCAAGATTCAGATCTGTTAGCGCATCCGTATTATTACGACCCATTAAATAGCCATAACTATAACTAAATTGTTCTTTTGCTGGACTTTTATTCGTTATAGGAGTTGCAGCAAAAACAGATAAACTCATTGTTGATGCTGCAATCATTAAACCGATTTTTTTCATGCTGTTTTCCAAAAAAAAAAGAGAGTAGTGTTCTACTCTCCTGAATGTTTTTATTTCACTGAAATAAGCTCTACATCAAAAATCAGTGTACTGTTTGCTGGAATGCCAGGAACTTCCTGAGGACCATAGGCAAGATTTGATGGAATGAAGAAAGTCGCTTTACCGCCTTCTTTCATTAATTGAAGTCCCTCAGTCCAGCCTGGAATAACTTGATTAAGAGGGAACTCAACTGGCTCACCGCGTTTATAAGAACTATCAAAAACCTGACCGTTAACTAAACGACCTTCATAATGTACTTTAACAATTGACTGAGCTGTTGGCTGTTTGCCAGTACCTTCTTTAGTAATGATATATTGCAAGCCAGAAGCTGTTGTTTTTACGCCAGCTTTTGATTTATTTTCTGCAAGGAATTGCACATCTGCAGCTTCAGGAGTAGCACCAGCAGCTTGCTCCGGTTTATTTTGTTGTTGCATTTTTTGCTGTAATTCTTTTTCATAAGCGGCTACAGCAGCTTTTAACTCTTCTTGAGTATAAGCACTTGGCTGCTTGCTGCGAGCATCATGAATGCCTTTCACAAATGCTTTTGTATCTAGCTCAGGTGGAGTTTGCTGAGCAACTTCATATCCAAGAACATAACTGATTTTTTCAATTGGAGAGGCATTTTTATTTGCCTTGCTTCCGACTTCTGTGGTCGGATGTTGGCTTGCATAATATACTGGTACAAGTGCAGCACCGCCTAAAACTACAGCGACAGCAATGGGTAAGGCTTTACTCATAAAAGGTTCCAAAAATAATCATTTGAGTCTAAAAGGCTGCTTTTGATCTTAGCATGCTTAAGCATAGAATGTTTAAGAAAAAAAACGAGTGGTTTTTTATATATTTTAGTTAGTTTTAGTAGGGATATACTTAAAAAAATCTTAAACAAAAAACCGGATCATTTGATCCGGTTCTCTTATCACTTTACGATTAATCTTCTTTTTGTGCTTTGTAAGCATAGGCATAGTTATAACCATAACCGTAGCCTGCGCTAGCACGTTGAATGTCATTGAGAATAAAGCCGTTGACTTTAACACCTGCTTGTTCAAAGCGATTAAGTGTTAATTCAAGCTCTTTCATTTGTGACTTAGCATAACGGGCAACAATTAAGTTCACACCAGTATATTGCGAAATAATAATACCATCGGTTACTGCCAGCACTGGCGGAGTATCAATAATGATATGGTCATATTCACTTTGAACCTTTTCTAGCAAATCTTTAAACTGATTAGAGCTTAAGATTTCTGAAGGGTTTGTTGGGCTCTTACCACGGGTAATTACATCTAAGTTAGTAACTTGAGTTTTGTGGAGAACCTGTTGAAAGGTTGCTTGTCCACTTAATAGTTCAGAAAGACCAGGTTTTACATCGACATCAAAGTATTTATGCATATAACCACGGCGCATATCGGCATCAATCAGTAATACACGTTTGTTACCTTGTGCAAAAATTGTTGCTAAGTTCGTCGAAATAAACGATTTACCTACTTCAGGAGAAGGGCCCGCAATCATGATGATATTATTTTTTGCTGATGTGAGGGCAAAATGAATAGCGGTGCGAATACTACGTAAGCTCTCAATTGCGATATCATCACTATTTTTAACTGCAAGAATTGGAATACTCTTCTTCTTCTTTAAAATCTTAATACGACTTTCTTGAATTGGTGAACGTGGTACCGTTGCATAAACTGGCAAATCCAATTCATTTTCGATTTGTCCAGAATCTTTAATACCTGTACGTAGCATATTACGTAGCAAGGCAATAAGAGCTCCAATAACTCCACCAACAAAAACAGATAAGATAAGAATCAAAAGCTTTTTGGGTTTAATAGGTTGAACAGGTTCAATAGCCGTATCAACAATACGTACATTTCCAATTTCACCCGCTTTGGCAATACGAAGTTGTTGATAAGAGTTTAATAGGGCTGTGTAGAGTTGAGTTTTTACTTCTACTTCACGATATAATTGCAAATATTGGCGTTGTACATCTGGAAGCTGTTTTAAGGTGTTATTTAACTCACCAATTTGTTTATTAATGGCTGCGAGTTGTCCATTAATTTCACGCATCGCAGGGTGTTCAGCAGTATATTTTGCTACCATTTCAGCTTGTTTTTGTTCAAGCTCAGCTTTTTTTGTTTCTAAAGTAATACTCTGAGTTAAATAAAGCTCTGACTCTTTAGTTACATCAACTGTGTTGTATTGCTGGCGAAATTTATTAAATTCACGCTCAGCATCATCAAGCTGTTTTTTTAGATCGGGTAGCTGTTCATCTAAGAATTTTAAGGTTTGAGCCGATTCAGCTGAACGACGTTCAATATTTTGAGCACTATAAGTTGCTAAAATCGCATTTAAAACTTTAGTAATATGTTCTTTATCTTGACCTTGATACGTTAGGCCTAAAACACCTGTTAGTTTTCCTTGCTCTGCTACAGAATAATTTGAGCTAATTGCCCCAACTGCTGCAGGTAAAGATAAATGCTTAATATTATAAGAAGTATCAAATTGATCTTTACTAAAAACAGCAACTTTCCAAGAGCCATGTGGTCCTGTGACTTGATTTAACTGATTAAGTGGTACAGTTAGAATAGTCTGCTCAGTACTAGCATCACTTAAACGCACGGATTGTTTATCAAAATTAAGGATTAAATTCCTATCTAAATAGTAAGCTGGAATTTCAAATTGACGGATTTCAAAACTCTTTAGCCCATCTTTAAATAAAACAGCATCTTTAGTGTATTCAGTTTTATAATCAGTATCACTCAATAGGCGATGAGAAAGAGTATCTTCTGTGCTGGAAACTTGTATATCAAGATGTAAGTTTTTAATTACAGAGCCTAGAACCAAACGGGATTGTAAAATCTCAATCTCCGCTTGGGCCGGTGATTTTTGCTCCATAACATTTGATAGTTCACCTAAAAGAGCGGCAGAAGCCCCTTTACTATCTTCAACCTGAACCAAAGCATCCACCGAATAGGTATCTGGCGTTACGCGTAAATACAGTAAAGCGCATACGAGGCTCAAAATAATGCAGAGCGCAATTAGTTTCCATTGGGCAATTAGTGAAAAAAACAATTCTTTTAAATCAATTGTATCTTCGGTATTTGTAGTTTGGTTCATAAGCTTAAAATCTTGGCGTTAAATATAAGGTTTCCAGTCAGCAATACACTGTTGAATAAGTTGGCAAGTTTCATCAAAAACAGCTTGATCGTGCTGATATGGATCCGGCACGTTTTTGTTCTGCCAATGCCCCAAGCGATAGGTTTTACCTTTTGCAAAGGGCCAAGTTTGCTCAATATGTTTTTGCTGGTTGAGACTCATGACCAAAATAAGGTCAGCTTTTTTAATATGTTCTGCATTTAGCTTTCTTGCGATATGGGGCAACATATCGATACCAAGGCGCTGCATACAAAGTTGCGCTTTATTGTCTGCTTGATGTCCTACGAGTCCTGAAATACCAGCAGACTCAATGTTTAATTGGGGATATTGTGCTTTCAAAAAATACTCTGCCATAGGACTACGGCAGATATTACCAATACAAACCACCAAAATATTTCTAATTTGCATAATATTATTGTCCCAAACGATCTATGTTGTATAAAGCATTTGAGAATGGAATAATCTGATTAACCACACGCTGCCAGCGAGTTAAGCCTGTTGCATCAACATAGACAATATCATTACTACGTAGTCTAAACTGATTAGCTAAACCAAAATCACCAATACTTAACAGATTTAAATGATAAATTTCAGTAGTGTGATCATTTGGATTAGTACGCACTACATAAATCTTGCTTGCACTACCAGAAGCTGGATTAATACCTAAACTTTCACCTAAGGCATCACTTAAAGTCATACCTTGATCACGCATTTGTAATGCTTGACTTTTCCCAGCTTCCCCCATCACATAAATCTTCTGGTTTTCACGAGTGCTGACATAAATGGTATCGTTAGGTTGAACTAGTAGTTTATGTAAGGAATATCCTGCTTTTTCTAAATCAATCGTATTTAAGTTATAGGTTCGGCCATTTCGAATGAGTTGAATATAGGTGTTATCACCCGTCGTAGTTACACCACCTGCTAACCCTAAAGCAGTATAAATACTGACAGGTTGATCACTTAAATAGAATTGTCCTCCTTTCGTCACACTACCTTGTACTGAGAAGCGTTGACCTTCATAAGAGACTACTCGAACTACAACGTCCGGATTCTTTAAAAAGCGAGCAAGTTGACTACGAAGTTCACGGTTTACTTGAGCAAGTGTTTTTCCAGAAGCTTTATATCGACCGACTAGAGGAAATTGAATGTAACCAGTTTGGTCAATTGGATAGCCATTGGCTTGAATGGATTGCTCGTTACTAATCCCATTAATAGGAGGCGTAATTTCAGGGTAGGCCCATAGTTGAATAGAGAGGACATCTCCTGGACTCAAGCGATAAATAGATTGCTGAGTTTTAAATAAACTTGAATAGTCGCGTTGATAGTCAATTTGAGCAGGTTGAATTGCTGGTATTGTTTCTTGAGAAATTTTAACCACATTAACTGTAGTGCCGAGATCTGTTTTATAAACCCCTTCACTTGGAATATCGTAAGTTTGTAAACCAGAAGTAACCGCGCAGCTGGCAGCACTCAAACTTAAGGCAAGAATAGAAAAAAACTGGCAATACTTCACACGCAACCCTTTGTGTATTTATCTTTAATTGATATCGTCCACTGCATAGTAACAAGTATCTATTAAACGCAGGATGAACAGATTCTAGCTGAAAAGAAATGAAAAAACACCGAAAAATAGTAGTGCTTTGTATGTTTAGTTTATCCAATTAGCAATTTCTATTTTTGTGTGGACTATACCGAATACTAGAATTATTTCGAATAAATTGATTTAAACTACTCCCTATAGGCTGTAAACACTTTTATACAATTGCATTACGGAGAATAAAAAAAAACTGCTATAGTTACGCTCGACTATATCCAGTTAACATGCAACATATATTTAATAGATACAATCTTGTAAGGAAAAAGGCTAACTTTTATGCAACTTGCCGATTTAAGAATAGCGATTATAGGTTTAGGATATGTAGGCTTGCCATTGGCAGTTGAGTTTGGGAAAAAAGGGCCAGTAGTTGGATTTGATATTAATCAAAATCGTATTAATGAACTAAAGAGTGGTCAAGACCATACGCTGGAAGTTACACCAGAAGAACTTCAAAAAGCAGAAAAATTAAGTTTTAGTGCAAATCTAGCGGATTTAGAAGAAAGTAATTTTTTTATTGTAACTGTTCCAACCCCCGTAGATCAGGTGAACCGTCCTGATTTAACTCCTTTAAAAAAAGCAAGTGAAACTGTAGGACAAGCTTTAAAGAAAGGCGATATTGTAGTTTATGAATCTACAGTATATCCAGGGGCTACAGAAGAAGTCTGTATCCCAATATTAGAAAAGATATCTGGTCTTAAATTTAACCAAGATTTCTTTGCGGGTTATAGCCCTGAACGAATTAATCCTGGAGATAAAGTTAATACCCTAACTAAAATCAAAAAGATTACAAGTGGCAGTACGCCAGAAGTGGCTAATGTTGTGGATGCTGTTTATGCAAGTATTATTACTGCTGGTACTCATAAAGCATCTAGCATTAAAGTTGCTGAGGCAGCAAAAGTTATTGAAAACACCCAACGTGATTTAAATATTGCTTTAGTGAATGAACTGTCTGTAATTTTTGATCGTATTGGTATCGACACTTTAGATGTATTGGAAGCAGCAGGTAGTAAATGGAATTTTTTACCATTCCGTCCTGGTTTGGTAGGTGGACACTGTATTGGTGTTGACCCTTATTATTTGACTCATAAAGCAGAAGAAGTGGGTTACCATCCCCAAGTAATTCTTGCAGGCCGCCGTATTAATGACAACATGGCACGTTATGTGGCGCGTAACACGATTAAGCTTATGCTTCAAAATGGTATTGATGTACCGCGTGCAAAAGTTGGTGTACTCGGAGTAACTTTTAAAGAAAACTGCCCTGATATCCGCAATAGTAAAGTGGCTGATCTTATTAAAGAATTAGAATTCTGGGGAGCGCAGGTTGTAGTGGCAGACCCGTGGGCAGATGCAGATGAAGTTAGACATGAATATGGTGTAGAGCTTGGAACAGTTGATGCTCAAAACCCTGTAGATAGCGTCATTGTTGCGGTAGGTCATAATGAATTCCGCTCACTTTCTGCAAATGAGCTGCGCAGTTATGTGAAGAGTGAAAAACCGGTATTGGCTGATGTGAAGAGTCTGTTTGACCGCATAGAAATGTCAGATGCAGGTTTCACCGTATTCCGTCTCTAATTTTATCTTATTATTAAATTGAAGTTTTGATCATGAAAAAATTTGCACTTATTGGTGCTGCTGGTTATATCGCACCACGTCATTTAAAAGCCATTAAAGAAACTGGTAATACCTTAGCGGTTGCTATGGACGTAAATGACTCAGTCGGGATTATGGATAGCCATTTTCCCGAAGCAGAGTTTTTTACCGAGTTTGAAGAATTTGAAGCTTATGTAGAAGACCAAAAACTAAAAGGTGAAAAGCTAGATTATGTGGCGATCTGCTCACCGAACTATCTTCATGCACCGCATATGAAATATGCTTTGAAAAATGGTATTGAGGTCATTTGCGAAAAACCATTAGTGCTTAATTCAGAAGACTTAAACATGCTTTCTGAATATGAAAAGCAATATGGTGCTAAAGTAAACTCAATTTTACAATTACGTTTACATCCTTCAATTATTGCACTACGCGATAAAGTTCAAGCTGCACCAGCCGATAAGATATTTGATGTTGATCTTACTTATTTAACTTCTCGTGGTAAATGGTATCTAAAATCATGGAAAGGGGTAGACAATAAATCAGGTGGTGTAGCAACTAATATTGGTGTGCATTTCTACGATATGCTGCATTTTATTTTTGGCAAAATTATTAAAAATGAAGTGCATTTCCGCGATGAAAAAACCGCTTCAGGTTATTTGGAATATGAGCGTGCACGTGTACGTTGGTTCTTATCAATTGATGCGAATAACCTTCCAGAAAACGCGGTACAAGGTGAAAAGCTGACGTATCGTAGTATTACTATTGAGAATGAAGAGCTAGAATTTTCAGGTGGTTTTACCGATTTGCATACACAAAGTTATCAGCGTGTATTGGAAGGCAAAGGTTACGGTGTTGAAGAAAATCGTGCAGCGATTGAGACAGTTGAAGTAATTCGTGTTTCTCCAATTGTTGAAAACCCAGAAAACCCACATCCACTATTGGCAAAGGTGAAAAAAGCATGAGCTTTTATCAACATGAAACTGCCATAGTAGATGATGGCGCACAAATTGGTGATGATTCGCGTGTTTGGCATTTTGTTCATGTCTGCGGCGGAGCCAAAATTGGTAAAGGTGTATCTTTAGGTCAAAATGTATTTGTTGGTAACCGAGTTGTGATTGGCGACCACTGTAAAGTCCAAAATAATGTATCCGTTTACGATAATGTATTTTTGGAAGAGGGCGTATTTTGTGGCCCAAGCATGGTCTTTACGAATGTGTATAATCCGCGCTCTTTGATAGAGCGTAAAGATCAATATCTTGACACTTTAGTAAAAAAAGGTGCCACGCTAGGGGCAAACTGTACGATTGTTTGTGGTGTTACTATAGGGGCTTATGCTTTTGTTGGTGCTGGTGCTGTAGTTAATAAAGATGTACCTGCGTATGCACTTATGGTAGGTGTACCTGCTAAACAAATTGGCTGGATGAGTGAGTTTGGTGAGCAAATTGATTTGCCTTTGCAGGGACAAGCCCAAGCTATCTGTTCTCATACTGGAGCAGTTTATCAACTCGATGGAACGACACTGACAAAGCAGGGTTAATATGATTGACTTTATTGATTTAAAAGCACAACAAAATCGAATTAAAGATAAAATTGATGTGGGTATTCAAAATGTTTTGACTCATGGTCAATATATTTTAGGTCCAGAAGTAACTGAATTGGAAGAAAAGCTAGCTGCCTATGTGGGGGCTAAGCACTGTATTACTTGCGCAAATGGTACAGATGCCTTGCAAATTGCACAAATGGCTTTTGGCATTGGACCTGGTGATGAAGTGATTACTCCGGGTTTTACTTATATTGCTACTGCTGAAACAGTTGCACTCTTAGGTGCAAAGCCTGTCTATGTGGATGTAAATCCGAAGACATATAATTTAGACGTTGAAAAACTAGAGGTAGCAATTACCCCTAGGACTAAGGCTATTATTCCTGTAAGTTTATATGGTCAGTGTGCAGACTTTGATGCAATCAATGCGATTGCTGCAAAATATGGCATTCCTGTAATTGAGGATGCTGCGCAAAGTTTTGGTGCAACCTATAAAGGCCGTAAAAGCTGTAATCTAAGTACAGTTGCTTGTACGAGCTTCTTCCCAAGTAAGCCATTAGGTTGCTATGGAGACGGTGGTGCTATTTTTACCAATGATGATGAACTAGCTAAAGTGATTCGTCAGATTGCAAGACATGGTCAAGATAAGCGTTACCACCATATTCGTGTGGGTGTGAACAGTCGTTTAGATACCTTACAAGCAGCTATTTTGTTACCAAAATTAGAAATTTTGGATGATGAAATGCAAGCACGTCAAAAAGTAGCTGAAATTTATAATCAGTTATTTAATCAGGCTGGTATTCATACTACACCATATCTTGAGTCACACAATACTAGTGCATGGGCACAATATACCATTCAGGTTGATAACCGTGCAGAAGTGCAAGAGAAATTAAAAGCTCAAGGTATTCCAACAGCTGTGCATTATCCAATTCCACTTAATAAGCAACCTGCTGTAGCGGATAGTGAAATTCATCTCCCTATTGGAGATGCGATTGCGGAAAAAGTGATGAGTTTGCCTATGCATCCTTATTTGAGTGAGCAAGAGCAAAAAATTATAGTAAAAAGTTTAAAGGGTACATTATGAGTACTTTAATAGCGCGTCTAATTGTAAAAATTATTACATGGGCTCAGTATAAAACACATCAATATAGAATTTCAAAATTTACTGGTGTATCCAAAAAAGCAACTATTGGTATAAATTGTATTCTTAATATATCGCCGAAAAATTTATTTATAGGTGATTATACTTATTTAAATCAGGCTCATTTATCTTCAGGAGAAAATTCAACAGTTACTATTGGGCAAGGTTGTGCAATTGGATATAATGTTTCTATTAAAGCTATTACTCACTCAAAAGAAAAACCAACTACAAATATAGATGGAAATAGTCAACATATTGAGAAAAATATTAAAATCGGAAATGACTGTTGGATTGGGGATAATGTTTTTATCCGTGAAGGAGTAAATTTAGGTAATAATGTTATCGTTGGAGCCAATTCTGTAGTAACGAAATCCTTTGGCGATAATTTAATTATAGCAGGGGTTCCGGCAAAAATTATTTCTAATTGATTCCCATATAAAAGGGTTCGTAAAAGAATTCAGTGAATCCTTTTATATAAAAAACTAGATTAAATTTTATTGTTTTTGCATATTCAACGGTAATATCGAATGACAAGTTTAGTAATATTGACAGTGAACTTTCCGTATGAGGGAGGAGAGCAATTTATAGAGTCGGAGATTTCTTATTGGGATAGTACAAAATTCGAAAAAGTATTAATATATCCAAGTAATAGACAAGGTTTAAAGCGTTTATATCCTAAAAGTATTAGTATTTTGAATGGACTTTCCCCTAATGTCAGTAAATTAGAGAAGCTATACTTTGCTTCATTAGGTTTTTTCTCTAGAATTTTTTGGAAAGAACTCAAATACCTTTTTTCTTCAAAGAAAATTAATTTTACTAACATATATTATGCTTTAGCTAAAGTTTCAGGTACATTAAAATATAGTAGGTATCTTAAGGAAAGTATTAAAGATATTGATGGTAAAATTATAATTTATTCTTACTGGAATGATGTTTCTTATTACGCTGCTTGTTGTTTAAAACGTAAAGGTATTGTTAGTAAAGTTATATCTAGAGCACATGGATTCGATGTCTATGAGGAGCGTAATCTTAATAATTATATGCCATTAAAAAGACAATTTAGGCATGATGTGGATAGAGTGTTCTTATTGTCAGATCGTGCTCTTAATTATTATAAAGATAAATATAGTTACCCATTGAATAGGCTGGCAGTGGCGAGATTGGGTGTTGTTTTGCCTATAAAGGATTATGAATATACTAATATCTATAATGAGTTAAATATTTTATCATTATCATATTGTGTGTCGTTAAAAAGAATTGATAAGATTATGGATGCTATAAATAATTTTTCAATTAAACATAATATAAAAGTTAAGTGGACGCATATAGGTGCGGGCGATTTATTTGATGAATTAAAACAGCGAGCATTAAATATAGTCAGAGAAAATGGAAATCTAAAAGCTGATTTTTTAGGTCAATTAAGTAATAGAGAAGTACATAGTTGGTTACTTGAAAATAATATTAATGTTTTTATTAATGCTAGCGAATCTGAAGGAGTGCCAGTTTCAATTATGGAAGCTATGAGTTATGGAATTCCAACTATAGCACCTAATATTGGTGGTATTTCCGATTTGGTTAATGAACAGAATGGCTTTTTAATGTCATCAAAGGCAGATATTTTAGAAATAATAACTGGTTTAGAAACTATTTTATTTTCAAAGGATATTACTTCATATAGAGAGAATGCACGTAAAACAGTTGAAGATAGGTTTAATTCAGAGAAGAATTATCATGAATTTGTTCATATCATTGAAGAATTGGCTTTAAATGAACAAATCTAAGATTTTAGCATACGCTATTGGGCCAATCGGTTCAGGACTCATCGGTTTAATAACTTTACCAATGATTACATGGTTTTATTCTGTTGAAGATGTTGGCCGTATTTCAATGCTCCAAGTCTGTACTAGTTTTTTTATATTACTATTTTGTTTAGGACTCGATCAGGCTTATGTACGTGAGTATCATGAATTAGATAATAAATTTTTATTATTTAAAGTTGTAATGTGGCCAGGCTTATTACTTGGTTCTATATCGCTTTTAGCCATAACTTTATATGATACATCTATTGTATCTAAATTATTGTATGGCATACCAAGTATATATTTAAGTATATTAAGTATTATTTGTTTTCTTGTCGCTTTAATAGCACGTTTTCTATCTCTTATTTTACGAATGCAAGAAAAGGCTCTAGCTTTTTCTATGAGCCAGTTATTACCTAAAATACTATTTTTGGTATTTGTGCTTAGTGTCGTCTGGTTTAATTTTGATAAAAATAGTTATACGCTTTTGACAGCAAATGCTTTGTCATTAATGGCTGCTTTTTTTGTATATGTATGGAATACGCGACAAGAATGGTTGCCGGCAATAAAAGTTAAATTTGATTGGCAACAGTTTAAAGTAAGTTTAGCTTTTGGATTACCACTAGTTGTAGGTGGCCTAGCATCTTGGGGCTTAAATGTAATGGACAGACTATTTTTACGTAGTATGTCAACTTATGCGGAGTTGGGTGTCTATTCTGTTGCAATGAGTATTGCTGCTGTTGCAACACTTATTTCAAGTATTTTTAATACCATTTGGTCACCAATGGTTTTTAAATGGATTAGTGAAGGAAATGTCGATTATAAGAAAATTGACGATATTTCAGAATATGTTCTCGCTGCAATCTATTTTGTCGTTGTTCTTGCAGGTATGTTTTCATGGATATTACCATTTTTATTACCTAAGACTTATGTAGAAATTCAATTTTTAATGTGTATTTGCTTGTTGGGGCCGTTATTCTTTACCTTATCGGAAACAACAGCGATAGGGATCACGATTGCGCGTAAGACAAAATTCTCTATGCTAGCTTCTATTTTGGCGATGTTAGTGAGTTTAGTAAGTAATTATATTTTAGTACCTTTGTATGGTGCTAGTGGGGCTGCTATATCGACGGCTCTGGCTTTTTGGTGTTTCTATCTATTTAGAACTGAACTTTCTAAAAAAGTTTGGAGAGATTTCGTTACCAAGAAAGCCTATGTTGTTACAGCTTTGTTGATAGTTTTGTCTATAATCAATATTTTTGCTCCATTTGAGATTTATGTGCGAATAGGGATGTGGCTTTTCGCATTATTCTTTGGTTTTTATTTATTTAAAAACATAAAGTTAAAATCTTTATTGCAGTTAGGTTAATTTTGAAGTTCTAGTGGTTCTGTTAGAGAGCGGTGTTATGAAAATTCTGACTGTATTAGGTGCCAGACGTCAGTTTATTAAGGCTTTTGTGCTATGAAAAAGTTACTAATTGTTGGATTACCTTTTTTTCCGCATAAATATCAGTATTTATTAGATTCATATAAAGATATAGGCGTTAATGCTAAGGTATTATTAAATGCCGAAAGAAATAATAATGATTCCTCTATTAATGAAGAGTTTTATTATGCAGGAACAAATAAACTTAAACGAGTATATACTTATTTAACTGTATTATATAAGTTTCGTCCGAAAAATATTGATTGTTATGATTATTCTATATTGTCAATCTTTTATATATTAGTTGCTAGATTGCTAGGCATTAATGTTAGATTTTGGCTTATTGGTGGGGAGCTTGTTGGCGACAAACAAGATGCAAATAATAATTCTTTATTTTTGCACCTTATTATTAATGCGAAGATGCATTTGTCAAGGCTTTGCTTGGTATTCACAAATACTATTTATGCAAAAGAACACCATCATATAAGAACAATAAAAGATATAAACCCTAAATTGTTGGATAAAATTGAAAAAATATATAACTGTGTTCCGGTCTTAGAAATTAATCCTGCCCTAGCTAATAAAGAAAGAAAAACTTTTATATATGCTAATGCTGTAATTGAGGGTAGACATGTTATGTCTTTGGTACAGGCTTTGGCTGATTTAAGGGATAATCATGTTGACTATTCGGCGGCCATATATGGATTTAATTCCATTTCAAATAATGTTTATGCTCCACGAGGTACCCCATATTCTGAAAAAACATTGAAATTATATAATGAGTTAAAATTAAATGATTTTGTTGATGTTTATGGGTTTGTTAAAAATATTAAAGATATAATGAAAGATTATAAATTTTTTATTTTACCTGCAGATGTAATATTAGCTAATTATGCCTTGCTTGAAGCAATGTCTTTTGGTCTTGTACCAATTATTTATCCAGGTGATGGTTATGAAGTTATAATAGAAGACGGTGTGAATGGTATTGTCGCTACGGATTTTGATTTAGCTAAAGCTATGATGCGTGCACTATCCCTTTCTCAAACTGAGTATGTAAAGATGTCTGATGCTGCTCATCTTAAGATTAAAAAAGACTTCTCACTTGATTTATGGAAAGAAAAACTTTCTAAACATCTATATTAGTTATTGAGCTTTGATACATTATGAAGATTCTATCAGTATTTGGTACCCGTCCAGAAGCTATTAAAATGGCTCCGTTAGTTAAAGCATTAGCTGCAGATGATTATTTTGAATCTCGAGTTGCTGTAACTGCCCAGCACCGAGAAATGCTTGATCAAGTTTTAAAGTTGTTTGAAATTCAACCTGATTATGATTTAAATTTAATGAGAGCTGGACAAGATTTATATGATGTTACAGCGGGTGCTTTGCTAGGTCTTCGCGATGTTCTTAAAGATTTTCGCCCAGACTTGATTTTAGTACATGGAGATACAACAACTACTCTATCAGCATCCTTAGCTGCTTTTTATCAGCAAATTCCAGTTGGACATGTAGAAGCTGGTTTACGTACAGGCAATATGTATTCACCATGGCCAGAAGAGGCAAATCGTGTATTAACGGGACGACTAGCTGCACTTCATTTTGCTCCTACAGAGCGAAATCAAAAAGCTTTATTACATGAAGATATATCTTTAGAAAAAATTAAAATTACAGGAAATACTGTAATAGATGCTTTGCAGTGGGTAGTAAAGAAAATAGAAAACTCTAGTGAAATGAAGATCTCTATTCGTTCAATTCTTGAACAAGCAGGTCTAAAAGATACAATTATAGATAAACGCTATGTTCTAATTACTGGTCATCGTCGAGAAAATTTCGGAGAAGGATTCGAGAATATTTGTAAAGCTTTATCTTCACTTGCTAAGGTGAACCCTGAAACTCATTTTATTTATCCAGTTCATCTTAATCCGAATGTACAAGAACCTGTGAAGCGATTGTTAGGTGGTTTGAATAATGTTCATCTCATTGCTCCATTAAGCTATGAGCCTTTTGTTTATCTGATGCAGCATGCTTATTTAGTACTTACAGATAGTGGGGGAGTACAAGAAGAAGCACCAGGACTTGGTAAGCCAGTTTTAGTTATGCGTGATACAACAGAGCGTCCAGAGGCTGTCGATGCTGGTACAGTAAAATTGGTGGGAACACACTATGAGGCCATTACCTTGGCTGTCCAAGAATTATTAGATGATCCTAAAATTTATCAGCAAATGTCTCGTGCAAATAATCCATATGGAGATGGCTTTGCGAGTCAGAGAATAATTGATTTTATTAAGGAAAATTTTTAATGGTACCTTATTTTACCTTATTATTTGCCATCATGTTTGGTACCCTATTTGATGGTAAAAAAATAGATAAAATTTTCTTCTTTATTTTAAGCTTATGGATGTTGATATTCTCTGCTTTTAGGGTAGGAGGAACTGGTACTGGTGACTATGATGCTTATTTACGGTTATATTCAGCAACGGATACTTTTGAAAAGGTAATAGATCCTGAGATACATGCAGAAATCGGCTTTCGACTACTTTCTTTTTTAGGTCATTCTTTGGGTCTTGGTGAGCAATATATTATTGTCGCCATGGCTACTTTAGCATTAATTCCAGTTACATATATAATTTACAAATATTCACCTTATAAAATATTATCTTTATTAATTTGGATGCCATACTTTTTAGCAATGAATATGCAAACAAGTCGTACTTCTGTTGCAGCGGCTTTTGGCTTGCTTTTTATGATTCTTTATTATAAAAAAAGATGGCTTGCAGCATTATTGGCTTTGGTGATTGCCGCTTCATTTCACTCTTCAGCTTTAATATTGGTTTTAGTATTTTTAGCTAGAGTGAGTTTGAAAAAATTATTTTATGCCACAATTATTGCTTTTGCAATGTTAGTCTTTGTTTCTCCCTTTCAAATTTTGCTAAAAATATTCGAAATTTTACATTTAACTAGATTGTCAGATTTTCTATTAAGTTATCTTGCTTCAGATGATTATGGATATCCTATGGCAATATATGACCCTCGTATTATATTAGCTATGGGAGTGGTCTTTTTGATCTTTAAGTGTCAACAGCATATTCCTAAATATTTTGATATGTATTATTGCAAATTATATATAATTGGTGCTTTGCTGATGGTTATTTTTTCACACGTTGTAATTATGGCTTGGCGTGTTAGTTATTTATTTTTGCTTATAAGTGTAGTTACTATTCCATGGTTGGCTAAAGTATACAACCTTTTAATAGAGAAAAATATGGGATCAAAAAGGGTAATGTCTTCGGTGTTTATTTTTCTCTATTTTTTATATACTGCATCTTTAATTTTAAAAGCTCAACCTTATGCATTTTTTTGGTAGAAAATAGAGATGAAAAAATTTTTACTAATAGATACAACTTGGCCAATTAATTCTAGAACTGAGCGATTTAAAAATTCTTTTAAGAAATACTTTGAAGTGATTGTGGTTGCTTGGAATCGAGGTTTAGCAGGGGGCAAAGAAGAATTGGAAGGAACTTATATTTTAGATACGAATATAGGTTATGGAAATCAATTAAAAAAATTATTAAAACTTCCTCTTTTTTTTATTCATATTTATTCAGTTTGTAAGAAAGAAAAACCAAATGTTTTTTTTGCAAGTCATTGGGACTCATTAATTTGTGCCGTGCTATTAAAGCTCATTTGGAATTGGAAAGTAAAGATAATCTATGATTGCTTAGATTTACCTACTTTATCAAATAATATAATAAGAAAAATAATTATTTATGTTGAGAAAATATGTTTAAAGTTCGTAAACTTGACAATTTTTGCTTCACGACACTTTAAACCTCTCTATTCAAAAAAAGTAAAGTCTTATATCTTTGAAAATTATCCATCGACAGAATTACTTAATAGTACATCAACTGAACCAGATTGGATAAAGCGTTATGATGATAAAATTCCTAAAGGCTCTAAAAATGTAGCGTGGATTGGAGTGGTTCGGTATTTTGATATTATTGAAAATATATTATTAGCGATAAAAGATACAAATATTTGTTTCTTTGTCTTTGGTGACGGTCCGGATCTTGATAAATTAGTGAAGGCTGTTAATTTTTATAAATTGGAAAAGCAGGTTTTCTTTTTTGGAAGATATAAGCCTTCTGATCTTAAATATATTTATGAAAAGTCGGATTTAGTTTGGGCGGCTTATCCTACAAATGATTTCAATGCTGTTTATGCAATTTCTAATAAGTATTTTGAATGCTCTTTCTTTGAAAAAAGAATTGTTTTATCTAAGAAGACAAAAATGGCTGAGGATTTGCAAGACAACCCTAGTGTTATTATTGTTGATGAATACTCACCTAGTGATATTAAAGAGAAATTACAGTCTAATACTACAGTTTTTTTTAATAAATATAGTAAATATGAAAATGACATGACCTGGGAGGATCAAGAAGATAAGCTTATTGATTCTATAAAAAAGGTATTGTAATTTTTTAATTAAATGAAATTTATTAAGTTTAAGTTTTATTTAAGTTTTTTTCTTAGGTTTTATATGAATGCTATGTACCATTATCTATGTTTATCAGGATATTAATTAATGAAATTTTCTGTACTAATTTCCATTTATTTTAAAGAGCAGCCAGAACACTTTAATGCGTGTATGGAAAGTATTTGGAATAATCAAACAGTGAAACCTTCTGAAATTATTATGGTAGAAGATGGCCCATTAACTCCTGAGTTAGATCTAATAATTAAATATTGGGAAGAGAAATTAAAAGATATTTTAAAAGTTACTAAACTTGCTGAAAATGTAGGTACAGGTAAAGCAAAAAATATTGGTCTAAAGCAATGCACTAATGAAATAGTTTGTATTGTGGATACTGATGATATCAGTGTTCCAGATCGTTTTGAAAAGCAAATTAAAATTTTATCAGGTGATCCTGAATTAGTAATTTTAGGTGGTCAAATTATAGAGTTTATTGAGGATATCTCTTCACCTTCTGGTATGCGAAATGTTCCATTGACAAATTTAGAGCTTCGCCAATACGCAAAAAAACAAAGTCCTTTTAATAATATGACAATTACTTATAGAAAAACCAAAATTTTAGAGGTGGGTGGGTATCAACACCATTTATGGATGGAAGATTACAATCTTTTTTTACGTGTGATTGCCAAAGGGTATAAGGTTCAGAACTTGCCAGATGTATTAGTCTATGCTCGTATCGATAACGGCATGCATGGACGTCGTAAAGGTTTACAATATATTAAAAGTGAAAAACAGTTACTAGATTTAAAAAAACAACTAAAGTTACAAAATCCTCTATATGCTAACATACTGTTTCTGGTACGGTCTGCGTTTAGACTGCTACCAGCAAATTTATTGGGTACAATTTATAATACCTTTCTTCGTAAAGATATTAAAAAATGAGTGAATGAAAATATGAAGCGTTTAGTAGACATAGTCATTTCTTTAATAGCTTTAACCGTTCTGTCGCCAATATTTCTGGTCGTTGCTTATAAGGTCCGTAAAAATTTAGGATCACCCATATTCTTTTATCAAGAAAGACCTGGGAAAGACGGAAAATTATTTAAAATGATTAAATTCCGTTCAATGAAAGATGCTTTTGATGCACAAGGAAATCCATTACCAGATGAAGCCCGCATTACTCCATTTGGCCAAAAATTGCGCTCTACAAGCCTAGATGAAATGCCGCAATTGATTAATGTGCTTAAAGGTGACATGAGTGTAGTTGGACCTCGTCCAATGCTTAAAGACTTTGTTGCATTATATTCACCAGAGCAGGCACGTCGTTTAGAAGTACGTCCTGGAATGACTGGTTTGGCTCAGGTAAGTGGCCGTAATGAACTAGATTATGAGGAACGATTTAAATGTGATGTTTGGTATGTCGATAATCACAATGTTTGGGTCGACTTTAAAATTATGTTTAAAACAGTCAAAGTGATGACTAAGCGTGAAGGCATTAATGCACCAGGGCATGTTGGACCTTCTTTGTTTAAAGGCAATAATACCCAAGAAAATATCGACTCGTCTGTAAAGTAAATTTTATATCTTGAAAACTACCGTATGATCAAAAAAGCAGTTTTACCAGTAGCTGGTTTAGGTACACGTTTTTTACCAGCAAGTAAGTCAATTCCAAAAGAAATGGTAACAGTTGTTGACCGTCCAGCTATTGAATATGTAGTGCGTGAAGCAGTTGATGCTGGAATTGAGCAAATTATTTTGGTGACTCACTCTTCAAAAGCATCGATTGAAAATTATTTTGATCGAAACTTTGAATTAGAAACTACATTAGAGCAAAAAAAGAAATTTGATTTACTTGCAGAAATTACACAAATTGTTCCGCCCCATGTGAGTGTTGTAAGTGTAAGACAACCTCAGCCTTTAGGTTTAGGACATGCGGTTTTATGTGCAAAGAGTATTGTTGGTCAAGATAATTTTGCTGTGTTATTACCGGATGTTTTGGTGAAAGACGACTCGGGCCGAAATGATTTATCTCGTATGATTGCACGTTATAATACAATTCAAGCTGCACAGATTATGGTAGAAGCAGTACCTGATAACCTTGTGGATCAATACGGGATTGTAGATGTAGCGCATACTCCTAATGAGGGTGAAAGTATTGCTATGCAAGGCATTGTTGAAAAACCTGCTGTTGGCTCTGCACCTTCTAATCTTTCTGTAGTTGGTCGCTACGTTTTGCCTGCAAAAATTATGCAGCTTTTGGAAAACACACCCAAAGGTGCAGGTAATGAAATTCAGTTAACAGATGCGATTGCGATGTTACAAGAAACAGATATTGTTGAAGCCTATCGTATGCAAGGCCAAACATTTGACTGTGGTAGTAAACTTGGATATTTAAAAGCTGTACTACATTATGGAATTCAACATCCTAAATTAGGCCCAGAATTTAAACAGCTAATTCAAGAGCTTAAGTTGTAGTATTGTGTAGTTCTGCTTAAGTATTTGTAAAAACTGCTGAATATAATAAACAATCAATATATTCTCTTCCTTGAATGGGAAGAGAAATCTATAGAATATTAAAAAATCAGGTGTGCAATGAAAATCGCAGTGTTTGGAACCACCTTACACGCTGGTGTAATGGCAGCATTACTAGCTGAATATGGCAATCAGATTTATTGGTGCACAAGTGTCACCTGCGAAGAAAATATTTCTGTACTTTCTTACCAAGATCAAGAAGTTAATAATTATTTGAATAAGCAAAGAAAATCGGGCTTTCTACAAGAAAGTCCTTTTTCTACTATTCCACTTGATGTTGAAGTTTATTTATTCTGTTTTAGTCCCACACAAATCCAGCTTGCTTTAAATACAGTTGAGAAGCTAAGCCAACGTCCTATCGTTCATCCTAGATTAATGGTAAATGGTTCTACGTTTGGCTTACATGGAACTGATCAGTTAAAACAATATTTACCAAAAGACGAGTGGGTCTATTTCCCTGATGTAATTCAAGAAGGGAATGCTATTAATAGTGTATTGCATGTAAAACATGTCATTGTTGGTGTTGAGTCCAATCATGCGCGGGATACAATGCAAGAGCTGTTACGCCCATTTTTCCGTTTTAGTTATCAATATTTATTTATGCCGATTTTGGACGCTGAATTTACCAAACTTAGTATTTCTGGCATGTTGGCGACCCGTATTAGTTATATGAATGACTTAGCTATGGTAGCAGAGAAACTCGGTATTGATATCGCTAATGTGAAGCATGGTATTGCGGCCGATACACGTATTGGTGCGGCTTATTTGTCCGCTGGAGTTGGTTTTGGCGGTGAAAATTTTTCGCATGATATTTTAACCCTTTCGAGTACTGTTTCTGGAACTGGGGCGAAAAGTCGTCTTTTAGAGCAGGTATGGGCAATTAACGAACAACAAAAAGAAATTTTATTCCGTAAGCTGTGGAATTATTATCATTGTAATTTGAATGGTAAAACCGTGGCTATTTGGGGTGCATCCTTCAAAGAAAATACCTCAAGCATACATAACTCCCCAATTCATATTTTATTAGCTGCATTATGGGCACAAGGTGTAACAGTACGTTTGCATGATCCTCAAGCATTAGATGAAATTGCCGCTACATATGGTGACCGTAAGGATTTAGTACTGTGTACTGATCAATATGAGGCTGCTCGAGACGCACACGCCTTATGTTTAGTTACCGCATGGAAACAATACTGGAGTCCAGACTTTAAGCAATTACAACAGATGATGCAGCATCCTTTAATTTTGGATGGGCGTAATATTTATGACCCAGCATATGTAAAGGCTAAGGGCTTTGCTTATGAAGGAGTAGGTCGTTTATGAGTAAATCTATCGAGAAATTTCCTAAAGAGTTGGTTTCACCTTTACTAAAATTACAGGCGATGGGTGAGAAAAATTCAAAACTACATATAAAAGAATTGTTCGCTTCAGAACCGGATCGCTTTCAACAATATTCTATAAAATTTGATCCATTAGTTTTTGATTATAGTAAGCATCGTGTTACTAAAGACATTTTGGAACAATTGACTGCTCTTGCGAAAACCAAACAATTAAATCAATGGATTGAACGTCTTTTTTCACAAGACAAAGTAAATTGTACAGAGCAACGCGCAGCAATGCATTGGGCACTACGCTTGCCAGTTGACTATTCGAAGTTTCCAGAGTTAACGGCTCAAGTCCATAGCCAGTTACAACGTATGTATGCCTTAGTAGAAAAGATACATGTTGGTCAATATCGCGGGGCAACCGGTGAAGTGATTCAAGATGTTGTGAACATTGGTGTGGGTGGTTCTGATTTAGGGCCACAAATGGTCACCCATGCGTTGTCAGATTTTAAAGTGAAAACGGCTAAACCTTTAAATGTTCACTTTGTATCGACTATGGATGGTAGTCAGTTGTCGGAGTTGCTCCACCAACTTCGTCCAGAAACAACACTATTTATTATTTCTTCAAAATCTTTTGGAACGATTGATACTTTATCAAATGCCCAAACGGTACGACAGTGGCTTGAAAAAACTTTGGGAACACATGCCCGAGTTTTAAAAAGTCATTTTGTTGGAGTATCAACAAAAGCAGATAAAATGACTGAATGGGGGATTGCCCCAGAAAATCAATTACTGCTTTGGGACTGGGTAGGTGGCCGTTACTCATTATGGTCATGCATTGGTTTACCTATTGCGTTGAGTATCGGGGTTGAAGGTTTTCAGCAACTCTTAGCTGGTGCTCATGCAGTAGATGAACATTTTCAAAATACAAGTTATGAGCAAAATATTCCTGTTTTAATGGGATTATTAGGCGTTTGGAACAATAATTTTTTAAATATTCAAACTCATGCAGTATTACCTTATGATGGTCGATTAAAGTATTTTGCTGCTTATTTGCAGCAACTTGAAATGGAATCTAATGGTAAATCGGTACAACGTGACGGTCAAAAAGTCGAACTCGATACATGCCCAATTGTATGGGGTGAAGTTGGACCAAATGCTCAACATGCCTTCTATCAGTTATTACACCAGGGAACTCAAGCAGTAAGCTGTGACTTTATTGCGCCAGTCCAACGCTATAACGCTGACCATTTTACCTATGTTGAAAATGCAGAGGCTTTAGTCGAGCAGCATCATCTTGCGTTATCGAATTGTCTGGCCCAATCAAGATTATTGGCCTTTGGTAATGAAGCTTTAGACTCAACTGAATTAGAAAAACTGCCGATTTACAAACAATATGAAGGTAACCAACCGAGTTCAACCCTATTATTGAAAGAGTTGAATCCATATAGTTTGGGAATGTTAATTGCTTTATATGAGCATAAAGTTTTTGTGCAGTCTGTAATTTGGAATATTAACCCGTTTGATCAATGGGGCGTCGAAAAAGGCAAACAGATTGCTGATCAACTATTACCTATTTTAAATGGGGTTCAAAATGATCTTTCATCATTAGATGCCTCAACACGTGGATTAATTAAAATATTATTAGGAAAAGTAGATGGCTAAAATCCTAGTTACTGGTGGTGCTGGTTATATTGGTTCACATACCTGTGTAGAGCTTTTAAACGCTGGTCATGAAGTTATTGTTTTTGACAATCTATCAAACAGTTCTGAAGAGTCGTTAACGAGAGTCCAAGATATCACACAAAAGAGTTTAGCTTTTGTTAAAGGTGATATTCGTAATGTAAATGAACTTGATCGCGTATTTCAAGATCATTCAATTGATGCTGTAATTCACTTCGCAGGCTTAAAGGCAGTAGGTGAAAGTCAGGAAAAACCGCTGATTTATTTTGATAATAATATTGCTGGTAGTATTCAACTCGTTAAGTCGATGGAAAAAGCAGGTGTCTATACGCTTGTGTTTAGCTCTTCTGCGACAGTATATGACGAGGCCAATATATCTCCATTAAATGAAGATATGCCAACAGGTATGCCAAGTAATAACTATGGCTATACTAAACTGATTGTTGAGCAATTATTGCAAAAACTGTCAGATTCAAATTCTAAATGGTCGATAGCTTTACTACGCTATTTTAACCCAGTTGGTGCGCATAAGAGTGGCCGTATTGGTGAAGACCCACAAGGTATTCCAAATAATTTAATGCCTTACGTGACTCAAGTTGCTGTAGGACGTCGTGATAAGCTGTCTATTTATGGTAATGACTACAACACAGTAGATGGGACTGGGGTACGTGACTATATTCATGTGGTCGATTTAGCGAATGCACATTTATGTGCTTTAAATAACCGATTAGAAGCGAAAGGTTGCCGTGCATGGAATATTGGTACAGGTAATGGTTCATCCGTGTTGCAAGTTAAGAATACATTTGAGCAAGTTAATGGTGTGCCTGTTGCTTTTGAGTTTGCACCACGTCGAGCTGGCGATGTAGCAACATCTTTTGCCGATAATAGCCGTGCAGTTGCTGAACTAGGTTGGCAACCTCAATTTGACTTAGAAGATATGCTTGCTGATAGCTGGAATTGGCAGAAGCAGAATCCTAATGGATATAATTAAATAGCAATAAAAAAGGAGCTTATAGCTCCTTTTTTATTATGAATTAGTTCTGAATCAACCCAGTCAATTCATCTACATAATGTTGCATTGGCTGAGCTTGGCGATCTGCACGGCTTTCAATGTTAAGACGTAGCAAAGGTTCAGTATTTGAAGCGCGTACATTAAAGCGCCATGCACCAAAGTCTAGACTTACTCCATCGGTACGGTCAATTTCTGGGTTTTGCTTGGCATAGAAATCGAAAATCTTTTGAATAGTGATTTGTGTATCGGCTACTTTAAAGTTGATTTCACCGCTACAAGGGAACTTGGTAATCATATTTTCAACGAGCGTTGAAAGTGTTTGTCCTGTTTCAGAGAGTAGGGCAACAGTGAGTAACCAAGGAATCATGCCGCTATCGCAGTAAGCAAAGTCACGGAAATAGTGATGGGCACTCATTTCACCGCCATATACAGCATTGTGTTCACGCATAACGTCTTTAATGAATGCATGTCCAGATTTTGACTGTACAGCAACACCTTTGTATTCATCTACGATATCAAATGTGTTCCACACTAAACGTGGGTCATGCACAATTTTTTCACCCGACTGTTTAATCAAGAAAGCTTGAGCTAATAGACCAACAATATAGTAGCCTTCAATGAACTGACCTTTTTCATCAAACAAGAAACAGCGATCAAAGTCACCGTCCCATGCAATACCCATATCTGCTTTATGCTCAAGAACAGCATTTCGAGTACTGTCACGGTTTTCAATTAAAATTGGGTTAGGAATCCCATTTGGGAAAGTGCCATCTGCTTCATGGTGAATTTTAATAAATTCAATAGGTACGTTAAGCGTTTTAAATTTTTCTTCGATTGCATCAATCACGTGACCAGCTGCACCATTACCCGCGTTTACCACTAACTTAAGTGGGCGGATTTTTGCTGGTTCAATATAAGTTAATAAGTGATCAACGAACTCAGGCAAAATGTTATAGCTTTGAGTTGTACCTTTTTGACTAACTTCTTCAAAGTTATTGGTTTCTGCTAAAGCCTGAATTTCTTTTAAACCAGTATCTGCACTAATTGGACGAGCATTTTCTCGAACTAATTTCATGCCGTTATAGTCCATTGGATTATGGCTAGCAGTAACTTCGATACCACCTTGCACATCTAAATGGAAAGCGGCGAAGTAAACTTCTTCAGTACCTGTCATGCCTAAATCAAGAACATTGACACCCGCGTCATTTAACCCGCGGATAGTCGCTTGTTTTAAAGCCTCACTGCTTAGACGAATATCACAACCGACTACTACAGTCTTTGGTTTATAGATTTGTCCGTAAGCGCGGCCAATTTTATAGGCGATTTCTTCATTCAATTCGGTGCCGAGTTTGCCTCGGATATCATAAGCTTTAAAACACGTTAAAGTAGTCATTATTCAATTCAATACATGTGGTTTGAGTTGTGTGCACATTATACATAGATCATGAAATAGGTATGTTTATAGTTTTTATATTCAAATTTTACGCTTCATTTCTGTAGCTCAAATTTAAATTTATAAGAATACTTTTTTACGACTTTAGTCTAATAAATGGAACCATAAACTCGAAATGGCTTGATTTTACTTGGTGTTATTGGTCTTACCAATTATTGTGGTTATTTAATGATTGATCTTGCCAATATCTGTGCTTATGATGCGATCTGTGGTTTAAGGAATAACATTTGCACTTAATTTTTAATTGGTCATACCAATTGTGTTAAATGTTTAAGAATTTAAGGTACAAAAATTCGCCCCGGCATTTCAAGGAGATGACAATGCTCAATATGTGGCAACAACTTTATGACCCTTTAAATAATATTTGGCTGTCCAGTGCGGTTGCATTAATCCCGATTATTTTCTTCTTTTTGGCGTTGGCTGTTTTTCGTTTAAAAGGCAGTATCGCGGGTACGGGCACAGTCATTATTGCATTATTGATTGCTCTCTTTTTCTATCAAATGCCGGGTCAAATGGCCTTTGCGTCAATCATTTATGGTTTCTTCTATGGTCTATGGCCAATTTCATGGATTATTATTGGGGCAGTTTTTCTATACAAGATTTCGGTAAAAACAGGCCAGTTTGAAGTTATCCGCTCAAGCATTTTGTCAATTACCGAAGACCAACGCCTGCAAATGTTACTCGTTGGTTTTGCATTTGGTACTTTCCTTGAAGGGGCTGCGGGTTTTGGTGCTCCTGTGGCAATTACCGCTGCACTCCTTGTCGGGTTAGGGTTTAAGCCACTTTACGCCGCTGGTTTATGTTTGATTGTAAATACAGCGCCAGTTGCTTTTGGTGCAATGGGTATTCCAATTATTGTGGCGGGGCAGGTGTCAGGCGTAGACACCATGGAAATTAGCCAGATGGTGGGTCGTCAGTTGCCATTTTTAACGCTGATCGTGTTGTTCTGGATCATGGCGATTATGGATGGCTGGCGTGGTGTTAAAGAAACTTGGCCTGCTGTATTAGTGGGTGGTGGCGCTTTTGCGATTGCCCAATATCTTACATCTAACTTTATTGGCCCTGAATTACCAGATATTACCGCTGCAATTGCTTCATTGGTCAGCCTGACTGTGTTGTTCCGTTTCTGGAAACCAAAACATATTTTCCGCTTTGAACCTGAAGCTGGCCAAACTCTAATTCAGCAACCTACAACGGTTCAACGTTACAGTATTGGGAAAATTGCTAAGGCATGGTCTCCATTTGCCATCTTAACAGTCATGGTGACCATCTGGAGTGTTAAGCCATTTAAAGCATTATTTGCAAAAGATGGTGCTCTTGAGCACTGGATTTTTAAACTTGAAGTGCCGTACTTGCATAAATTGGTCGAAAAAATGCCGCCGATTGTGGCAGAGATGAAACCATACGAAGCGATTTATAAGTTTGACTGGTTCTCTGCAACCGGTACGGCAATTTTTATTGCTGCAATTATCACTGCTATTTTCTTGAAAATGAAAGCAAGTGAGGCAGTAACGACTTTTGGTGAAACACTCAATGAGTTGAAAACACCGATTTACTCGATTGGTATGGTGTTGGCGTTTGCTTTTATTGCGAACTATTCAGGTTTATCTGCAACTTTAGCTTTGGCTCTATCGCATACGGGTCATGCGTTTACTTTCTTCTCGCCATTTTTGGGCTGGCTTGGTGTGTTCCTTACGGGTTCAGATACATCTTCAAATGCTTTGTTCTCGGCACTACAGGCGACTACGGCTCAGCAAATTGGTATTCCAGAAGTGTTATTGGTGGCTGCCAATACCAGTGGTGGTGTGACAGGTAAGATGATTTCTCCGCAGTCGATTGCGATTGCGTGTGCAGCAGTAGGCTTAGTTGGAAAAGAATCTGACTTGTTCCGTTTCACGGTAAAACATAGCATCATATTCACTGTCTTTGTTGGCATCATTATTACGGTTCAGGCTTATCTGGTTCCGTGGATGATTCCATAACTCCAGTGAAGGAAACGCGATGAGAATCTCCGATCAAGTGGTCATGAAATTGCAGGCATTAATTGAAGAGCGGCACATGAAAAAAGGTGACCGTTTGCCTGCTGAGCGCCAGCTTGCAACTAGCTTAGGGGTTTCTCGTCCGTCTTTGCGTGAAGCCATTCAGCAGCTTAATAGTCAAGGGGTGCTCAGTAGCCGCCGTGGAGATGGGACTTATATTCAGCAGTTACCTGAACAGTGGCCACAGCAACTGATTGTGAACCCAATTAGCAACCTGATTGAAGAAGATCCGTTATACCGTTTTGATGTGCAAGAAGCGCGGTTATTACTTGAAGGTGGCACGGCATGGTATGCCGCATTGCGCTCAACGCCTGAAGATCGCGCCAAAATCCGTCATTATTTTAATGAAATTAGTCGCCATCAAAATGCGGGTGACTCAGCACAGGCTGCTGTGGCCGATGCTGAATTCCACTTAGCGATTGCAGAGGCATCTCACAATGTGGTGCTGATTCAAATGATGCGTAGCTTGTTTGATTTGTTGCAATACAACGTCTTGTTAGGACGTAAGAAAGTTTATAACGACCCCGTAAATGGTGACTTGCTGAGCGAGCAGCATTTTCAGGTGATGGATGCTATTGATCGTAAAGATCCCGAGGCCGCACGCCAAGCTGTCTGCGGTCATATTGAATTTGTGATTAATCATGTGCGTTCTCTGGATGAAGACGAAGCTCGCCAGAAACGTGCAAATCGTTTAAGTAGAGTTGATTCAAAATGATTATTTCTTCTGGCAATGATTATCGTGCTGCGGCACAACGTCGCTTACCCCCATTTTTATTTCATTACATTGATGGTGGAGCGTATTCGGAATATACCTTAAAGCGTAACGTACAAGATTTGTCAGAAATTGCTTTGCGTCAACGTGTGCTCAATGACATGTCAGCGTTAAGTTTAGAGACAAAACTGTTTAACGAAACCTTGTCTATGCCGGTTGCATTAGCGCCTGTAGGTTTAACAGGCATGTATGCACGCCGTGGTGAAGTGCAAGCCGCGATGGCAGCCGATAAAAAGGGCATTCCATTTACACTTTCAACGGTTTCGGTGTGTCCGATTGAAGAAGTTGCACCTGCAATTAACCGTCCAATGTGGTTCCAGCTTTATGTATTACGCGACCGTGGTTTTATGCGTAATGCTTTAGAACGTGCAAAAGCGGCAGGCTGCTCAACACTGGTATTTACCGTCGATATGCCTGTACCAGGTGCGCGTTACCGTGATGCACATTCGGGGATGAGTGGACCAAATGCTGCGATGCGCCGTTATATGCAGTCTATGTTCCATCCACATTGGTCGTGGAATGTCGGCTTAATGGGGCGTCCGCATGACTTGGGTAATATCTCTAAATATTTAGGTAAACCGACTGGGCTTGAAGACTATATTGGCTGGTTAGGCTCAAACTTTGACCCATCGATTTCATGGAAAGACCTTGAGTGGATTCGTGAATTTTGGGATGGCCCAATGGTCATTAAGGGCATTTTAGACCCTGAAGATGCCAAAGATGCCGTGCGTTTTGGTGCAGATGGCATTGTGGTATCGAATCACGGTGGTCGTCAGTTAGATGGTGTGATGTCGTCTGCTCGTGCGTTGCCTGCAATTGCTGATGCGGTGAAAGGTGATTTGGCGATTTTGGCTGACTCAGGCATTCGTAATGGTTTAGACGTGGTGCGGATGTTGGCGCTCGGTGCCGATACAGTCTTACTTGGCCGTGCATTTGTTTATGCCTTGGCAGCAGCAGGTGGGCAAGGGGTGTCGAACTTGCTTGATTTGATTGATAAGGAAATGCGTGTTGCGATGACGCTTACAGGTGCTAAGTCGATTTCGGATATTAATGCAGATTGTTTAGTGCAGGCGATGAAGCTCTAACATTTTCTTATTAACTTTGATGATATTGGCACGACGGAGTCTTATCGGAAAAGGTTCAATGTAAGTAGCTAATTGACGTTACTTTTTTAAAAAAGTAACCAAAAACCTTTGTTTCGATGACGGTACGTCCTTGCTACCGCATCGAAACGGCGGCATCCCTGCCGCCAACCACGATAGTAAATATAGGGCTGATTCACATTAGAGAATGAGCTAATTAAATTATAAATTACAAACGGTAAGATACCGTCGTGTTGGTCTAATTTGATAAATGGATGACCAAAAGGAAACCATCATGCAAACATTTTCTCTTCAAGCAGTGATTGAACGCTTACAAAATATTGTGGGGCATTCTTATGTTTTGACCGATGACCAAAGCACGCGTCAGTACCGCCAAGGTCGTCGTTTTGGTGAGGGGAAAGTGCTTGCTGTGGCGGTACCAGGAACCTTGCTAGAGCAATGGCAGGTGCTCCAAGCTGCGATTGAGGCAGACTGTATTGTGATTATGCAGGCAGCCAATACAGGACTTACAGGTGGTTCAACCCCATATGGTGATGATTATGATCGTCCTGTTTTAGTCATGAGTACTCGCCGATTAAAGGGCATTCAAGTTATTCATGACGGTAAGCAAGTGATTTGTTTACCGGGCGCGACTTTAGATAATTTAGAACAAATTTTAAAAGGCTATGATCGTGAACCGCATTCAGTAATTGGTTCATCTTGTATTGGGGCATCGGTACTTGGCGGTGTGTGTAATAACTCTGGTGGTGCGTTGGTACGCCGTGGTCCTGCGTATACTGAGCTGGCGTTATATGCTCAGGTGAATACTGCTGGTCAATTAGAGCTGGTGAACCATTTAGGGGTGAATTTAGGCTCGACTCCTGAAGAAATTTTGATGCGTTTAGAGAAGCAGAAATATCAAGCCATAGATATTTTAGATGATGGCGAAAAGCAGGCATCGGACTATCGTTATGCGCACGATGTGACGCAAGTTGATGAAGATACACCCGCGCGTTTTAATGCAGACCCGTCACGATTGTTTGAAGCATCGGGTTCGGCAGGTAAAGTCTGTGTGTTTGCGGTACGTCTTGATACTTATGAAAAAGTAGAAAGTAATGTCTTTTATATTGGTACTAATGATGCCGATGATTTAACCGCTATTCGCCGTTACTTACTAACCTCACTGCCAAGCCTACCAATCGCTGGTGAATATATTCACCGAGATGCTTACTTGATTGGTGAAAAGTACGGAAAAGACACGTTCTTATTTATTGAAAAATTTGGCACAGCCAATGTTCCCAAAGCTTTTGCGATGAAAGATAAAGTCGATGGTTTCTTAGAAAGATTTAAAATTAAAGGTTTAACGGATCAGATTTTACAGGCGATTACCTTCTTTTTACCGAGTCATTTGCCTAAGCGTATGACCGAATATCGAGATCGTTATGAGCACCATTTAGTGCTACGTGTCGAAAATAATTCAAAAGCTCAGACCGAGCAGTTTTTAAAAGAATATTTTGCAGTGCATCAGTCAGGTAGCTATTTCGTATGTAGCGAAGGGGAAGGCCGAAAAGCGTTCTTACACCGTTTTGCGATTGCAGGAGCTGCAATTCGTTATCGTGATACGCACCGTAGTGAAGTTGAAGATATTGTGGCGCTTGATATTGCGTTACGTCGTAATGACCGTGAGTGGGTAGAGCAACTGCCTGCCGAAATGGAAAATAAAATCATCCATAAACTCTATTATGGGCATTTCTTTTGTCATGTGTTCCATCAAGACTATATTCTTAAAAAGGGCCATGACCCTTTAGAAATGGAACATCAAATGTGGAAGTTACTCGATGCGCGCCGTGCTGAATATCCGGCAGAGCATAATGTTGGGCATCTTTACATTGCCAAGCCTGCCTTAGCTAACTTTTATCAAAAACTTGACCCAACCAATAGCTTTAACGTAGGTATTGGACATACCTCAAAACTGAAATATTGGGGCAAGGCTAAATCTTAATACCGAGACATAAAAAAGGCGCCGAAGCGCCTTTTTTAATAGATGTATTATGCTGCTTCTGTTGATTTAGCAAGCACTTCTGCAACTGCTTTAGCAACAGTGTAAACATTATTCATGTTTAAACCTGCTACACAAATACGGCCACTACGTACTAAGTAGATTGCATATTCTTCACGCAAGATATCAACTTGCTCAGCAGTTAAACCTGTGTAACTGAACATACCTTTTTGGTTTACAAGGTAGCTAAAGTCACGGTCTGGTAATGCTTTAGTAAGTTCATCTTTCAAGATGCTACGCATTTTAATAATACGCTCACGCATCTCTTTTACTTCACCTTGCCATTGCTGGTTAAGTTCAGCGTCATTTAACACTTCATCAACTAACCAAGCACCTGTTGTAGGAGGGCTAGAGTAAATACGGCGTACAGTCGCTTTTAACTGACCGAATGTGCACTGAGCAGCTTCTGCATCATCACATACGAAAGTTAAGCCGCCAACGCGCTCGCCATATAAAGAGAAGATTTTAGAGAACGAGTTGCTCACAATGAAGTTTAGACCCGCTTGGTCTAAAGCACGGATTGCATACGCATCTTCTTCCATACCGTCACCAAAACCTTGGTAAGCGATGTCTAGGAATGGAATAAGGTTACGATCTTTTAATACTGCAATCACTTGATCCCACTGCGCTGGGTTTAAGTCAGCACCCGTTGGGTTGTGGCAGCATGGGTGCAATAACACAATGCTTTGCTCAGGCAAAGTTTTAAGTGTTGAAAGCATACCGTCAAAATCTACACCACGCGTTTCGTTATCGAAATATGGGTAGAAATGAGTTTTGATGCCAGCGCCATTGAAAATCGCAACGTGGTTGTCCCAAGTTGGTTGGCTTACCCAAACGTCAGAATTTGGGAAATAAGTTTTTAAGAAATCTGCACCAACTTTCAATGCACCTGAACCACCAAGCGTTTGGATGGTTACAGCACGGCCAGCTTTAACTGCTGGGCTGTTTGCACCAAATAAAAGTGCTTGAATTGCTTCACGGTAAGGTTTGAAGCCTTCCATTGGCAAATAAAGTTTGGTTTTACCGTTTTTAGGCTCGATACGCTTTTGCGCTTCAATAATGGTCTCTAACTGAGGAACAATACTGTCTTCGTTATAATAAAGACCAATACTCAAGTTCACTTTTCCAGAACGAGTATCAGCATTGAACTGTTCCATTAAAGATAAAATTGGGTCGCCTGCGTATGGGGGGATATGTTGAAACATCAAAAAAGTCCTTTCATTCAACAATATGCATAGTGCTGGGTTTTTTCTGTCTCGAAAAATACGCCACAACTATGTCGATGTTCAATAATGTATCAATAAAGCTACCGTGAAGCACCTGATAATTTCACTAATATCGATATTTTCTGGATGAAAATGATAAAAAGATTTAAAAGAAATTACGGTAAATAGATACTAATTTATAACTCATGCTTTCATTCAAGCAGATTGTCTACAATCTTGCTGTAATACATTGGTTGTAGACTAAAGTTTGAAACAAAAGATTAGCGGTCGAAAAGCAGCTAAAAAAGTGCCATAAATCTATAGGTAAAACAATATTAAATAACTGTTTTACAAGTACTAATTGGTAATTGGTTTAATGGTTTAAATATAAGGTGAAATAACAGGTCAAACGATAAAAATTGACCTGATGCGTTCTGTAAAGTGTCAACAATCACCTTGATTTTTTTCATTCATACCGCTATAAAAGCCATAATTGATTAAAAATTGTCGACAATATGCAAGATTTGACCTTCGCACCAGAGCCATTACAAAGTCAGGGAAGAACACTGACCGAGAATGTATTTAAACAAATACAGACGGCGATTGTTTTGGGTCAAATTCCGGCAGGTAGCAAGATTTCTGAGCCTGAGCTAGCACGTACTTATGGCATTAGTCGTGGGCCTTTACGTGAAGCGATTCATCGCCTTGAAGGGCAGCGTTTGGTTGAGCGTACTGCACATGTGGGCGCGCGCGTGGTTTCATTATCCTTGCAACAGTTTAAAGAGCTTTATCAGATTCGTGCGTCTTTAGAGGGTTTGGCTTGCAAACTTGCGGCACAGCATATTGATAAAAAGCAAATCTTGGCATTACGTGATGTTTTGCGTATGCATGCCGAAGATGAAAACTTTAAAGCAGGTAAAGGATATTACTTGCAAGAAGGGCAGGACGATTTTCACTACTGCATTATCAAAAGTAGTGGCAATAAAACCCTAGAAAAAATGCTATGCGATGAGCTTTATCACCTCATCCGTATGTACCGAATTCAGTTTTCAAACACACCCGATCGTCCGAGCAAAGCTTGGGACGAACACATCCGTATTTTAGATGCAATTGCAGAAGGTGATGGTGAACTTGCCGAGCTGCTCATGCATCGACATATCAATGCTTCTTACAAAATTATTGAGCAAACACTGCTACAAGCACAAGGAGAACATAACAATGGCTAAACAATCCGCAGGTCAGCTATTTCGCGATGCAGTAGCCCAAGAAAAGCCATTACAAGTGGTTGGAACCATTAACGCCAATCATGCACTTTTGGCAAAACGTGCAGGTTATAAAGCGATTTACTTATCAGGTGGTGGTGTAGCCGCTGGTTCTTTAGGCTTACCTGATTTAGGAATCAGTAACCTTGATGATGTGTTGACAGACGTACGCCGTATTACCGATGTATGTGATCTTCCATTATTAGTCGATGCGGACACAGGTTTTGGCGCTTCTGCATTTAACATTGCTCGTACTACAAAAGCACTTATCAAGTTTGGTGCTGCGGCAATGCACATTGAAGACCAAGTGGGCGCAAAACGTTGTGGACACCGTCCGAACAAAGCCATTGTGACTCAAGAAGAAATGGTTGACCGTATTAAAGCTGCGGTCGATGCACGTGGTGATGACAGCTTCGTGATTATGGCACGTACTGATGCATTGGCCGTAGATGGCTTACAAGCTGCAATTGACCGTGCGGGTGCCTACATCGAAGCGGGCGCAGACATGTTGTTCCCTGAAGCAATTACCGAGCTTGATATGTACAAGCAATTTGCTCAGAAGACAGGCGCACCAATTTTGGCAAACATTACCGAGTTTGGTTCTACACCACTATTTACGACTGAAGAGTTAGCATCTGCCGATGTAAGCCTTGCGCTTTATCCGCTTTCTGCTTTCCGTGCCATGAACAAAGCAGCCGAAACTGTGTATGAAACCTTGCGTAAAGAAGGCACGCAAAAGAACGTGGTTGATATTATGCAAACGCGTAAAGAGTTATATGAACGCATTAACTACTATGCGTTTGAAGACTACTTAGACAACGCATTTGCTAAAAAGAAATAAGAAGTAAAACACGGTACATATGCCGTGTTCCCCAAATAATTTAAATAGATAGGAAAGGACATTCTTATGAGCTCAAATGAAACAACAACAGGCTTCAAACCAAAAAAATCAGTTGCACTTAGCGGACAAGTTGCAGGCAACACAGCACTGTGTACCGTAGGACGTAGTGGTAACGACTTGCACTATCGTGGCTATGACATTCTTGACCTTGCGGCGGGTAGCCAGTTTGAAGAAGTTGCTCACTTGCTTGTACATGGCAAATTACCAAACAAAGCTGAACTCAAAGCGTATAAAGCAAAATTAAAAGCACTTCGTGGCTTACCAGCAGCACTTAAAACTGCACTTGAGCAATTACCACCGTCTGCACACCCAATGGATGTGATGCGTACAGGTGTATCAGTGTTAGGTTGCTTAACGCCAGAACACGAAGACCATAACGAAGCTGGCGCAAAAGACATTGCTGATAAATTAATGGCAAGCCTAGGCTCAATGCTGCTTTATTGGTACCACTTCAGCAATAACGGTCGTCGTATTGAAGTTGAAACTGATGACGACTCAATTGCAGCGCATTTCTTACATTTACTTCATGGCGAAAAACCATCTGAAGAATGGATTCAAGCAATGCATACATCTCTTATTTTGTATGCTGAGCACGAGTTCAACGCGTCTACATTTACCTCACGTGTGGTTGCAGGTACAGGTTCTGACATGTACTCGGCAATTACAGGTGGTATTGGTGCGCTTCGCGGACCTAAGCATGGAGGTGCAAACGAAGTTGCATTCGTAATTCAACAACGTTATGACAACGCAGATGAAGCAGAAGCTGACATTCGTAAGCGTGTTGAAAATAAAGAAGTCGTAATTGGTTTTGGTCATCCTGTATATACAGTTTCTGACCCACGTAACGAAGTAATTAAGAAAGTGGCGCATGACTTAGCACAAGCACAAGAGAATACCAAAATGTACCTCATCGCTGAACGTTTAGAAGCAGTGATGAAAGAAGTGAAAAACATGTTCCCGAACCTCGATTGGTTCAGTGCAGTGAGCTATCACTTAATGGGTGTTCCAACTGCAATGTTCACACCATTGTTCGTGATTGCACGTACAGCAGGCTGGTCAGCGCACGTGATTGAACAACGCCAAGACGGCAAAATTATTCGTCCAAGCGCGAACTACACAGGCCCTGAAAACCTCGAATTTAAACCATTGGCGGAGCGTGGTTAATGAACACAAAATACCGTAAACCGCTGGCAGGTACCCAGCTTGAATATTACGACGTGCGTCAAGCCGTTGAAGATATTCAGCCAGGCGCATACGAAAAACTGCCTTACACGTCTAAAGTACTCGCAGAGCAATTGGTACGCCGTGCCGATGCCGAGAACTTAACTGCCTATTTAACGCAGTTGATTGAACGCCGTCAGGACTTGGACTTTCCTTGGTACCCAGCGCGTGTGGTGTGTCATGACATTTTGGGTCAAACTGCATTGGTTGACCTTGCAGGCTTACGTGATGCGATTGCTGACAAAGGCGGCGACCCATCTAAAGTTAACCCAGTTGTACCGACACAGCTCATTGTCGACCACTCTTTAGCGGTGGAATACGGTGGTGCTGACCCAGACGCTTTTGCAAAAAACCGTGCTGTTGAAGACCGCCGTAACGAAGACCGTTTTCACTTTATTGAGTGGACTAAAACAGCATTTAAAAATGTCGATGTGATCCCTGCGGGGAACGGCATTATGCACCAGATTAACCTAGAGAAAATGTCTCCGGTGATTCAGGCGCGTGATGGCGTAGCATTCCCAGACACATGTGTCGGTACAGACTCACACACACCACATACAGACGCTTTGGGCGTAATTTCTGTGGGTGTAGGTGGTTTAGAAGCTGAAAACGTAATGTTAGGCCGTGCATCTTGGATGCGTTTGCCAGACATTATTGGCGTTGAGTTTGTAGGTCAGCGTCAGGCAGGCATTACTGCAACAGATATCGTACTTGCTTTAACCGAGTTCTTGCGTAAAGAGCGTGTGGTTGGTGCTTACCTTGAGTTCTTTGGTGAAGGTGCAGACAGCATGTCTGTGGGCGACCGTGCAACCATTTCGAACATGACACCAGAGTATGGTGCTACTGCTGCGATGTTCTACATCGACCAAAACACAATCGATTACTTACGCCTAACAGGCCGTGAAGATGCTCAAGTGGCATTGGTTGAACAGTACGCAAAAGAAATCGGTCTTTGGGCATCTGACATGACCAAAGCAGAGTACCCACGTGTACTTCGTTTTGACCTATCAAAAGTGACACGTAACATCGCTGGTCCATCAAACCCACATGCACGTGTTTCAACTGCGGACCTAAAAGAAAAAGGTATTGCGGGTGTTGTCGAAAACCGTTCTGACGGCTTAATGCCAGATGGCGCAATCATTATTGCTGCAATCACTTCATGTACTAACACTTCTAACCCACGTAACACCGTGGCGGCAGGTTTGTTGGCACGTAAGGCAAATGAACTTGGTTTGGTTCGTAAACCTTGGGTGAAATCATCATTTGCACCGGGTTCAAAAGCGGCTGCACTTTACCTTGAAGAAGCAGGTGTTCTAAAAGACTTAGAGCAACTTGGTTTTGGTATTGTGGCTTACGCTTGTACGACCTGTAATGGTATGTCAGGCGCGTTAGATCCAGTTATTCAACAAGAAATTATTGACCGTGACTTGTACGCAACAGCAGTACTCTCTGGTAACCGTAACTTCGATGGCCGTATCCATCCATATGCAAAACAAGCATTCTTGGCATCTCCACCGCTTGTCGTGGCGTATGCAATTGCGGGTACGATTCGTTTTGATATTGAAAAAGATGCTTTAGGTCATGACAAAGACGGTAAACCGATTTACCTCAAAGACATTTGGCCATCTGATGCTGAAATTGATGCGTTAGTTAAAGAAGCTGTGAAGCCTGAACAGTTCCGTAAAGTCTACATTCCAATGTTTGACTTAGGTGTAACGGAAGAAGCTGAAAGTCCACTTTACGACTGGCGTCCACAAAGTACTTACATCCGCCGTCCACCATATTGGGAAGGGGCGTTGGCTGCACCACGTACTTTGGCGAACATGCGTCCACTTGCGATTTTGGGTGACAACATCACCACCGACCACTTGTCGCCTTCAAACGCGATTTTGATGGACTCGGCTGCGGGTGAATACCTTCACAAAATGGGCTTACCAGAAGAAGACTTCAACTCATATGCAACGCACCGTGGCGACCATTTGACTGCACAACGTGCAACATTTGCCAACCCGAAACTGTATAACGAAATGGTAGTGCGCTCAGACGGTACCATTAAGCAAGGTTCAAAAGCGCGTGTAGAGCCAGAAGGCGAAGTGATGCGTATGTGGGAAGCGATTGAAACCTACATGAACCGTAAACAGCCATTAATTATTGTTGCGGGTGCTGACTACGGTCAGGGTTCAAGCCGTGACTGGGCTGCAAAAGGTGTGCGCCTTGCAGGTGTTGAAGCGATTGTGGCAGAAGGTTTTGAGCGTATTCACCGTACCAACTTAGTAGGTATGGGTGTGTTACCGCTTGAGTTTAAACCGGGTGTAAACCGCAAGACTTTAAAACTAGATGGTACTGAGCTTTATAGTGTGATTGGTAATATTGCGCCACGTTCGACTTTAACCTTAGTGATTGAACGTGCCACAGCGGATGGTAAAGAAGAGATTCTTGAAGTGCCAGTGACTTGCCGTTTAGATACAGAAGAAGAAGTTTCTGTATATGAAGCGGGCGGTGTATTACAGCGTTTTGCACAAGACTTTTTAGAAAGCCAAGTGGCTTGATATTGAGTTAAAAATAATTGATACGGTTTTAAGAGCCCCACTTTAGAGTGGGGTTTTTATTTGTTTATACATATCTAATTAATTATAAAAAATGACTGTATATATTATATTTTTTTAAAATTATTTTGTTTTTGTCATCAAATTCTCTTTAACTTACATTAAGATACGCGGCGCTTAGACTTAAATATAAATCACAATAGATTTCTTGGAAAATATCAATGCGTAACTTATTCATTATTTCAATTTGCTCTCTTATATTAACTGCTTGTGGGACAATGCCTTACGTAAGTACAGAGTACCCTCTACGTGCAGGTTTAATTCAACCTGTGAAGGTTATTGGTAAGGCAGATGTGACCAATGCTCAAACTTCAGATGAACGAGTGATTGTATATTCTTATATGGGCACAAAACTGGACTCTAGTATTAAGTCTATTACAGAAACGATGGTACAACAGACTCAAAAGGAACTATTGAAAAATGGTCAACCTGTTGATGGTAATGGATCGAAATCGATTGCGATTAAAGTAAATTCATTACGTAGTACCTACACCAATCTGCTTTTCTGGCGCAGTAAAATTAAATTCGAAGCGACTTTAGGAAATGGACAAACTATTCCATTTACCGTTCCTCATACGAGTGGTGTGTTAGTACAAGATTTAAATGGATGTATTGCAGAAGGGGTAATGACTTTACTCAATGATGCACGTGTAAGAAGTTATTTAGCAGAAAAATAAGAATATAAAAAAAGCCCGACATCCTGTCGGGCTTTTTCGTATTTGGTTGCTAGATATGACTCCTGTCGTATCTCACGTCCTGATGCATGAACCTATTATTGTTGTTTTGTGTTCCGGAACATCCTGTTCCTGTATGAACTCATCTTAGGAAAAAAGAAAGGTGTCGCCAATCCGCAAAATCCCTAAAAGTTTGTAAGATAAATCGTACAAATAACATTTTTTGCATTTATGCCATCATCATCGGGCGAAATGGACAATTGACATTCACTTTAAGTGGGTTATATTCCTGTTTAATATCTATACGATTATAGGAATGCAATCATGGTAACAGCTGGCGAAAAACCCGGAACAGGCTTCTATTTCTGCGCTCAATGTGGCCAGAGAGTGTTTTTAGAAATTAATACAGATCGTTTACCACCATGCACTAAATGCTATTGCACTGAGTTTAAACGTTAAGAATAAAATAATATTTGCGTTCGCATTTAACAAAAAGCCCTGTCACCCGATGGGGCTTTTTGTTAGTTTAAAATAAGACTTACATAACAAGACCCGCGATGGGCATGAAAAAGGAAACCGTTATGGAAACTATATTAGGTTTATGTATTGGCGTGGGGCTGAGCGCTGCCTGCGGTTTTCGGGTGTTTGTGCCATTGTTGGTCATGAGCATTGCAACAATGATGGGATGGTTTGAGCCATCGAAGGGTTTTGAATGGTTAGCTCTGCCATCGGTTTGCTTGGCTTTAGCTGTGGCAACAGTCTGTGAAGTTGCCGCTTATTATATTCCTTGGGTCGATAATGCTTTAGACACAGTCGCGACTCCTGCGGCCATGATTGCGGGTACGTTAACGACCATGGCCGTGAGTAGTGGTGAAATGTCACAGTTCGCAGGTTGGGCGGCAGCGATTATTGTGGGCGGTGGTACGGCAGGTGTGGTGCAAATGAGTACAGTCGCTGCACGTGGTGTTTCAACTGCAACCACAGGCGGTTTAGGGAATTTTGTTGTTGCTACAGGGGAGTGGATTGGAGCAATCTTACTTTCGGTTTCAGCTTTGTTAGTTCCCGCCCTTGTTGCCGTTGTGGTGGTTATTGCTGTTATTTTGGCAATACGTTGGATACGTCATAAAAAGCAAGAACAGGCGCATAGTCCTCTATAGGTTTAGCCTAAACATATTTTAAACAGCAATAAAAAAAGCCCAACATCCTGTTGGGCTTTTTCGTATTTGGTTGCTAGATATGACTCCTGTCGTATCTCACGCTCCTGATGCATGAACCTATTATTGTTGTTTTGTGTTCCGGAACATCCTGTTCCTGTATGAACTCATCATAGGAAAAAAGTAGGAAGTCGCCAATCCGCAAAATCCCTAAAAGTTTGTAGGTTAAAGCGTACATTTAGAAATAATTTAACTTTTCAAAGTGAATATGAATAATAGCCCCCTTGTTACTTTAAGAAAAAAATCAAATGCGTATTAGAAAATCTTCAAGATTATTAGTTCTTAATGAAAATCATCAAATTTTGTTATTTCAGTTTACTCATACAAATGATGCATTGGCTGGACAATCATATTGGGCAACCGTAGGTGGCGGGCTTGAAGACGGGGAAACTTTCGAACAAGCAGCTTGCCGAGAGCTTTATGAAGAGTTGGGCGCAGTCAGACAAAATGTAGGCACTCATGTTGCAACACGCAATTTTGAAATGATGTTGCCGAGTGCAGAAGTTGTGATTTCTGAAGAAAGGCTTTTTATTGTTTTTATTAAAAATGAAGAAGTGAATACAGCAAACTGGTCAGAACATGAAAAGCTTGTGATTAGTAAAAGTCGTTGGTGGACATTTGATGAACTAAGCCAAACAGATGAGATTGTTTACCCAAATAACATTCCTCATATTCTTGCAGATAGCTTGCCTGAAATTTTTAAACCCTAAATATTCAGATATAAAAAAAGCCCAACATCCTGTTGGGCTTTTTCGTATTTGGGTACTAGATATGACTCCTGTCGTATCTCACGCTCCTGGTGTATGAACCTATTATTATTGTTTTGTGTTCCGGAACATCCTGTTCCTGTATGAACTCATCATAGGAAAAAAGAGGGATGTCGCCAATCCGCAAAATCCCTAAAAGCTTGTAGGCTAAAACGTACAAGAATGGGTAGGGTTATTCTTATATAAACGGATTTTCAGTTTCCCAAGGCTTGCTGCTAAAAATGATCTGCCCATTTTCAACACAAAGAATCCATGTATAGAAATACTCTTCTCCTAACCCTCGACATTCAAAATTCGCATTTGGAAATAGAGCGGTAATTTTTTCTATGAGTTGTAAGCAATAAACGGGATCGACATTAAGGCCTGCCTGACCATCAGAAAAGGCATCTACTAAAGCGTCATAAACATCTTCGTGGATTGAATCCTCCGTTAATATTTCTAGGATCTTTTGCTTTTCAGTAGATAAATCAATCGTATCAAAATCTGTATAACGGACTTGTAATTCTGTATAAAAACTCATTTTTATTAGCTCTATGATATTAATGATAAAAAATATTAATTATTAAACATGACTTTATCGTTAAAAATGAGCTGAGTATAGAAATATCTAAACTATAAGAGTTCAAATTTCTTAAAAATATTCTTCTTTAGGCCCCTGCGCCGCAACAGACCTTAATCTTTTGCGCTGATTTAAAGTAATAAACCATTGCAACACAGAGATAGAGGGGCCAAGCCAAACGCTTAACCCATACTACTTTTGTCACACCGCTGCATGATGCTCAGAAAAGTAGGGGCAAAGTCCTGTTCTCCCACAGGACTTTGCAAACTGACATGTTCTAGCTGCTGCATCAGCTTGGGTGAGTAGGTTTGTTCAAGTCGCTGATAAATACATTCACAACTGGTTTTGCTGTGCCCACCCGATAGGCAAATTTTTTCAAATTCCTGTTGGGTGTGTAAGTTACAACCCGAAATTTCCAAGCTCGCTACAACCAAACTTAAAGCCAAAATAGATTTATAAATTGTCATATTATTCTCATAATGATTTATATCTATGAGTAGAATAAAAATATAATTGGTTTTAAGGGTTAAAATAATTTTTAGGTAATAATTAATCCTCCCATGCATATAGGAAAATAAAATAATTAAATTTTTAAAATAAAAATAATTTATAAATTTAAAAAATAGACAATAGAAAACCTAAATTTTAAATAAATAAAATAATTAATCTAAAGAGGGAATAATTTTGAAAAGTGTCATGGCCAACTCCTTAAAAAATGGAGTCCTACCACCAGATTACCGCGAATTAATTTATGGTGGTAGAACGAAAGAGGGTTGACAGACTGGAAACAAAGGAACCAGCACACACAAAGGTGTCCCCCTTCCGCCCTACCATAGAGAAAAAGGGGGCGAACGAGTTCCCGACACACAAAATAAGAATTTTGCACATCGTCTTTGTTATTCGCGGTCTGTCATAACCGACTGGCAATGTAGGCCAGCAACGAGATAATAATCGGTGATTTTAATTACGTCAATTTAATATTTAGAATATTTTTGATTTAATAATAAAACTAAATGTATTTTTAAAATAATAGAATTAATATTTATATTTAATTAGAAAAAATAAATAATAAAATGAGTTATAAGTGTAATGTTGTTAATAATAGAGATTCATCATCTTATAAATAAAATATTATAAAGATGGTTGTCTTATTCTAAACTTTTAAGCATTTTTTTGGCATCTGCATCGCCTGCATCGGCAGCTTGCTGAAACCATTTCTTTGCCAGTTGTAGGTTTTTCGGCGTGCCTTCACCATTTAAATACATTTGGGCCAAGTTGTACTGAGCATCGCTTTCATTGTGCTCAGCCGCTTTGGTGTACCACTTAAGGGCTTGCTCATCGCTTTGAGCGACGCCGTGACCTTTTTTATATAGATGAGCTAAATTATATTCTGCGGGTGGGTAGCCTTGGTTGGCAGCACGACTGAACCACTCAAACGCCTTTCCATAGTCTTGCGCAGTTCCTTCCCCTCTGTCATATAACACCCCTAAGTTATATTGCGCTTTAGCATGGCCCTTGGCCGCAGCTTTGGTGAAATAATCAAAAGCGCGCTTGGGATCTTTTTCGACACCCGTACCTGTGTAATACAGCATTCCTAAACTATATTTTGCCCCCACGCTTCCATTTTGGTCAGCCGCGGTTAACCATTTAAACGCTTGTTCATAATTTTTAACCACACCTTGTTCGCCGCTTAAAAGCATCATCCCTAAATGATATTGAGCAACAGCTTGTCCTTGTTCTGCACGATATTGAATATCGGCCACACTCGGTTCAGCAAATGCAGGAGAATGAAGTGAAAAAATCACCGTAAATATATAAAAAGCAGACTTTTTTATTTTCATATCTCATCCTGAATTTTATTAATTTAAATATTTATTTTTCTTTAATATCTATTTGAATATAAAAGGAAAATATTAAATATCTTTAGGTGGTTTATAGCACTTTAAAATGAGTAAATTTTACGGATTAAATACCCATTTAATAACAAATTAACCTAAAACCGCATATTTAGACTAGTTACATTTTGAAAATGAGTATAGATAGACAGATTAGTCTTTTTTTAATTAAAATGCGGCCTAAATATAAGTTTGATTGATAATAAAAATGCAGATGAGTGTGTCGAGTATATTGGAGCGTTTAGGCCTTGTTTCACAAAATCGCGCTGTTCATATCCAATTCTCAAATCAGTCTTTAAATCAGCAAGTCTTCTTACAACGTGTTGAAGGCGAGCATACGCTCAATCAGGGCAGCGTTGCTGAATTACTGTGTCTGTCGACAAACGCACATATTGCATTAAAACAATTTATTGGCTGTCAGGTTGCCGTCGATCAGGTGACGGATGCAGGCCAATTTTTTAGAACTACAGGCATTATTACTGAAGCGAGCCAAGGGCAAAGCGACGGCTCACTCACGATTTATAATTTAACCTTAAAAGACCCAACTGCACTTTGGCATAAACGTCGTAATAGCCGCGTGTTTATGAATAAAAGCGTGCGCGATATTAGCGAAATTCTATTTAAAGAATGGCAGGGCAAAAGCCCACTGTTTGCTTCAAGCTTAACGCTCGACACATCTGGCTTAACCAAAGATTACGATGTGCGTCCATTTGTGATGCAGTCAAACGAAAGCGATTATGACTTTTTAACCCGTCTGTGGCGTAGCGAGGGCATTAACTGGCTAGTCGACGAATCACAGCTTTTAGTAGCGGATCCGAATGCTTCCATTCAGCCACAAGTGTTACGTTTAATTGACGATAACCAAAATTATCAGGCGCTTGAACGTCGTAGCCTACGCTACCAGCGCAGCAGTGCCACAGAGCAGTTCGATACTATTACCCAAGTTAAAGCTGAGCGCCGTTTACAACCAACTTCGGTTCATGTGCAACGCTGGCAAGCCGATGCCCTACAACAAGAAGAAGGCAGCGGTAGCGTACAAGGCACGCAGAAACACAGCGAACACTATGACAATGCCAGCCTAAACCTTGAAGATGCATGGCATGTTAGCCCAGCGTGGATGCAGGACTTAAATGGCGAAGACCAAGCTACAGCTTCAGGCAATAGCCAGATTGAACAGCTTAACCAGCATATCAATGCTTACCATCACCTGAGTTCTAAACAATTTACCGTTTCAGGTAACGTCCGTGATGCACAAGTGGGTTATTGGTTTGAACTCAATGACCACCCAGAACTCGACCAACATGACAGTGCTGATAAAGAATTCTTAATTTTAAGCAAGCACTACTACAACCAGAATAATTTACCGAAAGAATTACAACAGCAACTTGAGCGTCTGTTGCCAAAAGACAAACTCAAGGCAGCTCAACTCGACAACCAAAACCCTGAGCAACGCCACTTTGCTGAGCTGAATGTTGTTCGACGTAATATTAAAGCTGTCCCTGAATATAGCCCGCTAGAACACCGTCCAGCTGCCCACCCGCAGCGTGCTAAAGTCGTAGGACTGGAAGGCGAAAGCATCCATGTCGACCAGTGGGGGCGCATTAAAGTCCGTTTCCTGTTTACCCGAACTGACGACCATAGCCATGACGGTGGAGCAGGAAGTAACGACAATGACACTGACTCGGCTTGGGTCGATGTACTGACCCCGTGGGCAGGTGCAGGTTATGGCGCACGCTTCTTGCCTCGTGTGGGTGAGATCGTGGTGATCGACTTCTTTGACGGCAACATTGACCGTCCATTTGTTGTGGGCCGTATTCATGAAGCTGAACGTCACCCAACGCAATTCGACCAGAAAGGCCAGCTACCTGACACTAAAAAACTCAGTGGTATCCGCTCCGAAGAAGTCGACGGTAAAGGCTTTAACCAGCTACGTTTTGATGACACCACAGGTCAAATCAGTGCCCAGCTACAAAGCAGCCATGCGGCCAGTCAGCTCAACTTGGGTAACTTAAGCCATCCAAAAGACAAAGCGGAAAGTGATGGCCGAGGTGAAGGTTTTGAACTCAGAACAGACCAGTGGGGAGCGGTAAGAGCTGGCAGTGGTTTACTCGTTAGCACTCATAAACAAGACCAAGCTCAAGGCGTACATCTCGATGCAAATGAGGCCAAACAACAAATAGAAGGCGGCCTTAACAATGCCAAAGCACTCAGTGAAGTAGCTAAAAATCAGCAAACTGACCCGTTAGAAAATTTAGAAAACCTAAAATCCTTTATTGAAAAACTTGAGCAGCAAGACAACGCAAAAGCCAAATCCTTTAAAGAGGCGATTATGTTGTTGGCGAGCCCAAATAGCATCGCGCTAAGCACTAACGAAGATATTCACGTAAGCGCAGATGGGCAGATAAACCAAACTGCTGGAGACAGCATTAATCTGTCTACCCAAAAGAATTTAATCGCGCATGCCCAAAATAAAATTAGCCTTTTTGCGGCTCAAGAAGGGGCAAGACTCTATGCAGGTAAAGGCAAAGTTGAGATACAAGCACAAGGTGACGGAGCAGATTTAATTGCTCGTAAAGCTGTACAGATTATTTCGGCAGAAGACAAAATTGAGGCGACAGCGGCCAAAGAAATTGTACTCACCGCAGGCGGTTCTCAAGTCAAAATTACTGGGTCGGGCATTTTTATGACCACCGGCGGTAAGTTTGAGGTGAAGGCTGGACAGCATTTGTTTATGGGGGGCGGGAGTGCGAATGCAAATGTTCCTGCGTTGCCTGTATTAGGAGAAATTAATAAATATAACTTGAGATATTTTTTGCAAGATAAAGATGGCAATAACTTTGCAAATCATAAATATATCGCTTTCTTACCTAATGGAGATATTGTAGAAGGTCGTACGGATGATAAGGGATATACAGATCTATTTAAATCCTACCAACCAGAAGAGATATCACTTCATTTATTTAAAGATGAAAAAATTGATATAGAGTAAAAATAATAATGGCAAAGTATTATCCGTATGTTGTTTTGGAAACAAATGTAAAACCTACCTTATTAAAGTATAGATTGTACGTTTACAATACCGTAAAAAATAAGGCAGAAACTTCGATACTTTTTACAAGTAAGGAATTCAAAAAAGTAGGAAATAATCTTTATCAAACAAGATCTGCCGAGATAGATGGTAGTAAGTTAGGTATTGAAAATATAAGAGACTGTGTAATTCTTTTTGACTTATATCGATTGAGTATCAGTGGAAAAGAAGCTTTAGTATTAAGTAATTATATTGTGCCAGATAAGATCGAGTCTTATCCTTCTGCAAGTTTTAGCCAAAATAATAAGATATCTAAAGTGCAATACAATGAAGCAAGTAAGGTCACTAAAGTTGTTGAAGAGAGTAAGTCTAAAAATACGTTCCAGCTAAATTTGAGCAGAGAAAGAATTTTTCAATGTATAGATCCTGGCTGTAGGCCTGGGGAAGCGAAAGACCCATTTTCAAAAATACAAATTGAAGCAGGTTTACAAGCTAGATTAAATGAACCTTTTCCAGATCAAGATTTTACTTCATTATGTGGCCCAGCAGCATACTTTTTTTGTCTGCTCAATTTAAGTCCTGTGAAATATAAGGTAGCAGTAAAGCAACTTTGGGAAAATGGTAGTACAAAAATAGGCGGACTTGAAATTAAGCCCTCTCCCAATGGAAGTCGAAGAGTTAAAAATTTTTATCGTAAAAATGATATTCCTAAAATTCCACCAATTGATTGGATAACTTTAGCTAGTTTAAGGGAGTCTGAAAATATAGCTTTATCGCTAAATGATCCAGATAAGGAAGTGGCAGGTATTACTACTTGGATGGAGTTAGGACGATGGTTCAAAGTCACTGGTTTTAAAGATGTCAAAACTTTTCCATTTTATATAAATGGATATAACCCTAGTTTAGTGAATGAACTGAACCAGTATGCTGGAGCAGACTATTATGTTATCAGTTTGATTTCTGCAAGTATTTTAGATAGTGGTACTAGTTCAGGAACGCAAATTTTTCCAGATCATTGGATAGTTTGGACTGATAAATTAAAGGATATAAATGGAAAAATTATTGACGGTACAGCCGACCCCTATAAAACTGAAGTTAGATTAAAAATGTTTACATGGGGTGAAAATAGACAAAGACTTAGAAAAAATCTTTCACTTTATGATTTTGAAAAGAAAGTATTTTTCTCGTTGGTGGTAAAAAAGGAGTTTTTTTAATGAAAATTAAGATATTAGGTTTAACCCTTATAGCTTTAAATGTGGCTGGTTGTGGAGAAAAATATACTATTCAGCCGAATGAGCTCTCTATAGCTCATGTTAATAAATCATATTCCCAGAATATAAAAATTACTGGCGGAAAAGTAGTGGATAAGTACTTTGAAATAGAGACTAATATGCCTGATGATTTAGGATTGAAAATTCAACCGAACAATGATACTAGCGGTTTTAATGACTTCTCAATTAAAGGTATTCCCAAATATAAAGGTGAATATACAATAAATATTTCAACAGGTTTTTATGGCGGTGGTAGTGATGAACTGAATAAAAAATATAAATTAATTATTGTAGAATAAAATGGATGTATAAATATTTTTTAATAATTTTATTGATTTTATTTTCAGGTTGTAATCATGAATATACAATTGAGCCTGATAGTCTTCCCGTAGCCTATGTAGGAAAAGCATATAATCAGCAATTGAAAATATCAGGTGGTAGAGTGATACCATATTCTTTTGAAGTTAAAACTAATTTCCCTAGTGATATGAATATCTCTATTGAGTCAATAGATCAAAATGAAGCAGATGCTTATAATAATTTAAAAATTTCTGGAGTTCCAAAGTATAAGGGAACTTTTACGATTCATATATATGCGGGTTTTTATGCTAGTGGGGATGGGAAGTTAGATAAGACCTATGAATTCATTGTAAATGAATAAGATATTTAATCATATGATTTTATTTGGTTTAAATAAGAGATAAGTATGAAAAAGAATTTATTAATTACCGTACTAATTTTACTTTTCATCATACAGTCCTTAATAAACTATTCCTTCTGGAAAAGTACAAAAACACCCGAAATTCATGTTCTAGAAAAACCTTTGCGGATAGCATCAAATTTCGATAACTATGCACCATATACAATTCTTCCAGCAGGGACAGTTTTATATGATGATAGTGACTCTTTGAACAGAAGGGTTATGGTTTACTTTAATTTGCAAGGTGTAGATTTTAAATTTGAAGAACAAGATCCAGATATCTTAAAACAACCTAGTGAAGTCAGTGGTATAAGGTCGAAGGACTTGCCTGATTTACTAAAAGAAATTCCTCTGACTAAAAAAGATATTTATTTAATTATTAAATATGATGACAGTATAAATGATTCTGTACGCTCTATTTTATTTAAAAAATACAAAATTGATCCTTCAGAGTATGAAAGTAATTAAAAAATTATAAATTTAAAAAGTAGAGGGAGCATAATAAATTATGCTCCCTCTCTTATAAGAAATTATTTAGGCAGCTTGAATTGCTTCACCGCAAAGAGAGACAGTTTCTTGTTTTCGTTGATGTAAATACCAGAACTGCTCAGCAATCGTTTCTGGATGTACTGTGTAGCTTTTATCTTGTGCGCCCGGTGTTCCATCTACGAAACCATTCACAATCACTTGGCTCACGTAAACATTTGAGTCAGCGAGACTATGAGCAAGCAAGTTGGTGGCTTTGTATTGAGCGGCAGCCGTAGTTGCTAATGATGAATATTCTTTGGCAACTAAATCGATGCCCACTGCATCGAAAGCAAAAATTCCGTTTGTCGATAAAATGCTACCGTGATTCTTCTCTAAATCACCTAAGCAAGCTTGCACCGTCGCAATATAGCTCGAAACACGAATATGAAAGCTTTTAGTAAGCTCTAGTGGAGGGGTTTTTAAGATATTGCCTTCAATATCATGGAAAGCATTCCAATGAATATTTTTAATCTCTCCGAATTGGTCTTTAATACGTTTAACTAGGTTTGGTATATCTTCAAGAACCGCTAAATCACATGTAAAAGTGTAAGCTTCAATACCTTGTGTTTTAAGTTCTAAAATGGCTTTTTCGAGTTTTTCAGCATTACGTGCCACTAAACCGATTTTATAGCCTTCTTTACCAAACTTATGTGCTATGGCTTTGGAAATACCTGTTCCATAACCAAAAATTATAATATTGTTGTTCATTATAAAGTTCCAAAAAACCAATTATTTGGTTAGAAATAGTTTATAATATGTTTTTATAATGTATTCAAGCGAAAAAATTAAATCTAAAAATAATGCAGAAAGAACAAGACAAAAATATGAAAAATACTAATTAAGTCAGTTGGTTTTGAATGGTCCAGCTAGCATAGCTTTTATTAAATATTTTTAATTTTATAAAAAATATAGAGTCGCAATTTTCAAATTGAAAAAATCTTTGCTGATAAAATAATTTTTTAATTTGACTTCTCTATCTTCCTATCATAAATTAATTGGAATGATCGTTCCTAATAAGTGTGTTTTATGCGAACTAAAGAATTTGAAACTGATGAAATTGCTGATGCAGCCATGCATGTTTTTTGGCGTCATGGATATGCAGCGACTTCAGTTCAAGACTTAGTCGATGGTACGGGATTATCTAGAAGTAGCCTTTACAGTACTTTTGAAAGTAAGAAAGGGCTTTATCAAAAAGCGTTACAACGCTATGAACTTTTAACCACGCTTAACAATGTGAAGTTGTTGTCTGATTCAGGCTCGCCAAAAGCACTGATTCGGCAATTACTGATTAATGTAGTTGAAGATGAGCTAAATGATGCAGAACACAAAGGCTGTCTGGTTGCAAATGCATGTTTAGAGCTGGCTGGCCATGATGAAGATGTCACTCAATTTGTTATAAGTAACCTACAGAAACTACAGCATGCTTTAGAGAGTTTATTAATTAAAGCTCAACAATCTGGTGAAATTGCTTCTACTCAAAATCCACGTGCATTAGCAAGTTTCTTTCTAAATACTATGCAAGGTTTGCGTGTTTTAGGCAAAGGCAGCCCGCTTAAACAAAGAAAGCAATCTTTAATGGATGTGGTCGAGGTTGCTTTAAACGTTTTATAAAACTCATTTAAACCTTAACTATTGTTGAGCTGAATAGTTAAGGTTTTTATTTAACTTAAACTGGAATGATCATTCCGTAATGGCGATTTTTAGTTCACATGGAGAATAAATGTCTTCCTATCCTAACGTTGTAAAACAAGCGTATAGCTATGCAGAGCATGGTGAGAGTAAACCCTTATGAATATTAAGAGTGATGAAACATCTCATCAGTTAAGTGAAGAGTTCTCTGCTCAATTACCGATTTGGAAACTGTTGGCTTTTACTGTTGCAGGTTTTCTAACCATTATGACAGAAACCATGCCAGCAGGGCTTTTGCCCCAAATCAGTCAAGGGCTAAATATTTCAGAGGCATACACAGGGCAGCTTATTGCAGTGTATGCCTTGGGCTCAGTTTTAGCGGCAATACCTCTCATTAGTCTTACCCGTAGTTGGAATCGGAGACCCTTGTTACTCAGTGCTATTGCAGGTTTACTTTTATTTAATGCGATTACTGCCTTATCAAATGATTATATTTTGACTTTGATTGCTCGTTTCATTGCAGGTATGGCGGCGGGCGTTATATGGGGGCTTTTAGCGGGTTATGTAAGGCGCATGGTATCTGCATCTTATCAAGGTCGAGCTTTAGCAATTGCTGGGGTTGGGCAGCCAATTGCTTTATCGATTGGTGTTCCTTTAGGTGCTTGGTTAGGAACGCTGTTTGAGTGGCGTGGCGTATTTTGGATAATGTCTTTACTGGCATTGATTTTATTTGTCTGGATTCGTTTTAGTATTCCTGATTTTGTGGGACAGTCAGCACAAAAAAGGTTGCCCATTTTAAAAGTTCTTTTAATGCCCGGCATTAGAGCTGTTTTAGTAGTCGTATTCCTTTGGATATTAGCCCATAGCATTCTTTATACTTATATTTCGCCTTTCTTAGTTTCAACAGGGCAGGCATACAAAGTCGAGACGATACTTTTTGTATTTGGTATTTCTTCAATTGTAGGCATTCTCATTACAGGGATGTTTATCGATCGATCATTAAGAAAAATAACGCTTTTAAGCTTATTTTTATTTGCTATTGCAACAACACTGTTAGGTGCTTACAGCTCTTCGAGTTTTGTAGTTATAACTGGCGTTGTGCTGTGGGGAGTAACTTTTGGCGGTGCTCCAACATTATTACAAACAGCCTTAGCAAATACTGCGGGTCATGAGGCAGATGTCGCACAGTCCATGTTAGTCACTATGTTTAATCTTGCTATCGCATTCGGTGGAGTGGTTGGCGGGGGATTACTTGAAAGTCTTGGCGCAGCGTCTTTTCCATGGATTATGTTGGTGTTTGCTCTCATCGCGTTATGCACTGTTTACAGTGCTCGTAAGCATGGTTTTATATCTTCATAAAAGATTTTTGCCCTTCATGACTGAAGAAGTGAAGGGTGATTTAATTTTTATATTTTGATGCAATGCTATAAAAAATAGCTAATGAGTTGGTAAAATAAACCGTAAAATACAAATAAAGTGGAATTTAAATTTAACTAATTATGATGAAATGGGAATAAATTCTTTTTAATTTACTTAATGGCGTAAAAATTTCCAAAAATAGTTAAAATTAGCTGTTCTTAGAAAAACAATCCCGCAGGGTGCTGGCTAAACTATATCTCAAGGGTGTGATAGGGATCGAAAAGAGTAGCATGCACCAAAACGTATAACGTTAGTGTGTACTCACCCAAAAGGTCTCGATTCGGCTTAGGACGCTATAGATCAAAAGTTTATAGGCATAAGGTTCTAACTTACAAAGTTATAATTGTTGAAGTAAACCATAGATGTTTTCCCTTGACACCCTAAAAAATTCTCTATAATAAAAACGATACTTTACAAGAATATAATTTATGAATAAGCCTTATCTTTCTGCCTTGCCGCATGACAGCCAAATCTCATCCCAATTGAACAATGCTTACTTCCACGACTCGTGGAGTATTGTGCTTGGCCAACCAGACCTGAATGTATTTCAGCAACTTATTAAACTGTTCCATCACACGCCTCAATGGATAGAATGGAGTATGAATTTACGTAATAAAATTACTTCAAAGATTGGGCTTAAAGATTTAGGAAGTTTTAAGCAAATTGATGCGCATAAAAAAGAAAATGAATATGTAGCTGGTGATCGAATTGGAATTTTTACCTTGTTACAGCGTACCGAAAATGAGTTAGTGGTTGGCGATGACGATAAACATTTAAATGTGACTTTATCTATTTATAAGAATGAAAAGACTCAAGTACTGACCATAACCACAGTAGTGCATATTAAAAATTTGCTTGGAAGACTCTATATGGTGCCAGTGAGTCCTGCCCACCGAAAAATAGTACCGGCCACTTTACAGATATTGGGTTAGAGCACTATTTTTATTTACGATATGTTAGGCCGAAATCGTTTATATACTAATCTTATTATCATAATAATGGGCTGAATAATATGGACAATAAAAACCAGTATCGCCAATGCGCCGTTTGTGGAAAAAATTTTCCCTTAAAAGATCTGGTCTCTGGTGAAGTCATTCGAGATGTAATTGGTGAAGAAATCTTGAAAGATTATCCGGAGTGGTCTTTTTCAACCTTTATTTGTCGCAATGATTTGGCGGTCTACCGTATTAAATATGTGCAATCACTATTGCGTTCAGAAAAGGGTGAGTTAACAACTTTGGAGAATGAAGTGATTGGCAGTATGCAACGGCATGAACTGATTACTCGTAATACAGAGACAGAGTTCGATCAAAATTGGACTTTGGGTGAAAAACTGGCAGATAAAATAGCTTCATTTGGTGGAAGTTGGGTCTTTCTAACTTGTTTTGGGCTATTTTTAGTGGTTTGGATCCTTTTTAATACCGTAGTGATGGTAGTGCATCCTGTCGATCCTTATCCTTTTATTTTGCTTAATCTGGTGTTGTCGTGCTTAGCTGCAATTCAGGCACCTGTCATTATGATGAGTCAAAATCGTCAAGAGGCAAAAGATCGCTTACGTTCTCAACATGACTATCAAATTAATCTAAAAGCTGAACTGGAAATTCGGCATTTACATGAAAAAATGGATCATCTTTTATCACATCAATGGGAAAGACTTGCACATATTCAAGAAATTCAGCTCGATCTTTTATCTGAAATGAATAAAAAACGGTAAAAACTGAATCTGAGTTTCACGTGGAACATGGTGAGTTTTATAGAATATTTTGCGGTAAATTGGAAATTTCTTTATGATCTGCCGCCATGCTCACTTGCTGTTTCTACGACAATGCCTTTAAACGACAACTTTGTTTATGCTCCGCCACAAGATCCGCTTTCAATCCTATTTGAAGATGACGATTTAATAGTGGTTGATAAACCTGCGGGCTTGTTGTCGGTAATGGGACGTTTACCTGAACATCATGATAGTGCCTATTTAAGAGTGCTTGAAAAGTTCCCTTTAGCCAAAGTGACTCATCGTCTAGATATGGCGACTTCGGGGTTGCTTATGTTTGCAAAGCATCGTGATGCAGAAGTCGCGGTGAGTAAAATGTTTCAGGCGAGAACGGTCAAAAAACACTATATTGCCGTGGTACAAGGGCGAGTAAATCAAGAAGGGAGCGTCGAGGTTCCGCTCATTACCGATTGGGAAAATCGACCTAGACAAATCGTGCATTTTGAGTTGGGCAAACATGCCAAAACCTTATTTCAGCCTTTGGTTTATGATGCCCAAACAGATCAAAGCCGCGTCTTACTCGAACCAGTGACAGGGCGTTCGCATCAGCTACGTGTCCACATGATGCATATTGGACATCCGATTATGGGTGACAAGTTATATCACCCTGAACCTAAATGTTTTCACTTAAACCGTATGGCGTTACATGCCGCATATTTGGCTTTCCAACACCCATTAAATGGAACGGATGTGGTGATTGAATCGAAGGTGCCTTTTTAAAATTTATATACAATTAAAAATTCAATTTGGTGCAATTGGGAACGGAATATATACCCAAATTGCAATAAAAGTCGGGTATTCTTGATGTCGAATAATATTAATACTGCGACAACAACAAGGATCACTTTATGACTCGTGACTACGAACAATTTCCAGATGACGATAACGGCAATGTACTTTGGCAAATGGCTGAAGATGGGGACGATTTAACCGAGCTGCATGAAATTGAATTTTCTATTGCTTTTCAAGATCAAAAGAATGCAGAGCAATGTGCGCTGTATTTACTTTATCAAGAACAAAAAGTTTCACTTTTCCAAGATGACTCTGTTGAGCCAAACGAGTGGGTGATTACCATCTTTGTCAATATGGAACCTGAGTATTCAGATATTGTTGATTTGGAACAATGGTTTGCTAGCATCGCTGAAAAATTTCAAGGCGAATATGATGGATGGGGCTGTATGGCCTATGTCTTCGAGGAAGGCGACGACGAAGATGACCTGCTGCAATAAGGTCTAAAATAAAGAGTAGGAGATAATTATGAACTTATCTCAAAAACAAATTGCAGTACAGTTTTTAGAGCTTGCCGCAGCTGGTGAAGTCGATGAAGCCTATAGCAATTACACCGCACCGAACTTCAAGCATCACAACCCTTATTATGCGGGTGATGCAACTTCTTTGAGGGAAGGAATGCGTGAAAGCGCGGCTGAAACTCCAAACAAAGTCTTTGATGTTCAACATGTCATTGAAGAGGGCGATTTGGTTGCTGTGCATTCAAAACTTGAAATGCAAATGAATGGGTTAACCACTTTGGCTGTGGTTCATATTTGTCGTTTTGAAAATGGAAAAATTGCTGAGTTTTGGGATATTGGCCAAGTACAGCCCGACCCGCTCGTCAATGAAAATGGCATGTTCTAGTAAAAAAGCCCGAAATAATTCGGGCTTTTTATTTATGTATGAATTAAAACTTCCACTGTGCCGAAATTGAAGCGTTGAGTGGTTCCCCTGGTTGAACCCATAAATCGCTATAGCTTGAAACATAGTAAGTTTTATCAAACAGGTTGTTCACATTCAGCTGATAGCGTAAGCGGTCAGATGGGGAATAGTAGCCATTTAAATTGACCAGTGTATAACTTGGTAAATTAAAGCCATTATCAAGATTATGTCCACTGCGTTCGCCTACATAAGTAAGGTTGGCACCTACGCCTGCTTTTCGTGGACCTTCTTGTAGAAACTCATAGTTAGTACTTACAGCGCCTTGGTGTTTTGGAACATTGCTTAAACGAGCGCCTTTTGCCAAGTCTTGGTCTTTTTCAATTTGAGCATCGGTATAACTATAGTTGGCATTGACGAACCAGCGGTCAGTGATTTGACTATTTAAGTCGAACTCAATTCCTTTACTGCTCACTTCGCCTGCTGCGGTTTGAAAGTTACTGTCGACTGGGTCGGTTGTGAGTACATTCTGCTTTTTCATTTTAAACAAAGCCAGACTAAGCACACTTTGGTCGTTTATTTTATATTTGGTGCCGACCTCATAACTTTCGCCTTTTTCAGGAGCAAAAGTCTGTCCATTTCGGTTCATACCACTATTCATGGCAAATGAGCGACCATAGTTGGTATAAAACGCCCATTGGTCAGAGGCTTTAAAATTTACTCCGAAACGCGGACTATTTTGGTGAAGTGTCTGGTTGCTTTCAGTTTGAGTCAGGTGATTTTTAAAGTCTTGTTCGACCTGATCAAAACGATTGCCGAATAGCACACTCCACTGGTCATTAAAAAAGATCTGGTCTTGTAAATTAAGCGCAAAGTAACGCTGCTGTTCTTTGGTGTTGGTAAACGGAGCTAAGTTCGGTAAATATTTGCCGTATTCAGGTTGGTAGATATCAATTGTGTTTGTTGAGCTTGTGCTGTGATTGCGACGAAGCTGGTTTTGCTTATAGTCGAGTTGACCAAGTTCAGTTGAAAGTAAAATTTCATGGCGAGCCCATGAAGTATCAATCTTGCCAAGTAACTCTGTCTGAGCCAGAACATCTTCACTTGTATAATCACGATAGCGACGTTGACGTTCTAAAGTACGTCCATCTGCTTGCATACGCCGAGGTTCGGTCGCAAAGCCGACCATTTTGGCGTCTTTATAGCTGACAGCACTATTTAGCTTCCAGTCAGTATTAAACTCGTGACTCAGACGTAATTGGTAAAAGTAATCTTTTATTTTCAAATCGCCATCGTCAGGTTCACCTGTAAAGGTTTTCGGGTCCATCACAAACTGATGATTGACGGTGCTGACACCGCGGTCAAAGGTTCCTTTATGCTCCGTAAATTCACTGTCAAAGTCGAGTTGTGTCTGGTCTGAAATTTTCCATGTGAGCTGTGGTGAAAAGAACCAGCGTTCACTACTGACATGATCACGGAAGCTTTGATTATCTTCGTGAGCCACTGCTAAACGATAAGCCAGTTCATCGTTAATAGGCGCGGTATGCTCTAGACTAATTCGATATTGTTCTTGAGTATTGGCACGTAGGTTAACTTCACTTTCTCTTTCCCACTGTGGTTTTTTACTATTGAGGTTAAGCAAACCTCCTGTTTCGCCGCGGCCATATAAAGCTGCCATCGGCCCTTTTAAAAACTCTAAAGATTCAATATTCACAACATCTTTTGGCGCACTAATCCCTCGGTTGACACTCAAGCCGTTACGGATCATAGCGGCACCTAAATTGGGATCGGTACTAAAACCACGGAAAGAGTAATTATCCCAAAAGCCGCCACCAAAACTGTTTTGATGAAAAACCCCGCTCACCAAGCTTAATGCGTCATCAATCCGTTGAACGTCTTGTTGTTCCATCATTTGTTTTGAAACATAAGCACGGTTAAAAGGTACGTCTAAAACATCGTGAGAAAATTTAGTCGCCGAGCTATTTGGGCTCACACCTTCTTGAGTGCTTTCAGCCTGAACGCGTATGGTCTCAAGTACCGTTGACGTTTCTTCTGCCCAAGTGAATGTCGATATAAATGATAGACCCAACGAAGACAACAATCCTAATTTGTGTTGCATAAATAATCAGCCATGAAAGACAAAAGAACTATAATGTAATAGTATAACGTTACATTATTTTATTGATTACTGCTATGTCTTTAGAAAAGAATATTGAACGTTTACAGTCGATTGATGCATTGCGTGGTTTGGTTATCCTCATTATGTTGCTCGACCATGTAAGAGAAACTTTCTATTTACATAAACAGGTTACCGATCCAATGGACGTAACAGTAACAGAACCAGCATTATTTGGTAGTCGATTATTGGCACATATTTGCGCTCCGGTTTTTGTACTTTTAACGGGTATTTCTGCATTTTTATTTCAATCAAAAAAACAAGACTTACAACAAACGCGTGCCTTTCTATTAAAACGCGGCTTATTTTTAATTGTGTTAGAGCTTACCCTTGTGAATTTTGCATGGACAGCAACTTTTCCACCCGAAGTCATTTATTTACAGGTGATTTGGGCAATAGGTATTAGCATGGTGGTGCTAGCTTGTTGTGTAAGTTTGCCTTTGCCAGTTCTTGCTAGTGTAGCTTTGGTCATTATTTTGGGGCACAACCTGCTAGATTCTGTGCACTTCTCACAAGGCATCCTACAGAATATATGGTTCATTTTACATGAACGTGGCTGGATTGAATTTGCGGGTATCAAGCTTCGTACAAGCTATCCTGTTTTACCTTGGATTGGGGTGATTTTATTAGGCTACGTTTTAGGCCAGTTCTTTAGTTCAAAATATACAGCAAAGCAAAGAAGCCGCACTTTACTCAGCCTTGGTTTGGCAAGTATTGGGTTATTTATTTTACTGCGTTTTATCAACGTCTATGGTGATCAGCCGTGGCAACATTTTGAGTCATTACAACTGAGTTTGATGAGCTTTTTTAACCTCACCAAGTATCCACCGTCTTTGTTATTTATTTTGCTGAATGTTGGAATTGGTTTGATTGTGTTGGTTGCTTTTGAACGTATGCAGCAATATTCATTTTTAAAACCATTGGTGGTATTTGGCTCGGTGCCTATGTTCTTTTACTTATTGCATTTATATGTGCTGAAACTGATGTATGTGTTTGCACTCAGTGTATGGGGAACTAATTATGGAAATTACTTATCGGTCAGCCATGTGTGGATGTTGTGGTTAATCACAATTGTACTGTCTTTTGCACTCTACCCAGCGGTTAAGTGGTTCTCAAAGTTCAAACATCAAAATAAACATATTTCGATTTTAAAATATTTCTAATTTCTAAAATGTGAGTAAAGTGAGTTCAATAATGCTCGCTTTACTTGCTTACATCTAAATACAGAGTTTCTTTCACTTCTTCCATGACCACATAACTGTGTGACGATGCCGATGCGGGGAGTTTCTTTAATAGATCGCCTAATAAGCGGCGGTATGCGCTCATTTCTTTTAAACGCGCTTTTACAAGGTAGTCAAATTCACCTGAAATGAGGTGACATTCGAGTACTTCAGGAATCTCAACGAGGTCTCTGGCTACTTGGTCAAATACATCACCAGATTTGGCAGATAACTTAATTTCTAAAAAAACGAGAAGGTTACGGTCTACGTAGGCTGGGTTTAGACGGGCGTAATAACCCATGATAATGCCATCGCGTTCGAGACGTTTTACACGCTCTGAACAAGGGGTGGTAGAGAGGTTGACTCTCGATGCCAATTCACTAATCGCAATTCGTCCTTCGCGCTGCAAAATGTCCAGAATCATGCGATCTATACGATCTAAGGGGCGCATAGATATTTCCTCTTTTTTTAAAATTCTCGCGAGAAAAACATAAATTTACCTAGATTATACCCTGAAAAACAGTGAAATAAACTATTGAAGCAGAAATATACTAGTTAAATAAACTGGTGTGCGTGAGGGAATGGAAATGCGCGTAATTGTTTTAGGTAGCGGCGTTATTGGAGTGGCAAGTGCCTATTATCTAGCTCAACAAGGAGCTGAGGTTACTGTTCTCGATCGCCAGTCAGGTCCTGCTGAAGAAACAAGCTTTGGTAATGCAGGTCAAATTTCGCCTGGGTATTCTACCCCTTGGGCAGCACCAGGAATTCCTTTTAAAGCTGTGAAATGGATGTTTCAACATCATGCACCGCTTGCGATTAATTTAGATGGCAGCATGTGGCAGTTACAGTGGATGGCTCAAATGCTGAAAAACTGTAATCCGCAAAGTTATGCTGTAAACAAAGAACGTATGATGCGCGTGGCTGAGTACAGCCGTGACTGCTTACGTGAACTTAGAAAAGATACAGGCATTAATTACGAAAACCGTGCAAAAGGCACGTTGCAGTTATTCCGCAAAGAAGCACAAATGGAAGCGGTTCAACGTGACATTAGCGTGCTACAAGAATGCGGCGTAAGCTACGAATTATTAAATGGCAATGAACTTGGTCGTGTAGAACCAGCGTTGGCAAATGCGCAAGATAAATTGGTCGGTGGTTTACATTTACCAAACGATGAAACAGGTGACTGTTATTTATTTACCAATGCTTTAGCTCAAATTGCTAAAGAGTTAGGTGTTAACTTCCAGTTCAACCAAAACGTAGAAAAATTGATTGTTGAAGGCGATGAAATTAAGGGCGTTCAGGTCAATGGTAAGGTCTTAACCGCAGACCGTTATGTTTTAGCGTTTGGTAGCTATTCACGTGATTTCCTGAAACCACTTGATCTACAGTTACCTGTATATCCTGTGAAAGGTTATTCGTTGACGATTCCAATTGTTGACCCTGCTTTTGCTCCGCAATCTACAGTGCTTGATGAAACCTACAAAATTGCGATTACTCGTTTTGACCAACGTATTCGCGTAGGCGGTATGGCAGAGCTAAGCGGTTTCAATTTAGGTCTGAACGAAGACCGCCGTGCAACCTTGCAAATGGTCACTCAGGACTTGTTCCCGGGCGGCGATATGGCACAGGCGTCTTTCTGGACGGGTCTACGTCCAATGACACCAGACAGCACTCCAATTATTGGAGCGACTCGCTTTAAAAATCTGTTCTTGAATACAGGTCACGGTACTTTAGGTTGGACCATGGCATGTGGTTCTGGAAAATTAATCAGTGACATCGTATTGAATCATAAGACTGAAATCAGTACAGATGGTCTTTCAATTCAGCGTTATTCACACGCACATGCTGCATAACGGACGTTAGGAAAGTAATCATGCCTCGTCCTATTACCGCAGTGATCCACCGTCAAGCCTTACAAAAGAACTTGGCGGTGGTACGCAAGGCTATGCCAAATAGTAAGGTCTTTGCCGTTGTAAAAGCCAATGCTTATGGACATGGAATTGAACGTGTTTATGAAGCATTTAAAGCAGCAGATGGCTTTGCCTTACTTGATCTTGATGAAGCAAAACGAATTCGTGCTCTAGGTTGGACAGGTCCAATTTTATTGCTCGAAGGGATTTTTTCTCCTCAAGACTTATTCGATTGTGTGCAGTATCAACTCAGTTTCACCATTCATAGTGAAGCGCAAATCGAGTGGGTAGAAAAGCATCCTTATCCAGCTCAATTTGATGTTTGCCTAAAAATGAACAGTGGTATGAACCGTCTTGGTTTTAAACCACAGCACTATGTTCAGGCTTGGGAACGTTTAAACAACTTGGCGAACGTATCCAAGATTACGCACATGATGCATTTTTCTGATGCAGATGGTGATCGTTTCGGCCAGCAGGGTATTGATTATCAAATCACTGCTTTTGAAGAAATTGTAAAAGATTTACCGGGTGAAAGGTCGGTAAGTAATAGTGCGGCAATTTTGCGCTATCAAGATCAGCTCAAATCAGATTATGCACGTAGCGGCATCATGCTCTATGGCAGCTCGCCAGACTACCCGACGCATAGTATTGCGGACTGGGGCTTACAACCGACCATGAGCTTACGCAGCGAAATTATTTCCGTTCAGCATTTAGAGCCGAATGAAAGCGTAGGTTATGGCTCAAACTTTGTCGCAGAGCAACCCATAACAATTGGGATTGTCGCTTGTGGCTATGCCGATGGTTATCAACGTATTTCACCAACAGGTACGCCTGTTTTAGTGGACTCTGTCCTCACTCGTACAATTGGCCGCGTGAGCATGGATATGTTGGCAGTCGATTTAACAGGTATTGAAAGTGCCAAAGTCGGCAGTGAAGTCGTGCTTTGGGGCCAATCAAGTACAGGCGTCGTTTTACCTATTGATGATGTCGCAGTTTCATCCGGTACGGTGGGCTATGAACTGATGTGTGCTGTCACCGCCCGTGTTCAATTTATTAATCAGGTATAAGGAAATCCGAATGTCTAATTCAGATATACAAAAGATTAACACTAACGAAGTCATGAGCGCCGTGACTGTTTTTAACAAAGTGGTTTATCTGTCAGGTCAGGTACCTAAAAATACCGAGCAAGACGTGGCAGGCCAAACTCGTGAAATTCTTGCAACGATTGATGAACTTTTGGCATTAGCCAGTACCGACAAATCTCGCTTGCTCTCTGCACAGCTCTATTTGAAAAATCTTTCTGACTTTTCAACCGTAAATGCAATTTGGGTTGACTGGTTAAAAGGGTGTGTTGCTCCATCGCGTGCCACAATTCAGGCCGATTTGGTCAATCCAGATTGGTTAATTGAAATTGCCGTGACGGCAGCACAAAAGTAATTCGTTTTTACTCCGAAAATGATGATGTATCTAACAGAAGGAAGATAGATACGGTTTATCCAGTCATTTTTGGTGAACAGATTCAGTGACCTATGGCATACGGTTCGATTTTCGCCATAGGTTGCTGATCTTAACAAAGGAATTCAAAAAGGAATTTTAATATGACAACGGCTCGTCATTCAGATACGGAAAACTCTCCTGATCATCTGCAACGAAAACTGTCTAACCGTCATTTACAACTGATTGCAATTGGCGGTGCAATTGGAACCGGCCTATTTATGGGTTCGGGCAAAACCATCTCCCTCGCAGGTCCTTCAATTCTTTTAATCTATATGATTATTGGAGGAATGTTCTTTTTCTTAATGCGTGCAATGGGCGAGTTGCTTCTTGCAAATCTGCATTACAAATCTTTTGTTGATATGGCTCATGACTTAATTGGTCCTTGGGCCGGTTATTATTTGGGCTGGACCTATTGGTTAGGCTGGGTACTGGTGGGTATTGCGGACCTTTCAGCGGTCATTAACTATTTGAGCTTCTGGCTGCCGGATGGCACGAGCTTTTCACCAACGCAACAAGCCATGATTAGTGCAGGTTGTGTGATGTTTGTCATGGGTCTTAACCTACTGACTGTACGCCTATTTGGTGAAATTGAATTTTGGTTCGCACTCATTAAGATTTTAGCCATTATTGGCCTGATCGGAGTGGGTGGCTATATGATTTTCAGCCATTTTCAAGCTCCACAAGGCACTGTTGCAAGCATTAGTAATGTTTGGTCGCATGGCGGTTTATTCCCGAAAGGTACAGAAGGCTTCTTGGCAGGATTCCAGATTGCCGTATTTGCCTTTGTCGGGGTTGAACTGGTTGGTACAACAGCTGCTGAAACCAAAGATCCAGAGAAGAATTTACCGAAAGCAATTAACGCGATTCCTGTACGTATTATTTTGTTCTATGTACTAGCACTCTTTATTGTGATGTCAGTAACGCCTTGGGATCACATTCGTGCAGACAAAAGTCCGTTTGTTGAGTTGTTCTTAAATGCGGGTATTCCTGTTTCTGCCATCATCATGAACTTGGTGGTACTGTCTTCGGTGATGTCTTCAATGAACAGCGGTGTGTTTTCAACCAGTCGTATGCTGTTCGGCTTATCAAAAGACGGTCAGGCTCCGGGTGCATTTGGTCGTTTATCAAAACGTGCAGTACCTTCAAATGGTTTGATTTTCTCTTGTATCTTTATTATGGGTGGTGCAGTACTTCAGTACTTTGTTCCAAACACGATGGAAGCATTTACTTTGGCAAGTTCACTCTGTGTGATTCTATTCATTAGTGTCTGGAGTCTTATCATGGTGTGCTATTTACGCTATCGTAAATTACGTCCTGAATTACATGAAAAATCTACTTTTAAAATGCCCGGTGGCATTTGGATGAGTTATATCGTTTTGGCATTTATGCTTTTCACTTTAGTCATCTTGGCACTTGAGCCAGATACATTGAAAGCACTCTATGTCAGTCCAGTATGGTTAGTTATCTTAGGTGTTACCTATCATATGCTCTATAAACCACGCATGAAAAAACTAGGACGCGAACTCGTCAACGATCATTAAGTTTTATTAAAAGCCAATCAAACATGATTGGCTTTTTTTATTTTCTTTCGATTTTTTATCGGAATAATGTTGTTTATTTTTAACTCAATAGAGCAGTTTAGAGGGGGGCGTAAAAGCGACATCTAGCATTATCACATGCTACACTCCGGCTAATCTGGAGAATCCAGATATGTTAATTAAAATTGCCGTGAAGGCAGTACATAAATAATGTGACTTAAAAAAACAGGACAAACGATTTATCAATTAAGGAAAAAATATACTTGAACATCTTGTCCTGAGGTATAGACTCAGCAACCCACGATATACGGTTCGTTTTTCTCCCTATAGGTTGCTGATTTTAAGTTAAGCAAAATATAAAAAGGACTTCTAATATGACAATGGTTCATCATCCCGATGAGGCAGGCTCCCCTGATCATTTACAACGGAAATTAAATAATCGCCATCTACAAATGATTGCAATTGGCGGTGCAATTGGAACCGGCTTATTTATGGGCTCGGGCAAAACCATCTCCCTCGCTGGTCCTTCAATTCTCGTGATTTACATGTTAATTGGTGGCATGTTTTTTTTCCTTATGCGTGCATTGGGTGAACTACTACTTGCTAATTTGCATTACAAGTCATTTGTCGATATGGCATATGATTTGATTGGCCCATGGGCTGGTTACTATATAGGCTGGACTTATTGGTTAGGCTGGGTACTGGTCGGTATTGCCGATCTTTCTGCGGTCATTAACTATTTAAGTTTCTGGCTGCCCGAAGGCGCCAGTTTCTCACCAACACAACAAGCCATGATTAGTGCAGGCTGTGTACTATTCATTTTAGGGCTTAACCTTCTTACGGTGAAGTTGTTTGGTGAAGTTGAATTCTGGTTCGCACTCATTAAGATTCTAGCGATTATTGGCCTGATTGGAGTCGGTGGTTACATGATCCTCACTCATTTTCAAGCTCCGCATGGTGAGGTTGTGAGTGTAAGTAATGTGTGGTCGCATGGTGGCATATTTCCAAAAGGCGTAAGCGGATTTTTGGCAGGTTTCCAGATCGCCGTATTTGCCTTTATTGGCGTCGAATTGATTGGTACAACAGCTGCTGAAACGAAAGATCCAGAGAAAAATCTACCGAAGGCAATTAACGCGATTCCTGTACGTATTATTCTATTCTATGTGTTGGCACTCTTTGTGGTGATGTCAGTAACACCTTGGGATCATATTCGTGCAGATAAAAGTCCGTTTGTTGAGTTGTTCTTAAATGCGGGTATTCCTGTTTCAGCCATCATCATGAACTTGGTCGTACTGTCTTCAGTGATGTCTTCAATGAACAGCGGTGTGTTTTCAACCAGTCGTATGCTGTTCGGTTTATCGAAAGATGGTCAGGCACCAAGTGCATTGGGACGTTTATCAAAACGTGCCGTACCTTCAAATGGTTTAATCTTCTCATGTATTTTCATTATGGGCGGGGCAGTGTTGCAGTACTTCGTGCCTAACACGATGGAAGCATTTACTTTGGCAAGTTCACTCTGTGTGATTCTATTTATTAGTGTATGGCTTCTGATCATGGCGTGCTATTTACGTTACCGTAAGTTGAGTCCAGAGTTACATGCTAAATCGACTTTTAAAATGCCGGGCGGGGTGTTGATGGCGTATGTTGTCATTGCATTTTTCTTGTTTACTTTAGTGATTTTGGCACTAGAGCCAGATACTTTGAAAGCACTCTATGTTAGTCCATTGTGGCTAGTTGTTTTAGGCGTTAGCTATCATGTGTTTTATAAACCACGCATGAAGAAACTAGGTCAAGAAAGTTTTGATTAATTATTACTAATTTCAAAAAAGCCAATCATCCGTGATTGGCTTTTTTATTTACACTCTCTAATCAACCAACAAATGCTGATATTTATCGGCTTGTTTACGCAAATAGTCCCAGACGAGTTTAATGCGTGGTTCATGTTGTAAATCAACAAAAGTCAGCATCCAGAAGGTATGAGTAAAGCGAACTTGCTGCTCTAAAACGACGTCTAGTTCTGGTTTATCATCTGCTAAAAACTTGGGCAAAATCGCAAGTCCTGCACCAGCACTCACCGCAATTTGTTGGGCTAAAATACTGCTGCTACGGAAGTTCGCGTTAAGCTTTAAGGGTAACCGTTCTAAACAGTACAACTCAGGGCTATAGACCAGATCATCAATATAGTTCACAAAGCGGTGTTGGGTTAAATCTTCTAAACCACGAATGGGTGGGTTTTGCGCTAGATAGTTTTGGCTGCCATAAATTTTTAAGCAGTAGTCTGATAACCGCGTAATGATGTAGGGTCCAGACGTTGGACGATCAATTGACACCACAATGTCTGCTTCACGGTGTGAGAGTTTAATCATTTTCGGCACTGGAATCAGATCGATGGTGAGCAGTGGATATTGAATCGAGAACTCAGCCAGTAAACGGGCTAAAAACGCAGTGCCAAAACCTTCAGGTGTGCCAATTCGCACACGACCTTGCAAAGGTTGATGTGGTTTCTCAATTTGTAAGAAAGCTTGTTCCATTTGCTCAACTCGAGGAACAAGTGCCATACCTTCGAGTGTCAACTCATAACCAGTCGCTTCACGCTTAAACAGCGTTGTACCCAAAGCAAGTTCTAGTGCCTGAATCCGTCTAGCTACTGTACTGTGCTCGACACCAATGATCCGCGCAGCGTTGGTCAATGTTTTAGTCCGAGCTAAAACCAGAAAAAAATGTAGATGATCCCAATCCACTTTCATTTTTGTTGTAATCCTTGTGCATATTTGCACAACAATCGTGCATGAATTTCCGTTGGTGGTCAAAGTTTTCTTTGCTAGTCTCAATTGAAACTGGAATAAAGAAAATACAATCAAAAAGTATTTTCTAATAATTGAACACAATAAAAATATGGCCTACGGAGAGGTTATGAACACAATCCAAAAAATCGAATTGGAAACCGCTAAATTACTCATTAACGGAAATTTTATCGAATCTGAAACACAGGAATGGCAAGACATTGTTAACCCTGCGACTCAGGAAGTGATTGGTCGTGTACCATTTGCAACGGTTCAAGAAGTTGACGCTGCTATTCAAGCTGCACAAGATGCTTTTGCTTCTTGGCGTCAAACCCCAATTCAGGCACGTATGCGCATCATGCTTAAGTTACAAGACTTGATCCGTGCCAACATGAAAGAAATTGCACAAGTATTAACGGCTGAACAAGGCAAAACCTTGGCCGACGCAGAAGGTGATATTCAACGTGGTTTAGAAGTGGTTGAACATGCTTGTTCGATCGGCACTTTGCAAATGGGTGAATATGTTGAAGGTGTTGCGCGTGGTGTAGACACGTATACCTTGCAGCAACCTTTGGGTGTCTGTGCGGGTATTACGCCGTTTAACTTCCCTGCCATGATTCCACTTTGGATGTTCCCAATGGCAATCGTGTGTGGCAATACATTTGTCTTAAAACCATCAGAACAAGATCCGTTATCAACCATGATGCTGGTTGAGCTTGCGATTCAAGCAGGTGTTCCAGCAGGTGTGCTCAACGTTGTGCATGGCGGTAAAGAAGTGGTTGACCGTTTGTGTACCCATAAAGATATTAAAGCGATTTCATTTGTGGGCTCAACTGCTGTTGGCACACATGTTTATAACCTTGCAGGGCAACATGGTAAACGCGTGCAGTCGATGATGGGCGCAAAAAACCATGTGGCTATTATGCCAGATGCCAATAAAGAGCAAACCTTAAATGCCTTGGTCGGTGCAGCATTTGGTGCAGCGGGGCAACGCTGTATGGCATTGTCGGTTGCGGTAATGGTGGGTGAAAGTAAACAGTGGATTCAAGAGTTAGTTGAAAAAGCGAAAACCTTAAAAGTAAACGCAGGCCATGAGCCAAATACTGACATTGGCCCAGTCATTTCAAAACGTGCTAAAGCGCGTGTGCTTGATTTAATTAATAGCGGTGTTGAGCAAGGGGCAGAGTTGCTACTCGATGGCCGTGATGTTCAAGTTCAAGGCTATGAATCGGGCAACTTTGTAGGTGCAACGATTTTTAGCGGCGTAAATACCGACATGCGTATTTATAAAGAAGAAGTCTTTGGCCCTGTACTTTCCATTATTTGTGTAGACACTCTTGAGGAAGCGATTGCTTTAATCAATGCCAACCCATTTGGTAACGGTGTAGGTCTATTCACACAAAGTGGCGCGATTGCGCGTACTTTCCAAAACTTAATTGATGTTGGTCAAGTTGGTATCAACATTCCAATTCCTGTGCCAGTGCCTTTCTTTAGTTTTACCGGTTCAAGAGGTTCAAAACTGGGTGATTTGGGACCATACGGCAAACAAGCTGTGCAGTTCTATACCCAAACCAAAACCATTACCAGTCGCTGGTTTGAAGATAGCCATGAAGTTGGCGGTGTAAATACAACCATTAGTTTACGTTAAGGGGATCACGGATGAATATCGCCTTTATCGGTCTAGGGAATATGGGCGGCAGAATGGCCCATAACCTACTTAAAGCCGGACTCAATGTTTATGGATATGACCTCAGTGAAGTTGCTATTCAGCACTTCGCCGAGGCCGGTGGTGTGGTCTGCGACAGCCCGCAGGCAGCAGCAAAACAAGCTGATGTGGTCATTAGCATGCTGCCTGCGGCCAAGCATGTTAAAGAAGTTTACTTGGGTGAAAATGGTGTATTGGAAGTGCTAAAAGCAGGTAGCTTATGCATTGATAGCAGTACCATTGACCCACAAACCATTAAAGACATTGCCGCTGTTGCGCAAAGCAAAAATATTAAAATCTGTGATGCACCCGTTTCAGGTGGAACCATTGGTGCCCAAGCAGGAACTCTAACCTTTATGGTAGGTGCCGATGATCAAACTTTTAACGAAGTGAAACCTATACTTAGCCACATGGGCAAAAATATTGTTCATTGTGGTGATGTTGGCGCAGGTCAAATTGCCAAAATCTGCAACAACCTGATTTTAGGTATTTCAATGGCTGCTGTTGCCGAAGGTATGGCACTCGGTGTAAAGCTAGGCATCGACCCACAAGCATTGGCAGGCGTCATTAACACCTCAAGCGGTCGTTGCTGGAGCTCGGATGTGTGTAACCCATGGCCGCATATTAACGAAAATGCGCCAGCATCTCGAGGTTACCAAGACGGCTTTGCGACTCAGCTGATGCTAAAAGATTTAGGACTCGCTGTAGAGGCTGCGGGCCAAGTCAAACAGCCAGTTGTATTAGGTGGCATGGTACAGCAGCTCTATCAGCAAATGTGCATGCGCGGGAATGCCAATCTCGATTTTTCGAGCATTATTCAGCAATACCTGCCACAAGAGGCATAACGGTAAAGCCAAAGGATGGCTTTAAACACATTAAACCCTGTCGTGAATAACAACAAATCCGGACTGAGGGAAAAGATATGATGGATTATCAAAATGCTGCACAGGCTTTCGATTTGAAAAGTACTGCAAAACACATGTTATCAGGTTCACTTGATGCCTTAAATGCTTGTTATGAATGCTGTGATCGACATGCAGATGGGGACAAAATTGCGCTGTATTGGCAAGGAAAAGACGGACGAAAAGAGCAATATACCTTCCGTGAACTAAAAGAATGGTCGAGTCAGTTTGCTAACTTTTTAAAATCACAAGGTGTGAAAGCGGGTGACCGTATTTCAGGTCTATTACCAAGAACACCTGAATTGATCGTGACGATTTTTGCAGCTTGGCGAATTGGTGCAGTCTATCAACCACTCTTTACTGCATTTGGCCCAAAAGCGATTGAGCACCGTATTCAGCTTGCACAAAGTAAGCTGGTGGTGACCGATGTAGGTAACCGTAGCAAGCTTGATGAAATTGAAAATTGCCCTGCAATTGTGACGGTGGCCGATACACAAGGTACTCCGCTTAAAGCAGGCGATTTTAACTTTTGGAATGAAGTGAAGCAGCAGTCAGATCAATGTGATCTGGTCATGCGTAGCATCCAAGATCCTTTCTTGCTCATGTTTACTTCAGGTACTACAGGTCCTGCCAAACCATTGGAAGTGCCTTTAAAAGCACTGATTGCCTTTGGTCGATATATGCAAGATGCCATTGGTTTAACCGAAGAAGATTCATTCTGGAATATTGCCGATCCGGGTTGGGCGTATGGTCTGTACTATGCGATTACTGGGCCGTTATTCTTAGGTCACGCTACTTTGTTCTATGAAGGTGGTTTTAGTACAGATAGCCTATGCCAAATTGTGAAAGATTATAAAATCAACAACTTAGCAGGTGCTCCGACTGCTTACCGCATGATGATGGCAGCTGATCCAGCACAAATGGCGCCGTTAAGAGGGCAGTTCCGTGTTGTGAGCAGCGCAGGCGAGCCGCTTAACCCAGAAGTGATTCGCTGGTTTAAACAAGTGCTTGATGCTCCGATTTATGATCACTATGGGCAAACTGAAGTAGGCATGGTGGTGTGTAATCACCATGGTTTAAAACATGAGATTCATGCTGGTTCAGCAGGTTTCCCAAGTCCGGGCTATCGTGTTGCGATTGTCAATGAACAAGGTGAAGAACTTCCGCCAGATACACCGGGAATTTTAGCAGTCGACATTAGCCAGTCTCCAATGATGTGGTTCGGCGGCTATAAAGAAAGCCGAAAATCGCCTTTTGTGGGTCATTACTATTTAACTGGTGATACTGCCGAGTTACATGCCGATGGCAGCATGAGCTTTGTAGGGCGCAGTGATGATGTAATCACCACATCGGGTTATCGGATTGGGCCATTCGATGTAGAAAGTGCTTTGCTTGAACATGATGCAGTAGTTGAGGCTGCAGTGATTGGTGTGCCTGACCCAGACCGTACCGAAGTGGTTAAGGCATTTGTAATTTTAGCTACGGATGCTCAACCTTCTGATGCACTTGCTGAACAACTCAGCCAATTTGTTAAAAGACGACTTTCTGCACATGCGTACCCACGTTTAGTTGAATTTGTGAGTGAATTACCTAAAACTCCAAGTGGTAAAATTCAGCGCTTTTTATTGCGTAATCAAGAAATTGCTAAACAACAAGCTAAAGCAGGGTAAAGGAAATAACAATGCAATTTACCGAAGAACAATTACTTATCCGTGACATGGCGAAAAGTTTCGCCCAAGAACAAATTAAGCCTCATGCCAGCGATTGGGATCGAGATGGGACATTCCCAAAAGAAACTCTATCTCAAATGGGGCAACTCGGTTTTATGGGTATGCTTGTTTCAGAGCAATGGGGCGGTTCAGACACGGGTAACTTAGCCTATGTACTGGCCCTCGAAGAAGTTGCGGCAGCAGATGGCGCAACCTCAACCATCATGAGTGTACATAACTCGGTTGGCTGTGTGCCTATTTTAAAATTTGGTACCGATGAGCAAAAAGAGCGTTTTTTAAAACCTCTGGCACAAGGTGAAATGATCGGTGCTTTTGCTTTAACCGAACCACATACTGGCTCAGATGCGGCAGCTCTTAAAACCCGAGCGGTGAAAGATGGCGATGATTACATTTTAAATGGTGCCAAGCAGTTTATTACCTCGGGTGATAATGCGGGTGTCATTATTGTGTTTGCAGTGACTGATCCGAGCGCGGGTAAAAAGGGCATTAGTGCATTTTTAGTCCCACGTGAAACTCCGGGTTATGAAGTGATTCGTGTTGAAGAAAAACTCGGTCTGCATGCTTCAGATACGTGTCAGATTGCCCTGACCGATGTGCGCATTCATAAAAGCCTGATGCTTGGCAAAGAAGGTGAGGGCTTGAAAATCGCTCTTGCCAATTTAGAAGGTGGTCGTATTGGTATTGCTGCGCAGGCAGTCGGTTTAGCACGTGCGGCACTCGAAGAAGCGACTCGTTATGCCAAAGAGCGTATTACTTTTGGAAAACCAATTTTTGAGCATCAAACCATCGCTTTTCGCCTTGCCAGCATGGCAACTGAAATTGAGGCAGCGAGACAACTGGTTCACTACGCTGCGCGTTTAAAAGAAGCAGGTCAACCGTGTCTCAACGAAGCTTCAATGGCCAAGTTATTTGCTTCAGAAATGACTGAGCGTGTGTGCTCAAGTGCGCTACAAGTGTTTGGTGGCTATGGCTATCTCAGAGATTTTCCAATTGAACGTATTTATCGTGATGCGCGTATTTGTCAAATTTACGAAGGCACAAGTGATATCCAGCGGTTAGTGATTGCACGTAGTCTATAAAATCAGAACAAGGAATAAATAATGCAGTGGCAAAGTATTTTATTAGAAAAGCGTAATGGGGTTGGACTGATTACATTAAATCGCCCTCAAGCGCTCAATGCTTTAAATAGCGAATTAATTAGTGAAATTAATCAGGCATTAGATCAGCTCGAAAAAGACCGCGAAATTGGTTGCATCGTATTGGCTGGTTCTGAAAAAGCTTTTGCCGCAGGCGCAGACATTAAAGAAATGGCTGATTTAGCATTTCCTGATATTTATTTTGATGACTTTTTCCATCTTGCAGACCGTATTGCACAGCGCCGTAAACCTCTAATTGCAGCAGTGAGTGGCTATGCGTTAGGTGGTGGCTGTGAATTGGCACTTATGTGTGACTTTATTTATTGTGCTGACAACGCCAAGTTTGGCTTACCTGAAGTCACCTTAGGGGTAATTCCGGGTATTGGTGGCACACAACGCTTAACCCATGCCATTGGTAAAGCCAAAGCAATGGAAATGTGTTTTACCGCTCGTCAAATGGGCGCTGTAGAAGCAGAACAAAGTGGTTTAGTTGCACGTGTGTTTAGCAAAGAAGAATTACTTGAACAAACCTTGCAAGCAGCTGAAAAAATTGCGGCACGCTCTTTAACTGCAAACATGATGCTTAAAGAAACCATCAATCGAGCTTTTGAAGTAAACCTTACTGAAGGCTTGCGTTTTGAAAGACGTATGTTCCATTCAATATTTGCAACATTTGACCAAAAAGAAGGAATGCAGGCATTCGTTGAAAAACGAAAGCCAAATTTTAAAAATCAATAAGAGATCAATAAAATGAATACAGAAAATCACTTAATGATTGAGCGACAAGGTAAGCTTGGCGTGATTACCTTAGACCGTGTGACTCATCTCAATGCATTGTCGCTAGATATGATTAAAAGTATTGGTGCCCAATTGGAACTGTGGCGAAATGATGCTGCTGTTCAGGCAATCTTAATCAAATCAAATAGCCCAAAAGCTTTTTGTGCAGGTGGTGATATCCGCTATCTCTACGACAGTTATAAAAATGGCACGGCCGACTATAAAGGCTATTTTAGTGCCGAATATAAAATGTTGAATGTACTGCGTGAATATGCAAAGCCAGTCATTGTTATGCTTGATGGCTATGTATTAGGTGGCGGTTTTGGCTTGGCACAAGCTTGTCACATTGTGGTGAGCAGTGAAAAGTCCAGATTTGCTATGCCTGAAACAGCGATTGGCTTTTTCCCAGACGTTGGTGCAACGCATTTCTTGTCTCGTCTTGATGATATTGGTGTTTATATGGCCATTACGGGTGAGCAGATCAGCAGTAGTGATGCGCTTTACCTCGATTTAATTGACTACCATGTGCCAAGCGAGCAGTTACAAGCTTTGCAAGATGCTCTCGTTGAAGCGCCAAGTTTAAGCAAAGAGGGAATTGAACACATCATTACCCGATTTATTACTCGTCCTGCTGAAAGTGAGCTCAAACAGTTGGCAGAAGGTATTCGTAAACACTTCGGATATCAGCATTTAGATGAAATCGAGCAAAGTCTTGAAAATGAACAAGATGAAAGCTTAAAAGCTTGGGCAAGTAAGATGCTTAGTATTTTACAACAGCGCTCATTTATAGCCAAACAAACCAGTTTGAAACTGCAACATTTAGGCCGTGGGCTTTCTTTACCGCAGTGTATGCAGCTTGAACGTGATTTACAGGATATCTGGTTTGACCATGGTGACTTTATTGAAGGTGTCCGTGCTCTCATTGTCGATAAAGACAAACAACCACAGTGGCAAGAACGTAATTCGAAATTTGAGCCAATTTTAGAAAAATTGAGCTAAATCGCATTACAAAAACATAAAAAGCTTAAGGAGATAAAGCGAGACCTGAAAATGCTTATGGTCAGGGCTGGTCATAAGCATAAAAAAGATAGAACAAGAAAATCTAAAAAGGATATTACGATGCAAACAGTACATGGAAACGGTTCAAATACTAAAAAGTCGTCACATCGATTAGCAGGCATCTCAAGCATGGTCGGCACTACCATTGAGTGGTATGACTTTTTTATTTACGGTGCGGCAGCAGCGCTCATTTTTAATAAATTATTTTTCCCAAATCTAGATGCCCTTACTGGCGTGCTCGCTGCATTTGCCACCTATGCCGTTGGGTTTATTGGGAGACCATTAGGCGGCTTAGTCTTTGGTCACTTTGGTGACAAGATTGGCCGTAAATCGATGTTGCTACTGACCTTGATGCTCATGGGGATCCCAACCGTACTGATTGGCTTATTACCGACTTACGAATCAATTGGTTACTGGGCTGCAATTTGTTTGGTTGTCTTACGATTCATTCAAGGGATGGCAATGGGCGGTGAATGGGGCGGTGCTGTGCTTATGGCCGTTGAACATGCACCCGAAGGCGGTAAAGGCTTCTGGGGAAGTTTACCTCAAGCCAGTACAGGTGGCGGTTTAATGCTAGCCTCAATTGCACTAGGACTAGTGTCGTTATTACCTGAACAAGCACTGTTTAGCTGGGGGTGGCGTTTACCATTTCTTGCCAGCATTATTTTACTCGCAGTAGGTTGGTACATTCGGGTGAAAGTACCAGAGTCACCAGATTTTGAAAAAGTAAAACAGCAGTCAGAAGAAGTCAAAGTTCCTGCCTTACAAGTTTTTAAAAACCATCCAAAGCAACTCATCACCATTATTTTGGCTCGCGCTGCCGAGAATGCGTGGTTCTATATTGCTTCAACTTTTACATTGGCTTATACCACTGCACAACTTGGGATCGCACGCCAAGACATTTTGTTTGCTACCATTTGCGGTGCAATAGTCATTCTATTTATGACACCATTATGTGGACATTTGTCAGATAAAGTCGGTCAACGCAATATGTTCATGTTTGGTTTATGCATATTGGCACTTTACTGCTATCCATTTTTCACCATGCTCAACACAAAAGACCCAGTATTAGTCTGGACCGCAATTGTTTTAGCAATTGGCGTGGTCTTTCCAATTATGTACGCACCACAAGCTCAGCTTTTTGCCCGTCAATTTCCGGCAGAAATTCGATATAGCGGAATCTCAATTTCGGTACAGTTGGCTGGGGTGCTTGGTGGTGGTTTAGCGCCGTTAATTGCGACCAAACTTTTAAGTATTGGGCAGGGTAATCCTTATTTAATTATGATTTATATTGGATCTATGGCTATCGTTGCGATCATATCGACTTCGTTTATGCCACGTGATTGGCAGACTAAAACTGATGAGGCTTACCATAAGAAATCAGAATTAAATTTGAAAACCAAAATTACTGAGCAGTCTTAATATTCAGTTTGAATCTTCAAATAAAGAAAAGCCCTAATCTTTTGACTAGGGCTTTTAAAATTGAGCTAGTGAAACGAGATTCGGGCTTAAGACCTTCATCTTTGCTATGTCACCAATATCTTAGACTTTGATTTAGCAAACTAAACTTCAATCAAGCATGCAAACATGGCATATCCATCGATAACCATTGGCGGTCCGGCACGATGGGCGCGAAAACCCGCGGCACGTAATAACCGCTCTACCCCAAGAGGTGAGGTCGTAATGAGTTGTTTTGCACCTTGTTTTCTTGCAAAGTTGATCGCTTCTTGCAGAATTGCAATAGAGACTGGGGATGACACTGCTTGATTAGCAGAGGTCGGCGGATTTGAGAAATCTACGGCTGAAAATCTTGATAATTCCCAAATTTCTGGTGAGCAAGGAATAGGCATTCCATTCATTAATTGAGGAAATATTTCACCCAGTAAATAGGGCTGAGTCGTGGGTAGTAGTCTGGCACAGCCAATAATATTGGATTCTCTATCTTGAGCGACGACGTAAGCTGTATCGATTTTATCAAATTGATCTAGTTCTTCATTATTTGGACAGTTCAACTCCCAACCCAAATGTTCAACAAATACCTTGTAGCGGTAACTTTTAAATTTGGTATATAGGACTTCTGAAAAATTGTTTTGGAATCCAGCAATAACATTCATTACAAGTGCTTCCACTTATTTTTCAGGCGACTTTACTCGACAGCTGAAAAGGTGGTAACTGTAAGAATTTACAGGTTTCTACGAGAAATTTGGACTTAGTTTAGTCTTTGTTTGCGTTGTATTGATTTGAGCATAAATGAACTGTTCCCAAAACAAAGAATCTATTTTTTTTTCGATTAATGTTTCAGTAACCTCAAATCCAATATCTGTACCCGATAAATCAACAATCATGATATTGCTTCGAGGTAGCCCAATTCGTTTTAAGCTAGCAATTCCATTGTTCTCAATAAATTCCCAGTCCCATCCGGTACTTAAAGCTGGGCTCCGTGATGTTGCCCATTCAGTAAACCCACAATATAGAATTCGAGAGTCTTCAATTTGTGTAGTTTCAACAATAGATATGAGGTGTTGGAGGGGGTAACTCATAAGCTGGATTTCATTCATCCGAATAAAACCATCTGTTGAGATTGAAAAATCAGGGGGGATTGTGACCATGCTACCTATTCAAGTGACTTGAATTACAGTTCTATAGATAAATAACATAAATTATTGCCAACAAAATACTGTTAAGTTTTACAGGTTAGCCGTAATCTGGTGATACACAACGTTAAGCTGTTCTTTAGAAAGTACTTCAGGTAGGGAGTTTTACTTACGCGGAAATTGACCCATCTATAGCTTCAATATGAGAGTTGCTTGTTTCAAGATTATCAACAGTTTAAGTTTTTCATATGTATTGTAGATAATATTTATACTATTATTAAAATCTTATTTTAGAAATCATTATCATTATTATGCGTTTCATTAAATAATAAATAAAAATTTATAATGCTAGTATCAATAATAGACGTTATTCTTTAGTTAAATTAATAGAAATATACAAAAAAGAAGAAATAATGGGCTCCTTTTGAAAATAAAAAATACTCATTTTTGGAATAAAATGCATCCTGTAAATTTGAGGCTTTCAAGCATAATTCGCATGTGCAATATAACAACCTTAAAAAGCTTTCTGAAACCAGTTTATCCGGAAAATTTACCACCCTCTCAGGCTCAAAAATGTTGTTAATTGGATTATGAATTCACTATATGCAACTAAATAAAAATGATTTATGCATGAGGTTTAATGAGAGTAAATGGAAAATTGGCAAGAAGATCTACTATCAGCATCTCTGATGGTAAAAAATGAATATCAGCTATTTGAGGTAGTCAAATCTACAGCTTCAAAGCTTGGATTTGATTATTGTGCTTATGGTATGCAGTCGCCGTTATCTATTGCTGAACCAAAAACGATTATGTTGAATAATTATCCCGAAGCATGGCAGAAGCGTTATGTTAAACAGCAATATGTCAGGGTGGATCCAACGGTACAGCATTGTATGCTATCACTTCAACCTCTTGTCTGGTCGAGCCAATCTGCAAACACACAATCTCAAAAAGATTTTTGGGAGGAGGCGCGTTCTTATGGTTTAAACGTCGGTTGGGCACAGTCAAGCCGTGACTTTATTGGTACAAGGGGAATGCTAACACTAGCAAGGTCCACTGACCAATTATCAGAAAAAGAGCAGAAAGCTCAATATACCAATATGTTTTGGCTATCTCAGACAGTACATTCCAGTATTGCTAAAATTGTGAATGAAACAGAATTTGCTCAGTTTAATCTTTATTTAACGAATCGGGAAAAAGAGGTTCTACGTTGGACTGCGGAAGGAAAAACGTCAGCAGAGATTGCTCAGATTCTCGGGGTAACTGAAAGAACAGTAAATTTTCATCTCTGTAATTCAATGCAGAAGTTAAATGTGAATAATAAAATTTCAGCAGCGATTAGAGCTGTCATGTTAGGAATTTTATAAAGTTATATATATAGGAATATAATAATTAATTTTGATAAAATAAAT
>NZ_JADWOM010000017.1:0-108223 GCF_016106645.1 Acinetobacter sp. ACIN00229
TATGAAATTATAGAACTTAAGGCTAATTTAGAAATAAAAGCAGTTAAGAAATGATGGTGAATGATTTTTTAAACTAGTAGAAAAGGATTTTTCTATGGACCGTGCAGGAAATAAGCACTCTATTATTACGATCGTCATTTGTTTTTTAATTGCTGTGATTGAAGGGATTGATATTCAGGCAGCGGGTATCGCTGCTGTAGGTATTCGAGAATCTTTTGGTCTGGATAGCTCTCAACTCGGTATTTTTTTTAGTGTCGGAATATTGGGGTTATTACCCGGTGCATTAATTGGTGGACGTTATGCAGACCGCATTGGCCGTAAGATGGTGTTAATCGGGGCTGTCGCTATTTTTGCAGTATTTACCCTTTGTACCGTTTGGGTGAATAGTTTCTATATGTTGCTGTTGGTACGTTTTTTAGCAGGAGCTGGATTAGGGGCTGCAATGCCAAATTTAATTGCTCTAGTTTCGGAAGCTGTTTCTAGCGAAAATCGTGGGCGTGCTGTAGGTTTGATGTATTGTGGTATGCCAATAGGAGCCATATTGGTGTCATTACTGGCAGCCTACGATGTAAGTGGACATTGGCAAACAATTTTTTATGTTGGTGGAATCGTTCCCCTTCTTGTACTTCCACTTATGATCAAATTTTTACCAGAGTCACGGGAGTTTTTACAAACTAGATTTCAGGATAAATCTATTACACGCATAGAAAGCTCTTTTAAAAATCTATTTAGAAATAACTATGCAGGGCAGACACTATTACTTTGGGCAAGCTATTTTTTTACCTTGATGGTTGTATACATCATGTTGAGTTGGTTGCCATCTCTCTTTATGGAGTTGGGATTCTCTCGTCAACAGGGTAGTTTAGCTCAAGTCTTTTTCCAAATGGGTGCTGCATTAGGTACGGTTGTTTTAGGTATTCTGATTGATCGCTGGAGTAAAGCTTATGTCATTATATTGATGTACATAGGTATTTTAGCTGGTTTATTTAGTTTAAATGGAGCCGGTAGTCTTACTGCGATGTATGCAGCCGCAGCATTAATGGGAACATTTACAATTGGTGGGCAAGGCGTTTTATATGCATTTGGTAGCATTGTATATCCAACAGAGATTCGGGCAACTGGTGTAGGCAGTGCCGCAGCGGTTGGGCGTATTGGTGCAATGTTAGGACCTGCGATTGCTGGACAATTACTCGCAATGGGAAGCGGTGCTACAGGCGTAATTTCTGCTGCCATCCCTGGAATTATCATTTCAGCATTACTGATGCTTTTGGTGATTCGCAAATTACATCAGGCCCAATAATCTGAATACCACAATGAAAAAAGCTCATATTTAGGAGCTTTTTTCATATTTGGCATTATTTGAGTGAAATTTCAAATTTGATCATCCGAATGTTTTAGTAAGTTCATAACTATATCGAGCATATGAGTCGAATTACGGTTTTACTAATCATCTATATTGAGTAAGAAAAATGTATTCAGTTACCAAGGAAAAGCTTTGGAATCGTTCATTTATTCTGTGTGTATTGAACAATCTTTTTTTATTCATTTATTACTATGCATTACTCACAATATTGCCACTTTATATTTTAAAAGAATTATCCGGTTCAATCAGTCAGGCTGGTTTGGCGTTAACCTTATTTTTGGTTTCATCTATTATCACTCGTCCTTTTTCTGGCTTAATTATTGATCGGTTAGGTAAAAAATATGCCTTACGAGGTTCGGCATTATTATTTGCACTTCTGGCATTAAGTTATTTATGGGCAAATCAGTTATGGCTTTTATTGCTTATTCGTTGTGTGCATGGGATCTGGTTTAGCATTTTGACGACAGTAATAGTGCCTATAGTGAATGATTTTATACCTGAGCATAGAAAGGGCGAGGGTATGGGATATTTCGTAATGTCTACGAATCTGGCTGTTGTTTTTGGGCCAATGATCGCATTAGCCACGATACGTTACACAAGCTTTTATAATTTATTTGCCTTTTTAGCATTCATTGTTTGTTTAGGTTTAATTTTTTGTTTTCTTATTCCCGTTTCTTCCTTAAAAGATAAGGAGGTCGTCTCTACAAAGCGGAGTATTACATTTGACGATATCTTTGAAAAAAGGGTGATGTCTATCGGCGTTATTGCTTTATTTACTGCAATGTCTTATTCAAGCATTATGAGCTTTATTAGTGTCTATAGTGAAACAAAAGGCTTATTAGCGGCGACCAGCATATTTTTTATTATCTTTGCAATATCAATGATTATAGTGCGCCCTTGGGTAGGTTATTCTTATGATAAAAGAGGGGCTAATTCCGTGGTTTACCCTTCATTTATCCTTTTTTCAATAGGCTTATTTTTAGTTAGTTGGATGCAAACACAGTGGGGCTATTGGTTGGCGGCAGTACTCATAGGAATGGGATACGGATCCCTTTTCCCTATTTTTCAAACCATGGCAATACAATCGGTTGAGAAAAAGAGAATAGGGCATGCTGTTTCAACCTTTTTTACTTTATTTGATTTCGGAATGGCCATTGGTTCAGTTTTGGTAGGATTAATTATTGCCCAAATAGGCTATGAGAAAACTTACCAGTTGTGTGCATTCCTTACGATAATGACTTCATTTTTATATCGTTGGATATGTAATAAAGATGGAAAGACAATAATTAGGATATGACATGGAATTACGTCACTTACGCTACTTTGTTGCGGTTGCTGAAGAGCTGAATTTTACTAAGGCAGCAATGCGTATGCATACGGTGCAACCTTCTCTTAGTCAGCAGATTAAAGATTTAGAAGAAGAGGTGGGGGTTCAGCTTTTTATACGAAGTAAGCGAAAAGTTGAACTGACTAAAGCAGGAGAAGTCTTTTTTAAAGAAGCTCTAATCATTTTAGAACATACAGAGAAAGCAATTAGTTTGGCTCAACAAACTGCTAAAGTTGAACAAGAACAATTAAATATTGGTTTTGTTCCAGCGGCAGAAATGAAAATCTTCCCCTATATCATGCCCAATATAAGAGCGCATTTCCCAGAATTAACAATTGATTTTCATAGCCTTACGGATGATGAACAACTAGTAGCGCTTAGAAAAGGCGAAATAGATATCGCTTTTACTCGCTATGGAACTGATTCAGATGAACTGGTTTCGATTCAGGTATTTCAAGAGCCACTTACCTTAATTATTCCCAAAAATTCGCCAGAGGCTCAGCAGGAACGCATTAGTATAAAAAGTTTTGAACAACATGATTTTGTGATTTGCAATGAAGAGTCATCGCCAGAACTTTATCGAATTATTCATAACTTCTTTAAAAAAACTAAGCTTAACGTCACTGTTGTACAGCACTCAACTAATATATTACTTAACGTTAATTTAGTCGGAATGGAAATTGGTTGGAGCTTGGTACCACAGTATGTGATTCCTCTATTAGGAGATAAAATTATAGTTAAAAAGACGATAGAACCATTACCGATGATAGGTTTATATGTTTCTTATCGAAAAGATCATGTTAATAAAGCTATAGATTTGATTTTAGATGTACTTAAAAAACAATTTTATCTGGACTTTAGTTAATATAAAAAAGCCATTCAAAAGAATGGCTTAAAAAACTTTAGTTAATTAAATGCATTTTTTCAAAAAGTTCTTCACTTATACTATTCACCGTTTGGGGAATAGCAAGACCTGCTATAAAACGGTCAGGTCGTAATATCACCATAGATTGATTTGTTTGACCAAACCAAGTGCGGATTTCACTATCTGCATCACCGATTGTAATGAAATCTGCATTAGAAGTTTGATTTGGTGCATCTAATTGCACGTTAGGGACGACTTGAATAAATTTAATGCCTAATTTAATCCATTTTTTCATAATATTGGGTGAGATGCCCCAAGTTGGATTGACTCCCCAAGCGAGAATGGCAAAGTTATTTCCAATGACATCATCTAATAAAATTTTGTCTTTATTTCCAAACTGGACATGAGGCTGTATGAACATCTTTCCAACAGGTGTATTTTTTCCTGAAAATGGTGCCAATATTCCCTCATTATATTTTGGCATTGGCTTGAAACGCATTTCTAGTAAATAGCGTTTTATGGGTTGTATGTAGTTCAATGCATAAGAAATACTATCACGAACAACACCTTGCCATTTTTTCGGTGGAGCAAGTACATGACCCGCTAGAACGGATAAATTAATCATTGCTTGCGCGTGGTCTTTCCTTTCTAGTTGATAGCTATCAAGAATTTCAGGGCTTGCCACTTTTTTAATGACCAAAGCCATTTTCCAAGCAAGATTAAATGCATCACGCATACCACTATTGTAACCTTGGCCCTGCCACACAGGCATAATATGTGCAGCATCGCCTGCCAATAAAATACGGTCTACGCGGAAACGATCTGCAATACGTGCATTATGTGTATATACACGTTGGCGTATGACTTCAATATTATCGGTATGAGGTAAAACTTTTCCTAATAGACGATTGATGTTCTCAGGTTTACTAAGTTCTTCTTGGGTCTCTCCTGGCATTACCATAAATTCAAAACGTCGGATGCCATGTGGTAAAGCTGCTGATACGTAAGGACGAACTGGATCACAGCATAAATATACATGAGGGGTAGCTAATGGATCGTTTGCAAGATCAATAACAATCCATTGGTTAGGTGCTGTTTTTCCTTCAAAATTAATGTTCAGATTACGACGTACAAATGAATTTCCGCCGTCACAAGCAATAAGGTACTGTGCTTGAATAATTTCTTGTTTTTTGTCTTTTGTAGTGAGGTTTAAAGTTACATGTTCTTTGTCTTGAGTAAAACTATTTAAGTGGCGTGAAAAAAATACCTGTGTTGTTGGGTATAACGCTAAACCTTCGAGTAAAACACGGTCAACTTGAGGTTGGATAAATGCATTACGACGTGGCCAACCAAATTCGCGAGTCATGGGTTGGATATCTGCAAAGCAACGTCCTTTAGGAGTTAAAAAGCGCATCGCATGATTTGGGGTGGTATGCGGTAAAACTTGTTTAATTAATCCTAAAGATTGGATTGTTCTTAATGATTCATCGTCAATACCAATGGCTCTTGGATAATCAATAAGCTGATCTAATTGTTCAATAACAGTAACTTGTACACCTTGCTTACTTAAGTAATTTGCAATTGTTAATCCAACGGGTCCTGCCCCTAAAATTGCAACTTCCGTGGTGTGATGCTGAGTTTGATTCACAGTAAATATCCCTTACTATCAAGTTTTCTTATTAATATCAAACTTGAAAGAAGGTTGAATTTAATCAATAGTTTAATAAGTGAATTTTTAAAAGGAGGATGTATATTTAATTTTTTTTAATATATTGTATTTAAAAGAGTTTTTATATTCTTGCAATAGTTTTTTTAAATCCAATCATTGTTTTAAATTATAATTGAAGGGTGTCGCTTTTAGAGCTAAAAATTTATTCATTGTAAAAAATAATAAAACTTTTATTATCAAGGCTTTGTCTTACTAAAAATACAAATATTATTAACTTTTATAATGCGCAACAGTTATACAATCCCAAATAAGTTGCCATGATAGAAAATAGTATTTCTGTCACAATTCACTCTAAATGGCAGACATAATCAATCACTTCATTTGTCATAATTTTAAATTTACTATTTTCAGGAACATTAAAAGATTCGCCGCTAGAATAAATTGTAGCTTCTGGTTCATCTCCAATTTGAACAGTGCATTTCCCAGAAATAATTTCGATGCGCTCTGGCACATGAGTTTTAAATGTTAAAGCCTTATCTGATGGAAGAATAACTCCTAGAGTCTTTTTTGTTCCATCAGCTAGTTCAATTACATGACTAATAGAATGCCCCTCATAGTAGACATTCGCTTTTTTTGTTATAGAAACAGAATCAAATTGATTTGGCATTTCTTGTATCTCTTTATTGTACTAAATATTATTAAGATAATAATAAAAGTTCCTCTGAATCTTCAAGCTATAAAATTACATTTTAGGTAAGCAATAAAAGTAACTTTTCTCTCAAGTAGATCACTAACGAGAAATTAGTAAATATCAATTAAATGATTCAAAAATAAAAAGCCCAAGGTGAGGGCTTTCTAATCTATGAAATACCTTTAGGGTCTTGAGCAAAAGGTAATCTAAATAAGGCAATTGTACGCAAAATAAACTGATGACTAAAGTCTAGTTGGTAGATTTAATACTACCTGAGCATTTTCAATAACATCTAAGTGTAGAATTATCTAGCGTAGTTTTTATATATAAATAAGGTCAGAAAAGATGAAATATTTGTCTTTTTCTAATTTTTAGAAAACTTATCTAGAGTATAAAAGTATATAAAAAATAAGATTTTGAAAAATATAAAATTATAGTTATGAGTACAGGCAGAGATAAGTTGAGCTAAAAACATTACTTATATGAAATAAAATGAATAGTAAACTACTGGTTATTCCATAAAAAAACATCATAATTGGATATAACCTTTATTTATAAATCTTGTCCTAAGCTATTATGAAAATTGAAGATATTGAAGCTTTTGTTTGTTTTGTCAATGTTCAATCTACCAGTCTGGCTGCCCAGCAATTAGGTATTTCACAACCTGCTATTACTAGAAGGATCCAAAATCTAGAATCAGATTTGGGATTACAACTTTTTGACCGTAATACACGCCCTCTAAAATTGACTCAGCTAGGATTTCAAATTTTTGAGCAGTGTGCACAGGTTACTGCTGAAATAGATGCATTAGGGCAATTAGTTAACAGCTATAAATTATCAACCCAAAACTTACGGATTGGTATTGCGACAAGTCTATCAGACACGATCTTGTCAGGTATTTTAGAAGACTTAAAGCAAAGTTATCCAACATTAAACTTAGAAATTAGCACAGGTTGGGGTATCGATTTATTAGATAAATTTAAGGAAAAAAAGCTAGATTGCATTTTTTCAACAACAGCCCAAACTTATGGACAGAATGACCAGATAAACATAGAAATTTTAGGTCAGTTACAAATTGTGCCGACTATTTCTAAAAAATTAAAAAAGATGTCTGTACAGCATCTTGCCGATTGCCAGTCTTTAGGATGGATTCTTAATACTGAAGGGTGCGGTTTTCGCCAATATCTTGTATCGGAGTACCATAAATTGAATCAGTTACCTAATATAAAAATTGAGGTTACAGGAACCAATTTGCAGATGAATTTATTGGCTCAAGGTCTTGGAGTAGGATTATTACCTAAAGAAGTTTTTGAAAAGAGTATTTATGCTGCTCAACTTACCTCAATCGAACTTACTGACTTCAATTTATCAGTGCAACTTTTTTATATGATTCAACCCGATTTGAATGAAGTCTATCAATCAATTTGCCAGGAGATGAGCCGTAAAGTACAGAGCATACTAGGATGGGGATGAAATAAAATATCAAGAAATTTTATTGAGCATAATCAATATAAAAAGCATTAGTTGAAGATAACGCTTTCGTTGACGTCCGCAATGTTTTGAGCCTCACTCATTCTGTTAGTATTCCATATTTTAATATTATTAAATATTTAATATTTGTTTTTAACATATTAAGACCTGCCGTATTCTTATAAAAAATACATCGGATTTAAATATGGCAATTCAAATTTTAGGAATGATCTGGCACCGTGAGGCATCTGAAATTATTCCAGCGACAAAAACTTTTGATAAAAATTATATTGTCAAAATTGCTCAGGCACATGAACAGGCAGGGTTTGACCGTATTCTATGTGGCTATTGGTCCGATCAGGCTGATGGTTTTTTAGTGACAGCCTATGCTGCTGCACATACTTCTAAAATAAAATTTTTACTAGCACATCGTCCGGGTTTTGTTTCTCCAACATTGGCAGCCCGTAAATTGGCAACCTTGGATCAGCTGACGGATGGACGTTTAGCACTACATGTTATTTCTGGCGGGAGTGATATTGATCAGAAAAAAGATGGAGATTTTTTAAATAAACAAGAGCGCTATGCACGTAGTGCTGAGTTCATCGAAGTTGTACAAAAAACATGGTATAGCCAAGAACCTTTTAGCTATGAAGGTGATTATTACCATGTAGTAGATGCTTATTCTGAAATTAAACCACTCCAAACACACTTACCAATTTATTTTGGCGGTTCTTCCATAGAAGCTTTACAAGTTGCCGCAAAACAGGTTGATATTTTTGCGCTTTGGGGAGAGCCTCTAGCGGGGGCCCAAGAGCAGGTTGAAACACTAAATCAGTTGGCAGCACAACATGAGCGCCAACTTGATTACAACATTTCATTTCGTCCAATTATTGCTGATAGTGAGTCCAGAGCTTGGGAAAAAGCGCAAGAAATTTATCAATTATCTAAAAAGCAATTAGAAAATTTTGGCTTGCAAGCTGCCAGAAAAAAACCACAAAGTACGGGTGGGCAACGTTTACTTGCAGCAGCTGGTCAAGGCGAACGTTTAGATACCAATTTATGGACTGGTATTACTTCTTTAGTTCAAGGCAGTTATAACTCCACGGCATTAGTGGGTACCCCAGAACAAGTTGCAGAGTCTATTTTGCAATATTACAAACTCGGCATTCATAGCGTATTGATACGTGGGTTTGATCCTGTTCAGGACGCAATTGATTATGGTCGAGAGCTATTGCCCCAAATCCGTGAAAAAACAGAAAAATATGATCAACAGCAACAGCTGATTTCGGCCTAATTAGAAAGGAAATAATAATGAATCACTATGGAAAAATTTTATTGGGTGTTTTTACAACAGCAATTTTAGTCGGTTGTACAAAAAAAGAGACTTCACCTGAACATGCCCAGGCATCTGAAGTCAAAGCAAATAAGGAGCAGGTTGTGCTCAATATTGGTGATCAAAAAGGCAATATGCGTGCACAGCTTGAAGCATCTGGTGCTTTAAAAAATGTCTCATATAAAATCAATTGGTATGAATTTCCAGCTGCTGCACCAGTTGCAGAAGCATTAAAAGTAGATGCGATTGATATTGGTTACTTGGGTGATGCACCTTTTATATTTGCCAATTCTAATGGGGGAACAGCCAAGGCTATTGCCGTGTATAAAGCAGATCCATATCCAGTCGCTATTTTAGTGCCTCAGAACAGTCCAATTAAGTCTGCCAAAGATTTAAAGGGTAAAAGTTTAGCATTTAATAAAGGCTCAATTAGTCATCTTTTAACTTTAAAGGCTCTAGAACAACAAGGTCTGAAGCCTGAAGATGTGACGTTTAAATTTTTACCGCCTGCCGATGGAAAATTAGCTGTTGCCAATGGTTCAGTGGATGCTTGGGTGGTATGGGATCCATATACGGCATATGCTGAGCTCAAGGATCATTTTCGTGTTGTGGTTAATGGCCGTGGTTTGTATTCAGGTTATACCTTTTTAGCAGCCACGGATAAATCTTTAAAGGATCAGAATAAACGTGTGGCAATTCAAGATTTCATCTATCGTTTAAAAGAGTCGCAAGCTTGGGCAGGACAACACGGAGATGAGTTTGGTAAAGCTTATGCAAAAATAACTGGACTACCAGAGGATGTGGGAATCAAAGCTTTTAAACGCCGTAATGCCTCGTGGGAGCCGATCGATAATGAAGTGATCAAAGTTTCTCAAGGAACTGCCGATTTTTATACCAAATATAAGCTGATTGATAAAAAGTTTGATGTGACATCTTCATTTGATACTGGTTTTAAAGTGGAGCAAAAATAAAGATGAGTCAGTTGCAACAAGTACTCCAGCCGTTGATTGAAAGAATTGAATATGGAATTTCACAGCAATTAGAAGATGTTGATCTCATACAATCTTTTATTCCAGAGTTTCGTAGATTGCTGCATTTAAATGATTGGTTACCAAGCTCTTATCGGCAACCGAACCCTGAACGCTATCAACAGTTTTTATTATATCGCGATCCGGAAGATCATTTTTCAATTGTCAGTTTTGTATGGGATAAGGGACAAACTACACCAATCCATAATCATGAAGTTTGGGGAGTCGTTGGTGTCCTGCAAGGTGAAGAAATCTCACAGCGTTACCAAAGAAATGCATTAGGGCATTTTGAGATCACAGGTGAACCAGATCATTTAAAAGTTGGCGAAATTGATTTTTTTACTCCAGCTTCGGGTGATGTGCATCAAGTGAGTAATGCGCTGTCCGATCAGGTTTCAATTAGCATCCACATTTATGGTGCTGATATTGGCAAAGTAGAACGCTATACCTTTGCTTTAGATGGCACAGCAAAGCGTTTTATTTCAGGTTATTCAAATCAGGAACATTAATATGACAACCAATATTCAAACTTATCAAGATATCCGCAAAAAGCTATTGGCTGGTCAAGAAATCGCACTAATTGATGTACGTGAAGAAGATCCATATGCTCAAGGCCATCCTTTGTTTGCTGCCAATATTTCTCTTTCCAAATTTGAAGTAGAAATTCTCAATCGAATACCTCGTCTGTCTACTGATATTGTTATTTATGACAATGGTGAGGGCTTGGCAGAACGTGCCTATCAACAGTTACAAGCATTGGGCTATCAGCAGATTTCATTATTGGATGGTGGTTTACAAGGCTGGAAAGATGCAGGCGGTGAAATTTTTATTGATGTCAATTCGGCAAGTAAAGCCTTTGGTGAATTTGTTGAACATCATAAAGGGACGCCGTCACTGTCAGCTCAAGAAGTCAAAAAATTAATTGATGATCAGGAAAACATTGTCATTCTGGACGCTCGTCGTTTTGATGAATATCAAACCATGAGTATTCCGGGCGGTATCAGCGTACCTGGTGCTGAATTGGTACTTCATGCTAAAAATATTGTTAAAGATGAAAATACTAAAATTATTGTGAATTGTGCGGGGCGTACACGTAGTTTAATTGGTACACAGTCATTGATTAATGCCAAGATTGGACATGAAGTCTATGCTTTACGTAATGGTACGATTGGTTGGACATTGGCACAGCAACAATTAGCTTTAGGACAACACCAACAATATACTAATTTTGCTAATAAAAATAATCCATCAGGCATATTAGAGAATACCAAACAATTAACACAGCAGGCTGGTGTAAAAACGATTAGTTTGGAACAACTACAACTGTTCCAACAACAGAGTGAACGCACCACCTATGTTTTTGATGTACGGTCAGAAGAAGAATATATACAAGCGCATTTACCTAATAGCCGTTGGATTGGTGGTGGGCAACTAGTTCAGGAAACTGACCATTATGCGAGTGTACGCGGTGCCAGAATTGTACTCATTGATGATCAACTCGTCCGTGCTTATATGACTGCCTCTTGGTTGGCGCAAATGAATTGGGATGTCTACGTACTCGATGCGGATTTTCAGACAATATTTACCGAGCAAGGAGCATGGAAACCAGTTGTTCCGTTATTGCATATAAAACATCGGATCACACCTGAACAATTGCAAGCATGGTTAGATGTCCGTGAAGAAGTCACTATTCTGGATTTTACAACTAGTGCAAACTATCAAAAAGGGCATATTCCTACTGCTCAATGGGTATTAAAAGCAGATATTGAACGTCTGTTTAATGAGAAAAAAATTCCAACAAACCATAAAATTGTTGTGACTTGTGGTACTAGTCTGTTAGCACAATATGCAGTATCTGCTCTTCAAGCTAAAATTTCAGAAAATGTTTATGTCTTGGAAGGCGGTAATCAGGCATGGGCAAAAACTTTTGTTTTGGAAACTGATAAACATGTGTATTTATCACCCCGCATAGATCGGTATAAACGCCCTTATGAAGGAACGGATAATTCTATCCAAGCTATGCAAGACTATTTAGAGTGGGAATATGGATTAGTTGCCCAACTGAATACAGATGGAACACATGGTTTCTTTGTAGTTTAGTTAAATATTTAACTAAGATATTGATAAAAATAATAATAGCTCTTTTAACGCGAAGAAGAGCTATTATGAAAATCAAAAGTATTAATCAAAACTTTTTCTTGAGATTTCTCTAAAAAAATCTTTTTGAAACTAAAGTAATAACTGTTGCCTGAAAAACAGTGATTCAACAATAAACTATCACTTTTATGCACAGATAGAGAAAGATATTTTTATAAACTATTGAAAATACTTGTAAAAATATTTGGCATGTAAATTGAAATATAACAGCAATATTTTTTTATCTCATCGTTTAACAATCGACGTTATGAGGGGGGTATTGCAAAAATGTCAGATTATTCGCAAAGTCTTATTTCACTGTTGGCATACCACGCAACAGCACGTCCAGATGCAATTGCATTAAGACATAAAAAGCTGGGTCTGTGGCAGCACTGGTCATGGAAAAACTTACTAGAACTTAGCGAAAGATACGCGTCTGCGCTTTATGAGTGTGGTTTTCAAAACAAGCAAACTTTTCTTATTGTCAGTGCTCCGAATATTGATGTAGTTGCTATTAGTCTGGCTATACAGGCTTTAGGTGGCGAAGTTCAATTGATTGACCAAAGTGTTGATACATTAACAACAGAAGACTTTTTACGACACCTTGCGATTTTAAAGCCAGATTATATTCTCGTAGAAGAGCTAGAGCAGCTTGTTTCAATTGAGACATTACGCTATCACCCAATTTATATTTTTTATATTGAACAAAGCAAATTAAGTACATTTGAATATGACTATGTTGTAGCTGTCGATAAATTATTAAAAAATTCCGACGAGAAATATCGTATTGATTTTAAAAAGACTCAGCTCGAACCTGCACAAATTGCTTTTAGCTTTGAACGGATTGAGTCTAATCAACGACTGAGAGTGCAATATTCTCATCAAGATTTGATTATAGAGGCCAAACATTTAGTTCAAAACCACCACTTAGATCATCATGAGGAAGCATTTGTTACGCGTGCTTTTTCAAGTGTTGGGCACATTCGTTATCTATGGTCATCATGGCTACTTGCAGGTTTTAACTTAAATATTCCTGAGACTTTAAATACTCGCGATCAGGATAGACAGATTATTTCGCCAACATTGATTTTAGGGACCAATGAAACCTATGCCCGTGTTGAGCAGTTAATTTATAACCGCTTACCAAGTGATAAATGGCTTGCAAAATACTACCAGCATGCACTTCAAAAACAGAAAAATGAAGAAAAATTATCTTTGATTGATAAGTTTAGCTTTGCCTTATTTAAGCAAGTCATTTTAGAAGAGTTGGGTTTTTCACATCTTAAAGTGGCTTTAACAGTGGGGCAGCCTGTAACGCTTGTAACACGAAATTTTTATCAAAGTTTAGGTGTGAAGTTACACGAATGGGGAGAATATGCCGAATGGCAAAGTACCCAATTGGACAATTCGCAGCTTCATTCTTTGCCAATAACAACAATAACTTAAGACGAGGAATATATGTCAGTATCATCTGTGGTATTGCTAGAACTTAAGGCAATTGATTTATCTTTTGGCTCTTCACAAGTGCTCAAGCAGCTTAGCTTAGAGGTGAGAGAGGGAGAGATTTATTCTTTAATTGGTCCCAATGGGGCCGGCAAAAGTTCAGTAATTAATATTATTAACGGCATTTATCAGCCGCAATCTGGTCAGATCATTTTTGCTGGTCAGGTTATGCATAACTATAAGGCAAAGCATGCTCCCTATTTAGGAATTGCGCGCACCTTTCAAAATTTAGCACTCTTCAAGCAAATGTCAGTATTGGACAATGTTTTAACTGGACGAGTATTAAAAAGTCGTCACTCATTGTTAGGTGCATTATTGTCTTTACCAAGCACTCAAAAAAATGATGATTTACAGCGTTTTAAAGCTGAAGAAATTTTAAAACTGTTGAATCTACAAGAATACCGAGACCAATTGGTTAGCTCGTTGTCTTATGGTTTGCAAAAACGTGTGGAGTTGGCAAGAGCATTGGCAGCAGAACCTCAGTTTCTGCTTTTAGACGAGCCAATGGCTGGAATGAATCATGCTGAAAAACGAAGTATTGCCAAGTTTATTCAAAAGATAAATCAACAATTGGATATAACCATTTTCATGATTGAGCATGATTTAGCTGTCGTGATGGATATTTCCGACCATATTGTGGTGCTGGACTATGGCAAAAAGATTGCAGAAGGCACACCACAACAAATTCAAGAACATCCCGAAGTGCTGAGCGCATATTTAGGGATTCAAGCGCTTGAAGCGCATTGAGCATATACAAATAAATTAAAAAATAAGAGGTTAGTTTTTTTATGTCATTTTTTTTAGAAGTCTTGCTAGGGGGTACGTTGGCAGGTGTCATGTATTCCTTGGTTGCCATAGGGTTTGTTTTGATTTATCGGGCATCGGGTGTTTTTAATTTTGCACAAGGTTCTTTGGTTTTATTTTCAGCCTTAACTTTTGTCAATTTAACTGAGCGTGGCATTCCATTTGTGGTGGCTTTTATTGTCACACTATTTGTCATTTTTGTGCTGGTGCTACTGATTGATGCATTGATTTTAAAACATTTAATTAATCGCTCTGTCATTACATTGTTCATGGCAACTCTGGGTTTGAGTTATGTTATTGAGGGATTAGCTCAAACCGTATGGGGAACACAGGTTCATGGATTAGATCTGGGAATTTCTGATTTACCCATCAATTTCTTTGGCATCATGCTGAGTAAGTTTGATCTTTTCGCAACAGGTATTGCTGGAACATTGGTCATTATTTTATCTCTTTTATTTAGTAAAACTCGCTTTGGCATTTCACTACGTGCAGTTGCTGATGATCCTTTAGCCGCACAATCTGTTGGGATCCGTTTAAATCATATCTGGATATTAGTCTGGACAGTGGCAGGGTTTGTTGCATTAGTCGCTGGTTTGTTGTGGGGCGCACGTTTAGGTGTTCAATTCTCGCTTTCATTGGTGGTACTAAAGGCATTACCTGTACTGATTATTGGTGGTTTTACTTCGATTGCAGGTGCGATTTTAGCGGGCTTGATTGTGGGAGCAACCGAGAAACTAGCGGAGATTTATTTAGGCGGCATTATTGGCTCTGGAATTGAAAACTGGTTTCCATATGTGTTGGCGATTCTCTTTTTATTGGTATACCCAACTGGTCTGTTTGGTCAGAAACAAGTGACGAGGGTATAAGCCATGTTTTTATTTAGCCAAGCAAGACAATATGTACAGCAATATAAAGATGAGAAACGCATTTTCCGTCTAAAAGAGCATCGTATTTTATTTATTTTTGCACTATTGATTGCCTTTCTTTTCGTTCCATTTGTTGGGCCAGATTACTTATTTAATGCCATTTTAGTCCCTTTTCTAGTTTTGGCACTTGCCGGATTGGGACTCAATATTCTGACAGGTTATACCGGACAACTTTCATTAGGTGCTGCAGCTTTTATGGCAGTGGGCGCATTTGCAACTTATAACTTAGAGCTGCGAATTCCTCAGTTGCCATTACTGGTCAGCATTTTTTTGGGCGGTGTAATTGCTGCTTTAACCGGGATTGTGGTTGGTCTGCCAAGTCTTCGAATTAAAGGCTTTTATTTAATTGTTTCTACCTTGGCTGCACAGTTTTTTATACCGTGGTTATTCACACAGTATGGTTGGTTTACTAACAATAATGCTTCGGGAGTGATTACTGCTCCTCGTATGGAAATATTGGGTCATTCCATAAATAGCCCAGTCGGGCACTATTTATTGACCTTAAGTATTGTTGTGGTTCTCACTGCTTTGGCTCGCAACCTGATCAATAGTCAATATGGTCGTAATTTTCGTGCTGTACGAGATATGGAAACTGCGGCAATCACCATCGGCATTCCAGTGAGCCAGACTAAATTACTGGCGTTTGCGATCAGTTCATTTTATCTCGGTATTGCGGGGGCACTTTGGGCTTTTGCTTATCTTGGAACCATTGAAGCAGATGGGCTAGATCTTAATCGATCATTTCAAATTCTATTCATCATCATTATTGGTGGTTTAGGCAGCCTAACCGGTAGCTTTTTGGGCGCCGCATTTATTGTGCTGTTGCCTATTTTATTGAGTGTTTTGGGGCAAGCTGTTTTTGGACAGGCTATCGATCAAGCACTACTACAGAATCTACAAAAAATTATTTTCGGGGCTTTGATCATTTACTTCTTGATCAAGGAACCAGAAGGATTAAGCCGTTTACTACGTAATTTGTATCACAGATTAAGAAAATGGCCATTACGTTACTAATTGTTTTAACAACACTTTTTTCTGTTTATTTAGAGATTAATTTATGAAGTTATTTAAATCCTTGTGGTTTTGGCTGGTGGTTATTGCCATCGCTTTAGTCGCTATTGTGTTTGTCACGAAAAAAGACAAACAAAATCCACCTGAGCAAAAACAACAAGCCGCAACTGAGCAGCAAACACAATTGTCGGATAAAAATGCCCAGTATTTCCCGTTACAGAGTTATCGGGTTGGCCCTTACGCTGCTGGGGGAACGGGCTTTTTTGGGGGCTTTATTGACTACATGAAAGCCGTCAATGCCAAAGGCGGTGTGAATGGCGTGAAGCTGGTGTGGTCTGAGTGTGAAACCGAGTACGTAGTAGAAAAAGGGGTAGAATGCTATGAGCGTTTGAAGAATGGTTTAAATGGAGCGCCTGCTGCAGCAACCAACCCTTTATCTGTCGGTATCGCTTATGCAACTTTGGAGCGTTCAACAAAAGATAAATTACCGTTGATTACTATTAATCATGGGCGTACAGATTCTACGGATGGCCGTGTTTTCCCATACGTGTTTCCATTGCAGCTCAATCCATATAGTGAAGTATCTGCAATTATTAATTATTTAGGTCAGCAAAGCGGTGGCTTGGAAAAATTAAAAGGTAAAAAAATCGTGGTTCTATATCACGGTTCTCCTTACGGCAAAGAAACTATTCCAGTCATTGAGATTTTATCAAAAAAGTATGGCTTTGAAGTAACCAACATTGAAGTACCGCATCCCGGTAATGAACAACAATCTCAATGGTTAAATATTAGACGGATTCAACCGGATTGGGTCATCCTTCGTGGTTGGGGTGTAATGAATCCTGTTGCATTAAAAACTGCACAGAAAGTGGGTTACCCAACCAATAAAATTATTGGAAATATCTGGTCAAACTCAGAAGAAGATGCTGCACCAGCAGGTGCTGCAGCAAATGGTTTTATTTCAATTACGACTCATCCATCAGGAACGAATTTCCCTGTATTACAAGAGATTAAACAACTTGTTGTTGATAAAGGCCAGTCAGATCTTGCCGATAAAAATCGTTTTGGTACGGTTTACTATAACCTAGGTGTGGTAAACGGTATTTTGAATGTAGAAGCAGTACATGTGGCACAAAATAAATTTGGTAAACGTCCGCTTACTGGTGAAGAGGTCCGTTGGGGCTTTGAACATATCAACTTAACTGAAGCACGTCTAAAAGAACTTGGTGCATATGGTTTGGTACAGCCTTTAAAACTATCGTGCCAAGATCATGAAGGCGGTGGTGCGGTACGTTTCCAACAATGGGACGGTAAAGAGTGGAAAGTAATTAGTGATTGGGTACAAGCAGATCGCAGCTTATTACGTCCGATTATTGAACAATCTTCAGAAAAATATGCCAAAGAGCAAGGCATAAAAGTTCGAGATTGCGCAACTGAAGAATAAGATCAGGAGATGACCGCATGTCTAAATCATTAAACAGTACCAAACCTGAAAGCAGTGAACCATTGTTAAATGTCGATGATATTGAAGTCGTATATGACCAGAGTATTTTGGCAGTTAAACGGGTGAGTTTAACTGTTCCTTCTGGTTCTATTGTTGCATTGCTTGGTGCCAACGGAGCTGGTAAGAGTACAACTCTGAAAGCAATATCACAGTTGATTTTTGCTGAAAATGGGCAAATTCACCGTGGCAAAATTGAATATCAGGGTGAATCCATACTTGGGAAAAATCCAAGTGATATTGTCAAAAAAGGTTTGGTGCAAGTCCTCGAAGGACGTCATTGTTTTACACATTTGACTGTTGATGAAAATTTAAGAACAGGCGGTTTTATTTCGCATCATTCGGGCGCCAAACTTTCAACTGCATTAGAAAAAGTTTATCAATATTTTCCAAGGCTTGCTGAAAAGAAGCAGACATTGGCTGGTTATCTTTCTGGTGGTGAGCAGCAAATGCTCGCCATTGGTCGGGCATTGATGACAGAGCCAAAGTTGGTTTTATTAGATGAACCTTCAATGGGGTTAGCTCCTAAGATTAGTTATGAAATTTTTGAATTAATTAAGTCGCTTTCTGAAGAGCAAGGTGTGAGTTTTTTAGTTGCTGAACAAAATATTCGTTTGGCACTTGGCTACACTAATTATGCGTATGTCATCGAAAGTGGCGAAGTCAAAGCTTCTGGACAGACTCAAGTTCTTTATGAAACTGGACAAATTCAAAAAGCATATTTAGGAGAGATTGCTTAGCTTTTAATAGCCAGTCATCAATCAAATGATTGATGACTGGCTTGATATTGATAGATAAAAATAATTTATTCGCCACGTTTATTTACAACCAACTCACCTAAATCAATCAGTCGAGAACGAATGACATTACGACTTAAACCTAGCATTTGTGCAGTTTTAACTTGATTTTGATGGCAATAATGATAGGCGATTCGCAATAATTGCTCTTCAAATTGTGCGTAAATTTGTCCATCATTTTGCTGAAATAGCTGATGAAAAACTTCTTTTAATTTAGGATTTATGACGGGTTCACTGGTTTTTTTTTCTTGAAGCTTATTTGAGTTTAGTTGAGTGGGTGGTTGAATTAATGTGAGATCATGACTTTCAATAATGCTATTTTGGCAAATTAATAGCGCATGATGGATCATGTTTTCTAATTCACGAATATTACCAGGCCACCAGTAATTGCTGATTTTTTCTTTTGCAGCGTTGGAAAAATCGGCTTTGTCATAACCAAGTTGAGCATGATATTTATCAATAAAGTGATAGGCGAGAGGTAGAATATCTCCTTTTCGTTCACGTAAAGGTTTAATGTTTAAGGTAACCACATTAAGACGGTAATATAAGTCTTCGCGAAACTGATCGCTAAGAATGGCTTGTTCTAAGTTTACATTTGTTGCTGCGAGTACTCGTACATTTACAGGAATACTTTTACGAGAGCCCAAACGAACTACTTCACGTTCTTGTAATAGTCTTAAAAGTTTAACCTGAATCCGTTTAGATAAATCCCCAATTTCATCAAGTAATAATGTCCCACCATTTGCAGCCTCGAACCATCCGGCATTGCTCGATAATGCCCCTGTAAATGCACCTTTTTCATGGCCGAAGAGTTCGCTTTCGACAAGTGTCTCAGAAAAAGCACCACAGTTTACGGCAATAAAAGGTTTATTACGCCGTTTACTGTGGTTATGAATTTGCCTGGCAATGAGCTCTTTACCTGTACCTGTTTCCCCATGAATTAATACACTCGCTTCGCTGGGTGCAATCTGCTTGATATATTCAAGCAATTTTTTGGATTCTGGGTCGTTAAATACCTGTGCCGTGGCTTTATGTGAGTCACTGCGCTGGGTAATTTCAGGTAGCGTAACAATATTATGCCGCATCTAATATAGGTCTCTCATTTATATCAAATCGTTTCTGTCGGTGGGAGTTCGATGCATATCGGTTATATTCCTAAGTATCCAGTTGTCGATGATGTTATGAATAGAATGATGCTTTGGGATAAAGATCATTTAGAGCCCAAATTCCTAAATCTTGCAGCTTATATTCCACGGGATCATGTAAAGTTTGTGTTCGTACATTGCGCCAGAATCGGTCAAATCGTAATGATGCCTGAGTTGCTCTGGCTCCTGTCACCTCAAAAATACGATTGGTAATATCTAGACTTGTTCGTGTTGCTGCTACTTTTGCTGTTGCTACTGCAATAGCAACCTCTCCACGTTGTTGTTCTGTCAGGTTTTCGGCAATGTCCCATGCTTCTTGTAATTTGGTAATCGCATTTTTGTTTAACAGGCGTAAGGCTTCTAGCTCTAACCAGAACTCCCCATAGTGTCGCAAGATGTAAGGGTCTTGGTCTGCATGTTCCACACCAGATAAAAACCATGCACGTGATTCAGTTTTTGTATAACGTTTGGCTTCAAGCATTGCACCTTCGGAAACGCCCAAGAACATATTCACAAAAACCAATTGTGCAATTAAAGGTCTTAACGTTGAAAATGGTGTACTTAGTGGCCCTGGGTCAAGCAACATATCTTTTATTTCAACACGAACCCGTTCGAAAATGGAACTACCACTGTCTGTTTGACGTTGTCCAATATTATCCCAGTCATGGTACAACGTAATTCCTGAGCGTGAGGTTGGTACCGCTGCAATTAAAAGATTTCCAGTTTTTTCATCTACTCCTGATGCAATAAGCATTTCTGAGTCAAGCGCACCCGAGCAAAAACTTTTTTTTCCAGAAAATTCGTACCAGTCATCTTGTTTTTTTACGACGGTACGTTTGTCGAGCGGGTTTAATGCATTTCCCCAAAACCACGATTTTTCAGCCGTGAGTTGGTACCAACGCTGCCATTGCTGTGAATTACCAAATAAGCGAACCGTTGCTAATAGCAAATGATGAAAACCAAAAACATGGGCGAGTGAGCTATCAGCCTGAGCAAAGATTTTGACAACATTAAAGATGTCTTGCCACTGACCGGACAAGCCACCAAATTGCTCTGGAATAGATAAAGAAAGAAGACCACTTTGACGAATTAAATCACGTTCATATTTAGGAGTACCGCCAACTTTATCTCGTTCTATAGCAGTTTGCGCAAACTGCTGAGCCAGAGACTGTGCAACAGGAATAACATCAGAAAGACTACGAATACTGTGGTTCTGATTAAAAACGTTCATACTTGCCTTATCCTTTATTTATCTATTTTTGACATAATTTAAGACTTACTTTCACGATGTGGCGTGAAGGACGAATAAATAATTGGTTGGTGCTTCAATTGATTTATAAGTTGTTATAGCTAGATAAATCATAAGAGATCAACCAAACTAAAGTCTCATAGCATGCAGCCAGCAAACACTATGCCAATAAAATATTTATTAAATTTCAACAGACTGTATCTTTTTTCTCATGTGGCAGGTTGGCTTTAAATTCAAAGTGTTGATGTACTGTTGCATAAACAACACTATGCTTTTGGAATGTTGCCTATTTCACATCGAGTACTCTAAATGAGCAAATAATTAAATTTAATATTATTTGCACTTAATATTATTGGTATTAGTTATCTAGAAAACTTAGATTAAGGTACGTTGTTTAGCTATTTTTTTGATTTAAGAAAAAGTACTCGTTCAGATTGATTTCATCCACTTTAAATTTTGGAGATTATTATGGATATCGTCAAACATCCCGAATCTCGCCAACTCGTACGTACGGTTAAAGCTAGTGCATATGTATTTGAAGATCAAAATTCAAAGTGTTTAATGTCTTATGTTGAACAAATCGCACCAAGCGAAGCGTCCGTTTTAATTGTTGGTGAAACAGGAACAGGCAAAGAACTGGTTGCTCGAAAGATTCATGCTTTATCTAATCGGAAGAATAAACCCTTTATTGCTGTAAACTGTGGTGCTTTATCTGATACGTTGGCTGAAACAGAGTTGTTCGGTCATGAAAAAGGAGCTTTTACAGGAGCTATAAGCCATCAGATCGGGTGGTTTGAAGCAGCGCATGGCGGAACCATTTTTTTAGATGAAATTGGTGATTTATCACCAAGCATTCAAGTGAAGCTGCTAAGAATTTTACAAGAAAATGAAGTGGTTCGGGTTGGTTCTCGACAGACCAAAAAAATTGATGTCAGAGTAATTGCTGCAACGAATATTCGATTAGAAGAAGCCGTATATGCAGGTAATTTCAGAGAAGATTTATATTTTCGATTAAAAGTTGCATCGCTCCATGTTTTACCGCTTCGCCTACGAACTGGTGATATTTTACCTCTAGCACAGCACTTCATTTATGACTATTCGCAGAGTCTGAATAAGAAACCGTCTATGTTAAGTGAAGAAGCTCAACAATTGCTCGTTGATTATCATTGGCCGGGAAATATTCGTGAATTAGAAAATGCAATTCATCACGCATTGCTCATTTGTAAAAATGGGGTGATTCAAAGTTATGATTTCCAACTTTCCGGTTTCAAGCATAAATTACTCACTTCTGAATATGATTTTTCGATTTATCGCAACTCAAATCAAACTTTAAAACAATTGCTGTTTAGTTGGTTTGAACAAGGAATAGAAGATTTAAATGAGCAATTAGAGGCAGAAATTACAGGAGCTGCCTATGAATATTGTCATCACAATCAATTGCATACTGCAAAATTACTAGGAATAAGCCGAAATATTATTCGTGCAAGATTGATTAAACATGGTTTATTGTCTCCAAATATTCGCATATAGATCGTGCTTATTTTTTGTATTAACCCAAAATTACCATGTGATTTTGGGTTTTATTTTCTTACTCAAGAAAGATTTAATAAAATAGATAAGGGGGCATTAGTGCCAGAAATTGATAATAAATAACAACCTAATCCTCAATATCTTAAAGAACTCACTATCACCAACTTCAGTATCGCCACTGAAATAAAATTTGGTAATAATGTATTGAAAACTAGCCTACTATTTAGTTAGTAGGCCTTTAGATGTAGAAAATACAATCATGAAATATGTTTATATATCTAGTTTAACTACTCTAATCTCATTGAATAAAGCATTACTAAATTTTAACTGGCAAATTAAGTACCACCTGAGCATCCTCAATAACATCTAAGCGTAAATTTTTTGAAACGCCTAATTCATTTAGCAATGTAGTTAAAGGCCCCTCATTTTTCTCGAGTTGAACATTCTTTGGAAAAAGCTTTTGCGCAAAAGAAAGAATGTTGGACTGAACTTCGGTTTGATGCCATTTCCCATCCACTACATGTAGCATGGTTGCTTTATTAATATGCGTTTCAGAGTCAACACGTTTTAAAGTAGAAACAGCAGTTTTCAAACTTAAATCTAATTTTCCATTAACATCAAAAATATTGGCTTGCACTTCTTTTGGGTTAATGTCGATGTCAATTTTAGTTAACCATTTTGGTAGTTGGTAACCATATACACCACGCACTCTGGCAATTTCAGTATCAACTGGCAAAGCTAAAACATGGGCATAAAAATGACGTTGACGCATCGATTTCATTAACTCTACGATATGTGGCCCACGAGCATTAGGTTGACGTACGATAATCGCAATCGATACTTCGTTATAAGGGTCATTGTCACAAACTGAATAGGTAAAGAAGGTAACGGCGACCAACCCATAACCTGGAAATGGTTGTAATGGTGTTAACTCAGCAGGAAGTTTTGCTTTAATTTGCTTAATAGGCGCAAGCATGAGTAGTTGTACATTTGCACTACGATAATAAAAGTTGGGTGCCCAAACAGGACCTACTCGTGATTCCACAATTTTTTTAGGAATATGGCGGAAAAAGTCGATATTGCCGGCAGCTGGATCTTGAGCCACTTTGTCTAGGTCAGGATTCATTCTAAAACGGTCATAATAACCACCTTTCGGTACTTTGACTTTTTGTTGCCCGAATTCAACTTCAGTAAACTGTTGTTTTGTATTCATGAAAGTTCACCTTTACATTAATTGACCGAGTAGCTACCGTTGTCTTTAACAAGACGTATTAATTAATAGCCAATGTGGTCACTATAAGTTTAAAGCTAACTTTAAAGTCAAGGCTTTAATTTTGATATGTCAAATCTTTGACATTTAAAAGAAATAAAATAAAAACAATTAAAGATTAAAAAGATACAAACTTGATGAGCGTCTTCATATAAATTTTATTTTTAAAAGATGATTAATATAGTTGACCTTAAAGTTAACTTTAAGCTTAGTATAAATATTCAAATCTTTATAACGAATCAACAAGCGGTTTTTCACCAGGAGAACAAAGATGGGATATGTAACCACAAAAGATGGCGTAGAAATTTTCTATAAAGATTGGGGGCCACGTGATGCCCAAGTTTTATTTTTTCATCATGGTTGGCCTTTAAGTTCAGATGATTGGGACACACAGTTGCTTTTTTTCCTTAAAGAAGGTTTTCGTGTAGTGGCTCATGATAGACGGGGACATGGACGTTCAAGTCAGGTGTGGGATGGTCACGATATGGACCACTACGCAGATGATGTGGCAGAAGTGGTTAAACATCTGAATATTAAAAATGCAATTCATATTGGCCACTCTACAGGTGGCGGTGAAGTTGCTCACTATATTGCTCGTCATGGTCAAGAAAACGTTGCAAAAGCTGTTCTTGTCAGTGCAGTACCACCACTTATGGTTAAAACTGAAAATAATCCTGAAGGTTTACCAAAAGAAGTTTTTGATGACCTGCAAAATCAAGTTCTCACCAACCGTGCGCAATTTTTCCGAGACCTTCCATCTGGCCCGTTCTATGGTTTTAACCGACCAGATGCGAAGCCATCTGAAGGTATCATTGCTAATTGGTGGCGTCAGGGTATGACGGGCAGTGCAAAAGCACATTACGATGGTATTGTGGCGTTCTCACAAACTGACTTCACCGAAGATTTAAAGAAAATCACCATTCCTGTTTTGGTGTTGCATGGCGATGACGACCAGATCGTACCTTATAAAACTTCTGGCGTAAAATCTGCTGAGTTACTCCCAAATAGCCAACTCAAAATCTACCCGGGTTTTTCTCACGGCATGTTAACTGTAAATCATGAAGTGATTAACGCTGACTTATTGGCATTTATTCGCGAATAATTAAAAGTTTCAAAATTTAAAAAAAAGAGGCATGTCGAGTGCCTCTTTTTTTATATAAAAATAATAAATTCAATTAATTAAATATAGAAGCGCGAAAAGGTATTGACATTAAAGTTAGCTTTAATCTTAAAGTAAAGCCATACTGAATGAGGTCATTCCAATGAAAGTGTTCGAAAAGCTAGTATTCCCAAATGGTTCATATATTCCTAACCGTATTGCTAAAGCGGCAATGGAAGAAAACATGGCCGATTTAAACCATGCACCATCAGAAGAATTAATGCGTTTATATCAAGCTTGGGCAAATGGTGGTGTTGGTCTAATCATTACTGGAAATGTGATGGTAGACCGCCGAGCGATGACTGGACCGGGCGGCGTAGTGCTTGAAGATGAAAAGCATCTGGATACTTTTAAAAAATGGGCACAAATTGGTCGTTCAAAAGGCGCTCAGATTTGGCTTCAAATTAACCATCCAGGGCGTCAAATGCAAGCGAACCTCGGTCAGCAGACTTGGGCGCCATCGGCTATTTCACTTGATCTTGGCAAAATGTCAAATCGCTTTAATACACCAATTGAAATGACTGAATCTATGATTGCAGAAGTGATTCAGCGTTTTGCAAACACGGCGCGTTTAGGTGAAAAAGCAGGATTTACTGGTGTAGAAATTCATGCAGCGCATGGTTATTTACTAAGCCAATTTCTTTCTCCACTCAGCAATAAACGCCAAGATCAGTGGGGTGGTTCTTTAGAAAACCGCGCTCGCATTTTAATTGAGATTGTGGAAGCGGTTCGTAAAGTGGTTTCACCTCAGTTTACTGTTGCAGTAAAACTAAATTCAGCCGATTTCCAACGCGGTGGGTTTAGCGCTGAAGATGCTCAACAAGTGGTTAAAATGCTAAATGAACATGCAGTTGATTTGGTTGAACTTTCAGGCGGTAGCTATGAAGCGCCAGCAATGCAAGGTCAAGCGCGTGATGGCCGAACACTTGCTCGTGAAGCTTACTTTTTAGAATTTGCACAAGAAATTCGTAAAGTTGCCAAAATGCCTGTTATGGTGACAGGTGGCATACGCCGTAAACAAGTGGCAGAGCAAGTAGTTGAAAGTGGTGTAGATATGGTCGGTATTGCCACAGCTTTAGCGATTGAACCTAACTTGCCAAATGCTTGGAAACACGGCAAAAATGTTTCACCTGAACTCAAGCCAATTACGTGGGAAAATAAAACATTCGCTTCTCTTGCTAATATGGCAGTGGTGAAATTCCAGTTACGTAATTTAAGCGCTGGTAAAAAAACAAAACCAAATGTTTCACCAGCTTGGGCTTTAATTTTGCAACAATCAGCGATGTCATGCCGTACCCGCCAATACAAAAAAGGCATGCGTGACTATACATTTGCTTCTTAATAAGTGAGTTGTGTTATGACAAATCCGAATGATTCAAACTGGATAATTTATGGAGCAAATGGCTACACGGGCGAGTTAATCGCTCGCGAAGCTTTACGCCAAGGTCTAAAACCAACTTTGGCTGGTCGTAACAAAGCTAAGGTTGAAACATTAGCTCAAGAGTTGGGGCTTGACTATAAAGCTTTTGGCCTTGATAACGTAGATGCGGTCAGTGAGCAAGTCCAAGGTTTTAAACTGGTCATGCATTGTGCAGGGCCATTTTCAGCGACATCAAAACCCATGATGGAAGCGTGTATTAAAGCAGGCGCTCACTATTTAGATATTACGGGTGAAATCTCTGTATTTGAATTGGCACAGTCACTTAACAGCCAAGCTGAAAAAGCCGATATTGTGCTTTGTCCGGGTGTTGGCTTTGATGTCATTCCAACAGACTGTGTCGCTGCTGCGCTCAAAGAAGCCTTACCAGATGCAACTCATTTAGCACTTGGTTTTGACTCTAGAACAGGGTTTTCACCGGGTACTGCTAAAACAAGTACAGAAGGCATGGCCGAAGGCGGAAAAATTCGTAAAAACGGAAAAATTACCACCGTTCCATTAGCACATTATGTGCGGACCATTGATTTTGGTGACGGTAAAAAAAGTGCCATGAGTGTTCCATGGGGAGACGTATCTACTGCATTCTATACAACAGGTATTCCAAACATTGAAGTATTTGTACCCGCATTTCCCAAAATGATTTTTGGTGCGAAAATGATGAACTATGTACGTCCAATATTAAAAATCAATGCCGTGCAGAAGTTTATTAAGTCGCGTATTGAAAAAACAGTTGTGGGACCAAATGAGGAACTCCGCGCGAAAGTACCTACCTATGTTTGGGGTGAAGCCAGAAATTCACGTGGGGAAATCAAAACTGCCCGTATCCAAACAGAAAATGCGTATAGCCTTACCGTAAATGGCTCACTGACTGTGGTGAATTATTTACTCAAAAATACCGTGAAAGGCGGTACATATACGCCAGCAAAACTGATGGGTTATAAGCTAGTGACTGAGCTGCCGGGTTCTGGTCCGCTGGTCATTAATTAAAAGCTTTTATCAAAACAGCATGTTTATAAATAGTCCCGAATAAGGAGTTATTCTTGTTCGGGTTATTTTTAAATATTTCAAGTAAATATAGCTTTCTATAGATAAAAAGAAAAACAGAAAACAAAACACTCCATAAGAAATAATTCAAATTGAATATACTAAAAAGCGATAAATATTTTTCATAACAAAGGAATGAGAATAATGAGAAAACTCATACTATTTCTACATGCATCGCTTGACAGTTTTGTCGAAGGTCCAAATGGGGCAATGGACATAGGCTGGATTGCTTACGATGCCGATTTAGCAAATCATGCAAAAGAAGTTTTGAGCACTGCCGATACGGTGATTTGGGGACGTGCGACTTACCAAATGATGTATAATTACTGGCCAACCATGCTTTCAAATCCAGAAGCTTCAGAGCATGAACGCAATCATGCTGAGTGGATTGAAAAGACTGAAAAAATCGTTTTTTCAACCACATTAGATACGGTTGAATGGAATAATTCCCGTCTTGTAAAAGACCATGTCGAAGAAGAAATTAATAAGCTGAAACAGCAATCAGGCAAGGATATGGTGATTCTGGGGAGTCCTCGATTCGCGCACTATTTGATGCAACTTGATTTAATTGATGAATATAAAATTACAGTTTCGCCCGTGCTGATTGGTAAGGGCTTGCCACTGTTTCAAGGCATTCAGCAAAAGACCAATCTTAAACTTATTGAAAATAAAACGTTTGCTTCTGGAGCTCTCGGTCTTCACTATCAAAAGATAAGCTAATTTTTTCTATAATATTTATATGAAAAAAACCAATTACAGCGTTCGCCTGTAATTGGTTTTTTTCAACAAAAGTTCTATTTAAAGTTTAAAACTAAGGTGTATTTACTTTGTCGAAATAGAGGGTCATAAGCCGTTCTGCATTTTGCTCACACGTTATTTCATCGGGTTTATCATTAATGGCGTGAATCATAGTGCGTAAGTTTTGCTTACTCACCTTGAGTTTTTGTTCTAAAAGTTCTATTTCCTGAATTTTGGTTTCAATCGTTTGAATAAGTGCATCATGATCCCAAGCGACAACTTTCGAGGGCAAAAAACCTTTAATTTCAGCTAAAGAAAACCCAACTTGCTGGGCTTGCTGAATGAGAGAAAGTTGCTTCAAATCATTATCGGTATATTCACGATAGCCATTCGATTTTCTTTTTGCTTTAGGTAAGAGTTTGATTTGCTCGTAGTAACGAATTGTAGGGGTGCTTAAACCACTTAGTTTCGATAACTCGCTAATATTCATAGCCACATACTCTCTTGACATTCAAGCTAACTTTAGACTTATAGTAACATAAAAGCAAGGTTCATAACTTTACCAAGCACACACTTTCAGTAACAACTTTCTATGCTTTGATAGACGAAAGAATAGAATTATAAATATGAAAAGTGAGGTGAGAAAATGTCTAAACGCATATTACACGTCGTGACCAATGTTTCACGCTATAAGGATGTAGATCAACAAACAGGGCTGTGGTTAGGCGAGCTCACTCATGCCTATGATGAATTTGAAAAGCAAGGTTATGTGCAAGACATTGTCAGTCCAAATGGTGGCAAAACCCCGATTGAACCAAAATCGCTTGCACCGTTAGTTGCTGATAAATCTGTTAAAGACCGAGAAAAAGATCAAGCTTTTATTACGCTGTTAGCAAATACCTTTAAGCCTTCCGATATCAATTGGCAAGACTATGACGTGATTTACTACACAGGTGGTCACGGGGTGATGTGGGATTTTTTAGATAACCCAGAGCTCCAAGAAATTACCAAAAACATTTATGAAAAAGGCGGCATTGTTTCAAGTGTTTGTCATGGCTACTGTGGGTTACTTAATGTACGACTTTCAAATGGTGAGCGACTGATAAAAGATAAGAAGTTAACAGGCTTTGCTTGGAGTGAAGAGGTTTTGGCAGGGGTAGCAAAAAAAGTGCCGTACAATGCCGAAGAGTTAGCGAAAGAATACGGCGCTCATTATGAAAAAGCTTTTATTCCTTTTGCTCCATATGTCGTTCAAGACGGCAAGTTAATTACAGGTCAAAACCCTTTTTCAGCTAGAAAGACGGCTTTAGCAATAGTAGAAGAGCTAGAAAAGTCATAATTGTTAATGATTCAAATATAAACTAGAAAAGCAAAACCAGTGACGGTTTTGCTTTTCGACTGTTTAAATAAAGTGGTGTGATCTAGCAAGGCTAACTTTAAGGAACAATCACAAAATCAGGGTTAGCTATTGCAAAAACTGCTTCGCGGTCTGCGGCTGGTGGATAAATCCAGATGGTATTAATTTCTTGTTTAATTTTTTTAGCTTCATCACGCACAAATTGAACCTGACGATCCCAACCTTCGCTATAGAGTGCGCCCCAAGGACCTAAGTCAACACACGTCACATACTTCGGTTGACTGTATGGATGAAGTGGTAAATCAACTAGTTCTGCCGCAGCGTTGTAACCCGCTACACGGCCTAGACTCATGGCATGTTGGCAAGACATCACGTTAAAGTTACCTAAATCATCGGTTGGAACTTTTACAGTGTCGCCAGTCACAAAAACATTTTTTGCTTCAGGTGCATGTAAATAAGCATCCCCTAAAATACGTCCTAAATTATCTTTTTCACCAGTAACTTGAGAGGTTAGTGAGTTGGCTCGCATGCCCGCAGTCCAGATCACGGTTTGTGTTTCGATTTTTTCGCCATTAGAAAGCGTTACCCCTGATGCATCAAGTGCAGTAACGCGTAGTCCAGCTTTACCTTCCACACCAAGCTCGCTAAGAGCTTCTCGAATAACGGCAGCAGCTTGGTCACCCATCGCCGCGCCAATTTCTGTTGAGGAATCAACTAAAACTACATGGACATCAGTTTCACCTAAAATGCTACGCAGACGTTCAGGCATTTCAGTAACGGTTTCTAGCCCAGTAAGCCCACCACCTGCAACGACCACTGTATTACGCGCTGCATTTGCAGCTTTATTGGCTAAGTTTTTAAGATGTTGATCTAGTTTTTCGGCATCTTCTAGTGTGCTTACGCTAAAGCCATATTCGGTAAGGCCCGGTATTGGGGGCATAAACGTAGTACTTCCGGTTGCCAGAATAAAACGGTCATAGCTTAAGATTTGTTTGCTGCCATCGGTGGTGGAAACTTCAATTGCCTGTTGGTCGACATCAATTTTATTTACCCAGCCTGCCAGAAATTTAACCCCAACTACACTTAATAACTCTGAAATATCAGGGTTCATGTTTTCAAGCACAGCTTCATAAAGACGAGGACGAATATCAACATTTGGGCTAGGGGAAACCATCACTACTTCAATATTTTGTTCTTGCGACGCTAAGTAAATTGCTCTTTGTGCAGCAAGTGCAGCCCATAAACCAGCAAAGCCAGAACCAGCAATAATAATACGCTTACTCATTTGATTATCCTTTTGATATATTTTCGGACAACACATTCCAACTCATCACAAAATTTAGGGTGAGCGAATCCTTTCCCTGATTGTCCGAAAAATCTGAGAAGGCGTTTAAAACGATTAGGGGGTGTTATTACTCTAGGGTTTGAGACCCTTTAAGCTCATTAGTCGGGAGTATCCCGTGAGATTTTATTTTTCCGCATTTTTGCTGTTCTTCCTTCGATGCGTTCATTGATCCAGCCATTTACATCACTAAAAAATACGTCGGGTGCATAACGGCCAAAACGGTCTGCAATATCGCCAAGTGTATGAGCACCTAGCGCATCTCGCATGGCTTTTTCGGCCTGTAGCATGACGACATGCACTGCACATACACCACTGGTTGCCCAATCTGGTGGAGCATGATTAAAGACTGCGCATTTACCACGAACTTCTTGGCACTCAAAAAGTGGTTTTTCACCTTCGATTGCATTCACAATATCTAAAAAACTGATTTCATGAGCAGATCGAGCCAGTAAATACCCACCACGAACACCTTCTTGAGCAATAACGAGACCTGCCTTCTCAAGTTTAGGAAAAATCTTGGCCATAAAACTCGGAGAGACTCCTTGTAATTCAGCCAGATCCTTACTACTCAAAGGTTTATCTTCATTGTTCACAAGAAAAAGAAGACAGTGAATCGCATACTCGACGCTACTAGTGATATAAGCCATTTAATTTCATAATTGATCAATTACAAACACAGACTAATATAGTCTGTGTTTTGAGTCAATAGTAAAACTAAGACAGAGTTAGTCCTAGTTTTAAATAAACGCTGTCAAAGTGCTGGTTATGAATATATCTAATTGAATAATCTAAATTTTATCAAATAATGAATTTTTAATAATTTATTTAGTTCTCTTGAGTGTAAAAATTTCTAATAGATGTTTAATGAGGTAGTTCACAACTTATAAGTAAGATAGAGGAAAGGGGGTAGACATTTATCTTTTATTTATAGAGTCTTTTAAATTATATTTGTGTAGATTGTTTCAATTAAAATATTGAATAGCTTTATCTGAATAAAAATATTTTTTACATAGCACGATGAATGAATAAGAGAGTTGTTTTGAAAACTGAATTTATTATTAGATGTATTTATGCACTTTGTCTTATCGGTGCAGGGTTCAATCATTTACAAACAGTTCTAATGCACGGTTTATTATGGGACTATAACAATGCACCACTATTTACCTGTATTTATTGGACATCTTTAACCTTTATTGATCCACTTGCAGCAATTCTTCTATTTTATAGACCCCGTATCGGCTTAATTCTAACTTTTCTCATTATATTTAGTGATGTCATTCACAACACTTGGATTACATTAAAAGTGGGCCGAGACTTGCTGAATTATATGTATATTTCTCAATTTTTATTTCTGGTTTTTGTTTTATGCACAATTAAGTTTCCTTGGAAGGCACATAAGAAAAGTTAAAATATTAAGATTGGAGAGCAAAAGCATTCTTTTACTCTCCAAATAATTTCTTCAAACTTACGAACGCCACCAATAATTTTCGACATTTGGTTCATTAAGATTCAAGAGTTCACCCATTTGCGGTGTGCTAATGGCTAAATTATTTTCATGAGCTAAACCGACAATACGTTCAAACGGGTCGTCCCAAGCATGAAGGGCCAAGTCAAAAGTACCGTTATGTACAGGCAACAAATAATGACCTTTTAAATCGATATGTGCTTGTAACGTTTGCTCTGGCTGCATGTGGACATCAGGCCATTCAGGGTCGTAAGCACCAGTTTCTAACATGGTCAGATCAAATGGGCCATAACGATGTCCAATCTCTTTAAATCCATCAAAATAGCCTGTGTCACCGCTAAAAAATACACGTAAGTCATTATCAATAATTACCCACGAGGCCCAAAGCGTCGCATTGCTATCGCCCATACCACGGCCTGAAAAATGATGAGCAGGGGTAGCCACCAATTTTAGTCCATCTACATGGGTAGTATCCCACCAATCAAGTTGTTGAACTTTTTCTGCTGGAATTCCCCATTTAATGAGTGTGTCACCCACACCAAGCGGTGTTAAGAAATGCTCAACTTTATCGTTAAGTTGCATCACTGCATGGTAGTCGAGGTGGTCGTAGTGGTTATGCGACAAAATCACGCCTTTAATAGGTGGTAAGTCCGCAATGCTAATTGGTGGCTGGTGGAAACGTTTTGGTCCAAGCCATTGAAAAGGCGAAGCACGCTCTGAAAACACTGGGTCGGTTAACCAAAATTCATTTTGCAGTTTTAACAAGATGGTTGAGTGGCCCAAACGAAATAGAGAGTGATCGGGTGCACTTAATAACTGCTCTTTCGACAAACTTAAAATAGGAATTTTTTTGTTTGGAACGGTGTCTTTTGGTTTGTTAAATAAAAACTTCCACATGAGCTGAAGTGTTTTGCCAAAAGAAGGCTTGTGTTGATTTGGACGCGTATTTCTAAATTTGCCATTGTGCTGTTGAGATGGCATTAAGGGAGAAGGCAAGTCTGTTGTGTTTGAAATAGTCATCTTGTTTTTCCTTATTGGAACAAACCTATATGTGCAAATAAGAACTTGGGCTAAGTGCTTATTTTGATTTATTTAAATGAGTACTTGCTCACTCATTAATTCGTTTAAAAATAAGGACGCCGCGCATCCTTAACTTTTATCTAAATTGAAACTGCATGCCAAAACGCTTCAAAACCAGATTTACGATAAAGCTCGGTTTGAGAAGGGTCTTGAGCAATAAAATTAAGTGTAACTTCTGCAAGCGCACCTAAAATTGAAGCAATAAATAACGGTGGATAATCTCTTAATTTGCCATCGTTAATGCGTTTTTGAATATTTTGGGTGAGGTCACAAAAGGTTTGCATACCAATTTGTTTGCTTTGCTCAGTAATCTGTTCTGAGGTTGAAAGCTGTGCCATGACTTTTCGTTTAAGAGGAGCTTCTAAACTCCAGTCCAAATAGCTTTGCCAAATATGTGACATTTGTGTTTGCAGGTCAGAATCAGTAGGGTAACCAAGCATCATGACCTGACGTAGTTCAGCCTTTAGTGAAAGATATAACTGGTTCAGCAGTTCTTCTTTATTGCTAAAATAGGTAAATAAAGTACCTTCCGCGACACCAGCGACTTTTGCAATTTTTGAGGTAGACGCACGTTCGCCAAGCTCTGCTAATGTTTCAATAGCAGCACTTAAAATTGCATTACGTTTATCTTCACTGCGTGGACGAGCCATATATAAACACATTAATTGAGTGATTACTCAATCATACATAAAAATAGCAAGACAGCAAGATATATTTTGTTAGATCTACATTATTGATTCGTTCTAAATGTAATGGGTGTTTGACCTGTCCATTTCTTAAAAGCTCGTGTGAAATTTGTAGGTTGTATATAGCCCAGATAAAGCGCAATTTCTTGTATATCCATATCACTATGAAGTAACAAATGTTCAGCTTCTTTTTGTTGAGCTTCTTCAAGCAATTGGAGATATGAAGAACCGACTTGGTTCAAATGGCGCCGCAATGTTCGGCTAGACATGTTTAAGCGAGTCGCAATTTCATCAAATGAGGGATAACCCACTTGTGGTTTTAAGTTTAGTTCGGCTTTTACGGTCAGGCATATATCTTTAATTTGCTCTGAAAAACGGATTTGTTCAGCTTCACACTGCGCCAGAGCTTGTTTAAAAGCAATCGGATCTGCCATTTTAATGGGTAAATCTAGAAGCTTTTGGGTATATCGAATTTGATTAGTCGCTTGATTAAAGCGAATAGGTGGCAATAAGTGTTGATAGGCTTTGTGATAGGTAGGTTCTGGCCAATCCACCCATAACTCAATTTCAGTAAAGTCATGCTCTATCAAAAATTGACCAGCTTGAATCACCCCAATCATCAAACATTCATAAAAAAATCGTCTAAGCTTTTCCACTTGCGCGGGCTGATTGCTGACAACAGGATGAGTTTCTTTAATTTCGATAATAGAAAATTCATGATCGTCTAGCAGAGCAATGCGGTAATCTTTTAATCGCATGTTAAAGAATTGCGTTGAAACATCGAGAGCCTGATGTAAGTTTGGGCTACTCATTAAGGCATATCCCATCGGGCCATGAGCAGTTAAACGCAGTTTTAGCCCATATTCATATCCTAAGCCAGAATCTTTCGACAATAACAAGCTTTCCCATGCCAGTTTAGACCACTGCACAGGAGTAATTCGCGCATCTAGTTGATCTAAAAGGTTTAAGGGAATTTTACTTTTCTTCAAAATTTCAAGCGCAGAAAATCCTTTGTCGACCATGATTTCTAATAACAAATGCGCATAAGAAATAGGAATGCTGGCTTTGGAAAGCCCATAAGGATCTTTCATATTGTTTTTTTATTATGGCCGAAAATGATTATCAGTATGTCTGATCTGCATCTCACGCTCAAGTTAAAAGTTCGGAATAATCAATTTACTGTATTTTGAGCATCAATTATGAGCTTACCTATTCCACAAGCTTCCTCTCGAGTTGTGATTACTGGCGCTTCATCGGGCATTGGTGAACAGCTAGCAAAACAGTTTGCTGTACGGGGCTATTCTTTAGTTTTAGTGGCTCGTCGTGTAGACAAACTAGAGACACTCGCAGAAAAATTAAAAGCCGAATATCACATATCCATAGATTTATATCCATGTGATTTGGGTGATCGGGCGGCGCGAGCTAAATTTCGTGATTATTTAGAAAATATTGAAGTAGCCATTCTTTGTAATAACGCTGGATTTGCGACTTTTGGTTGCCTACAAGACTTAGATGCAGACCGAGAGCGTGAAGAAGTTGAAGTTAATTCGGTGGCAATTCATGACCTGACTCTAGCCGTGTTGCCACAAATGATTAAAAGAAAAGCTGGGGCAATACTCATTGTGGGTTCTACTTCTGGTCACCAGCCAACCCCAGCAAACGCAACTTATGCAGCAACCAAGGCATTTGCCAATTCTTTTGCCGAGTCATTACATAGCGAACTTAAAGGGACAGGGATTAGCTGTACATTGCTGGCTCCGGGACCAACCAAAACTGGTTTTAACGAAGTTGCAGGCATTACAAAAATTGATGGTGTTGGTGGCGGTCTTGTTTGGGTAACCGCAGAACGCGTCGCCAAAGAAGCCATTCAAGGAATGGATCGGAATTGTCGAATTGTGATTCCGGGTTTCGTGGCACAGGCCCAAACCTTTGGAGGGCGTTATACACCACGCATTATTTTGCTGCCCATTCTTAAACAAGTATTTTCGAGATTAAGCCAATGAAACAGTTGATTAATGACTTACGTGTGCCTGTAGGTTTAGCCAATCTTGGCAATAAGCTTTATCACAATGCTCAATATTTGACTGCTGTTGTTGAAATTGATGAAAAAGCAATGGCGCGCTGGTTACCATCTGGAATGACACTAGTTAAACCTGCCAGAGCCGATCTGTTTTGTGCGTATTTCCCAGAAAATGTCTATACGGGCGCTTACCATGAAGCGGGTCTATTTGTTCATATTAAAGTTGGCAATAAAACAGGAATCTTTTGTCCTTGGATGATTTTGGACGATGACCGCGCCATGATTATTGGCCGTGAATTGCTCGGCTACCCTAAAAAGATGGGAGAAATTAGCTGGGAAAATGATGGCAAACGCATTTTAAGTAAAGCTTCACGCCGAGGTACAACACTAATTGAAATGGAAGCCAAGCTGGGTGAAGTCATTCATGATGCACCTCCAATTTTAGGATTACCGCATCGGAATATTACGGGTGGATTAGGAATTGGTTTACCACGTGAAGTTCGATTTACCCCGAAAGAACACTCAGTTGAAGTGCGTCAGGTTGAAATGAACTTACGTTTTACAGGCACAGCAAACGATCCTTTACATGATATGGGGTTAGGCGAAGTTATTGAGGCCAGACTACATCGCGTTGATTTGTCGGGAGGGTTAATTCCACCGATTCAAATACCTCGGTTACGTACGCCGTTATTTTTATTACGTCAGTTTAATCCACGCGTTTTATAGCTGGAGAATAAAGATGAATGCAGTTTTTGAGTCAAAGCCAGCACAAGATTTTTCTAAAATTTCCGCATCAATTGACATTACAGTGCGCCAGTTAGACTTATCTTTTTCAGATGAAATACCAGAGTTTTGGTTTAAAAATAATCCCTTGCTGACCATGTTATTTACTGCTTTATCGAGTGCGTTTCCAGATGGTGAACGGCAGTTTATTTATAGTGTGCGTAATTATCAGGACAAAATTAGCGATCCTATTTTGCTTAAACAAGTCCGAGCTTTTATTGGTCAAGAAGCTCATCACGGCAAAGAGCACGATGCGCTTAATGCTGTCATGCTTAAAAAAGGTTATCCAGTTGAACGTATTTATAAACGTTTTAAAAAGATGAACCGTATGTTGCAGCAACGATTTTCTTTAGAGCATCAGTTGGCTTGCACGGTATGTATGGAACATTTAACGGCAATTTTAGCGGACTATTTTATTAGTATCGCGCCCGAAGACTTAGAGTTGTTTAATGTTCATTTGCGAAAAATTTGGGCTTGGCATGCGATTGAAGAAACAGAGCATAAAGCTGTGGCGTTTGATGTCTATCAATCTTTAGTGAATAGACCTTATTTCTTACGGTTGGTGATGTTAGAAACCACGCTTTCTTTTCTCATAATTACCAGCAGAGGAACAAAAGAGCTTTTAAAGGCTTCTGGCAAAAATAGAGATTTTAAAAGCCTATTTGTGGGTTTGAAATATTTGCTTGGCAGTCAAGGTGTGATCCGAAAAATTAGCCGCAGTTACTTAGATTTTTATTCTAAAGATTTTCATCCTTGGCAACACGATAACCGTGAACAAATGATGAAATTAAAAGACCTATATCTTAATGAATGATTTTTAAATTTAGGAAGAAACAAAATGACAAAACCTAATTCAAAACCCACATTAGCAAGTCCTTTAACGTTAGCCTGTGGCATTAGCATTCCAAACCGAATTGCCAAATCTGCCATGAGTGAACAACTTGCTGATCGGCATGGTTCACCGACCACTGACTTACAGCAACTCTATGCAGCTTGGGCCAGAGGTGGAGCAGGGTTATTAATCACAGGCAATGTGATGATTGACCACCGTGCTTTTGTTGAACCACGAAATGTGGTTTTAGAGTCAGCAGAATTTCTGCAAGCAAATAAGTTATGGGCTCAGGCTGCTAAGGCCAATGGCAGCAAAATTATTATGCAAATTAACCATCCCGGCCGTGTTGCAGTTTTACCACTTTTGAAAAAGCCAATAGGCCCTTCAGCAGTTGGGCTTGATTTACCTGCCATGAATATTATTCGTATTCCTCGTGCGATGACCGAAGCAGAAATATATGAGCAGATCAATCGATTCGCTCAAACTGCGAGGCTGGCTATTGAAGCTGGTTTTGATGGAGTACAGGTTCATGCAGCACATGGCTATTTACTCTCACAATTTTTATCACCTCTAGCCAATGTTCGAGCAGATAAGTGGGGCGGTAGTCCTGAAAACCGACGCCGTATGCTCATTGAAACAGTTCAGGCTGTGCGAGCTGCAATAGGCAAAGACAAAATATTAAGTGTAAAACTCAACTCTGCCGATTTTCAAAAAGGTGGCTTAAGTCAGGAAGAGTCGATAGACATTGCATTAGCTTTAGAAGCAGAAGGGATCGACCTATTAGAGATTTCAGGCGGGAATTATGAATCCCCTGCACAGTTAGGCTATGCGCCAGATCATTCTGCTCAGCGTGATGCATATTTTATTGATTATGCCACCGAACTTCGCAAACAAAGCAAATTACCACTCATGTTAACAGGTGGACTGCGCGATGTAGATTTTATGAACCATATTGTTGCCAATGGTACGGTCGATTTGGTTGGATTGGCTCGGCCTTTTGCAGTACAGCCAGATTTAGCCAAACAACTGTTAGCAGGAAAATCGGTATTAAAACCAGCAAAAATTCCAGCCATTGGATACAAACCAGTAGATGCCTATTTGCAACTCGCTTGGCATGCTTCGCAATTTCGCCGTATTAGTAGTGGACAAAAGCCGAAAGCGATTAAGGGTTTAGTGCGAACATTGATTGCTTTTGGTCCACGTATGGGCTTTAACATTCTGACTCAGGATTAATGGGAAGCGCTTTTGATATATAAGGATTTATTATCATGAATAGTTTAATCAGACAAAACCATGTGATTGTTCCGCGGCGTCCAGTATTTAATTTTACTGAAACCCCATGTCATTGGATTTATGATGATCCCATAGTTTCACAAATATTAAATTCAATTAACCCAATTACACCTGCACCAGAGCGTTGGTTTTGTCAGACGTTTAGAGAAGCATTGCCTTATATTAAAGATGAAAAACTGAAAGAGGCAGCTATAGCTTTTATTAAACAAGAGGGTGCTCATAGTTATGGGCACACTCTCGGAACACGGCATATAGAAGCTTTGGGTATTGATTTAAGTCGTTATACCAAGATGACGAATTGGATATTTAATGACATGATTGGTCCAAAACCATTAGGTTATGAATTGAAGCATCCACGCTTAAAGTCGATGTGGCTAACGACTCGATTAGCAATGGTGGCTGCTGCCGAGCATCTGACTGGAGTATTAGGGCATTGGGTTCTCAATGCAGAGGGATTACAACAAGCACCTGTCGATGTGGAAATGTTACGGTTATTGCAATGGCACGGGGCTGAAGAGGTTGAGCACCGTGAAGTAGCCGATGCAATGTTTAGATATTTTAGCAATAGTAATGTACTTCGAGTGGGGGCAGCGGTTTTCACGTTCCCTCTATTTATCGTTTTGGCTTATGTTGCTATCGAAAATCTAGTAGAACAAGATGCGCAATTACCACATCGTTTTCGTTTCAAAGATTATTTCCGAGCAGCTCGACAAGACCGTGTGCCTAAGGTAGACGATATAATACGTGCCTGTTTGCGATACTTTAATCCCAACCACAGCCCTTTAAATGAAGGGTCAACTGAGCAAGCCTTAACTTTTTTATCTACAATAAAAGAACTTAACTAAATAAAAGCTTATACGAATATTGCTTCTTTTAGGCTCAGAAATAATGAATAAGACCTTTTAATTCATCTTATTCATGGTCTATAGCCGCCATATGAGCGGCTATATAATCTTCGAACTCTTGCGTAATCTAGATAATATTTGAGCTATGTACCTTATTCATCAAATTGTAAAACAACTTTCCCTTTTGCTCGTCCAGTATTTACATATTGGAGCGCTTCTTTAATTTGAATAAAGTCATAGGTTTGGTCAACTACGGGTTTAATTTTTCCAGCTTCTAGCAGTTCAGTAATTTTTGAGAGCTGTTGACCATTTGGCTGCATAAATAAAAATGTATAAGTAATGCCGCGTTTTTTTGCTTTATGTCGAATTGACCAGCTTAACATCGGAATAACACATTTTAGGAACCAGTTCGGATTAATTGCCTCTGCAAAAGCATGGTCAGGTGGTCCTGAAATACTAATAAGACGTCCACCACGTTTAAGAACGTTCAGTGATTTTTCTAAGGTTTTCCCGCCTTGTGTATCTAAGACTACGTCGTAATCTTTAAGTTCTTGCTCAAAGTCCATTGTTTTATAGTCAATGATGATGTCAGCACCTAGCTCTTTCACCCAACCACTGTTTTTGGCACTAGTTGTGGTCGCAACCGTAGCGCCAAGTGATTTGGCAAGTTGAATTGCAATTGAACCTACACCACCTGAACCTGCATGAATAAGCACTTTTTGACCAGCTTTAACTTTTGCAATTTCAACTAGTGCTTGCCACGAAGTTAAGGCAACTAATGGTAGGGCTGCCGCCTGTTCCATTGAAATATTTTGCGGTTTCAGTGCAAGTGAAGACTGTTGAACCACAGTATATTCAGCAAAAGCGCCGTTTAAATCTGTCTTGGCATAGACTTCATCTCCAGCTTTAAACTGGGTAACCTTCGATCCAACTTCTACGACTGTACCTGCAAAATCATTGCCTAATATGAAAGGAAACTTCACTGGGAGAATTGCTTTAAATTCACCCTCTAAAACTCTTAAGTCGAGAGGGTTAATGCTGGCTGCATGAACTTTAACAAGCACGGCATCTTCGGTTAGAGAAGGTTTGGGCTGTTCATCGAACTGTATATCATCAATATTGCCATAACGGCTAATGTAGGCTGCTTTCATTTGAAACCTCTATTTCTCGAAATTATTTTTAAAGTTTTATAGGCTTGGGTTTGTTCTAAACTTTCAAGCTACGGTGAATTAATTTGTCAAAGATCTTTGCAGGTGCAAATCGTCTTAACGCTTTTAAGCTTTTTGCAGTTTTTCCTGCTGTGTAGCGTGGTACGACCTGTTGGCTTTGAATGACGGTTAAAATTGTATTGGCAACCACACTCGGGTCATCTGACTTATTAATTGAATTAATCATTTGTTTATGTAGCTTTTCACGAGTTTGATCGTAAAAAGAAATTTTATTATCTGCTTCGAGTAAGTTTACTCCCAAAGAAGTATTAGTGTAAGCAGGTTCAATAAGTGACACACGAATGCCTTGAGATCTTAATTCGTGATCTAAAGATTCAGAGTAGCCTTCAAGTGCATGTTTTGAAGCAGCGTAAAGTGCACCAAAAGGCAGAGGTAAAAGCCCAAGAATTGAACTGATATTTAAGATCAATCCTGAGTGTTTCTGGCGCATATGTGGAATCACAGCACGAGTCATTCGAACCGCACCAAAAAAATTGGTATCAAAAATAGCCTGTGCTTGCTGCATTGAACTTTCTTCGGCACCAGCAGGTGCTATTGCAAACCCAGCATTATTAATTAAGACATCAATTTTTCCTTCGGTCGCTATTACTTTCTCAACGGCTTGGGCAACTGAATCATCTTGATTTACGTCTAACTCAATAAGATGAAATTTGTATTTTGATGAATCTTTTGCTTGTCGGCTTGTGCCATAAACAATAAATCCAGCCTCATGTAAAAGGTTTGCTGTTGCTAAACCAATACCAGAAGATGCACCTGTAATTAGAACTACTTTACCAGTCATACCATTTTTTCCAATTTGAAGGTGTTCGCTATTCAGTTTCACCTTGATATTTTCATCATAATCTAAAAACAAAATAGTTACTACTAAAATGATAGTTACTTTTATCGAATTTATTTCTAGTTTTTATTGGCTCATACGATTTTCAAACCAATTTCAAAATTAATAGAGAAAGAAATTGAATACAAAAAATAAAAGCTCTGCAAATCATTCACTAACCTTAAAGCTCAATGTTGATGAGACTTTATTTACTTATGGTGAATTTGGAAAAAAAGAAGGCACACCAATTATTCTGCTAAATCATTTTAGTGCTGTAATTGATGATTGGGATCCTAGTGCCATTGATGGGATTGCTAAAGAAAAGTGGGGCATCATCTTTGACAATCGGAGTGTTGGCGGTTCACAAAGAAAAACTCCAGCTACTGTTCAAGCAATGGCTGATGATGCGATTGAATTTGAAACGCGTGGTTTAGTTTTATTAATTATTTACCCAGACACAGGTTACGGAGGAATATTTCAATTTCATCAAGACTTTGTGGGAAAGGTAATTCAGTTTTTAGAATAACTTCAATATTGTATAAAATGATGCCTCGGTTGACATCATTTTATATAGCTAGCTTTATACGATATTCTTTGAATTCCAGATAGTTAGAGCTTTACTCGCCGCATTTTCTGCTATTTGTGCTTCTGCACCTAATCCAACTATTAGATTAATACACATTGGAATTAGAATTTCGGTGGTTGGATTAGGGCAACTAGTAAAATGTTGCCCAAGCTCTAACATAATAAATCCATGCAGTGCACTCCATAACTGTGCCGCCATAACATCAGGGTCAATGTCTCGAATATATTTTGTTTCTATCAGATTGACACATTCTTGACGTAAGTATGAATAAGAATTTTTAAATGCTTCTGTACTTTCATTGGCTGAAGCTTCACTTCTCCGAAGTGGTGTATATCGTCCCTGAATAGACAAGCCAAACATCAAATCATAAAGATGCGGATTAGCCATAGCAAAATTTCGGCATTCTAAAGCCATTAAACACATGTTTGTCATTGGCTCGTCTGTGTTTTCTATACTTTTAAATAAACGAGCTTGTTGGGTAAATCCTTCGTCAGCTATGGCTTGCAGCAGCTCAGGCACCCCGCCAAAGTGAGTATAAACACCCATAGTGGACTGACCTGCTTCTAAAGCAACAGTTCTCGCTTTAATTTGAGAAGGACCTTGGTTTTCGATTATTCGCATTGCTGCTTCTAATAAACGTGTACGAGGACTTTTTTTTTCCATAACAAAGTTATTGCGCAATAAAAATAACATTGTTATATTAAACCATAACAATGTTATTGTTAATGCTTAGTAGCTACTAATTTCATATTTTTTCAATAAAAGTTAAGCAAAGCTGAACGGATTCTTCCAGCGAGATATCGAGCTTAGAGACATAAAATGTGGTGACTAGGATTGCATCATGAAGATACTTAAAAGTGCTGTTTTGTCAGCAGTAGCAATAAGTTTAGCGGCCTGTAGTCATTATTCTCAGTCGTTAAATATAAGTAATAGCAAGGCTAATGTTAGTCAAATAAAGAAGGGTTCTGAAATGATTAATAGTGAAATACAGAGAAAGCACATTAAATTGGAAACTCATGACAATGTGCTCATTGCTCACTTAGATGGTGGTCCTTATCAGTTAATGGGACTAGATATGGCTGAAGAGTTATCTGAACTATTAGATGACCTTGAAAAAAAGCATACCTCTGTTGAGGCAGTAATTTTTACTGGGGATCATCCAGATTATTTTATTGCCCATGCTGATGTCCGTTGGTTGCAAGAAGGTGGAGCTAGTATTCCAAAGCTGGGGCTAAAAACTTCTTCTTTGGTAGCACGTACATCTAAAAGTATTCGAGGAGTTCCAGGCTTAGAGCAGTTAGCGGAACTTACCCCTTTAGATGGTGGTATGCAATTAGATAAATTGCATGAAACTTTTTTACGAATGAATAGAAGTGGTGTGATTTTTATCGCAGCATTAAATGGCTCTGCTCTGGGTTTGGGTAGCGAGTTTGCACAAGCCTGTGACATCAGAATTATGGCTGATGGCAATTATGTGATTGGCCAACCTGAAGTCTTACTGGGTATTAATCCAGGTGGTGGTGGTACTCAGCGATTAACGAGATTAGTGGGAACTCATCGAGCGTTAATGATGATGCTTGAAGGAAAACCTGTATCTCCAAAAGTTGCGTTAGAAATTGGCTATGTAGATGAAGTCGTGCCTAAAGATCAGTTGATCGATAAAGCTTTAGAGCGAGCAATTTATTTGAGTAAACGTCCTAAAACAGCACGCGCTGCAATTAAGCGTGCGGCATATTTTGGTGGGTCGGAAACATTAGAAGAAGGTCTGCATAGAGAGCGAACTGAATTTATTCATATATCCCCAACAGAGACAGCACAAAAGCTCATGAAAGGCTATTTAGAGCAAACCGATCAACGTAAAAAATTACCTTTCTATAATGCTGAAGTATTTCAAGAAACTTTAAAGAGTGGCTCACTTCCATTAGCGTCTGAAGGAAATAAAAAATGAATAAAAATCAAGTAAATGTTTCTAAATATCAGGTCATTAAAGAAGATATTCGTTTTGATTCAGGTGAAACTTATTGTTCTGCATGGCTATTTTTACCTAAAGGGGTAACAAAACCTCCTGTAGTTGTGCTTGGGCATGGTATCGGTGCAATCCGAGAAATGAGATTAGATGCTTTCGCAGAACGTTTTGCCCAAGCGGGTATTGCTGCTTTAGCCTTTACCTATCGATATCTTGGCGACAGTGGTGGTGAACCTCGTCAACTCATGTCTGTAAATCGCCAATTAGATGATTGGGAAGCAGCTTTAAAATTTGTAAAAAGCTATCCGTCGCTTGATGGTGAGCGTGTAGGAATTTGGGGAAGTTCTTTCGGTGGAGGGCATGCAATTACTATTGCGAGCAGACATCCAGAACTTAAAGCTGCAATTGCACAGTGTCCGTTCACAGATGGTTTAGCTTCAGCGTCTGCACTAGGCTTAAAAGATACCTTAAAAGTAATTCCAGTCGTAGCCAAAGATTTATTTGCAAAACTATTTGGATTGCCGCCAGTCATGGTGCCAATTGCAGCTCCTCCGGGGCAGCCCGCTCTTATGAACGCTCATGATGCGTTAGAGGGGTATCTAGCATTAATGCCAGAAGGTGTCGAATTCGTAAATTACTTAACCGCAAGAATTATTCCAGAAATTCTAAGATATCGACCTGGATTAGTCGCTTCTAAAATCCAAAGCCCAATACTCTTTTGTGTAAGTGATACCGATACAGTTACACCAGCAGGTCAAACTTTAAAACTCGTTAAACATGCTCCACGTGGGGTTATTAAACGTTATGAAGCAGGGCATTTTGATTTTTATACAGGTGAGGCTTTTGAGCAATTGGTTAACGATCAAACTCAATTCCTTAAGCAAAATTTCAATTAACTTGCTGTGATTTCATCTAGATTTGTAAAGGAACTACTATGCAATTTACTATGCTTTCTAAATTAAGGGCAGAGGAAGCCCCAAATGCTCACTGCATTTCTGACTCGAACATTTCTTTAACTAATTATGAGTTTCATAAAGCTGTTCTTCGAGCAGCTGGCACAATGGATAGCCAAGGTATTTGTGAGGGTGACGTTGTCGCACTTATGCTACCAAATCAAGTTGAATTTGTTGTTGCCATGTTTGCCGCATGGTATTTAGGAGCGGCTATAACTCCAATTAATCCTATGCTTACGCACAAAGAAGCAAATCATCAGTTAAAGGATTCAGGAGCAAAACTACTCATCAATTTAACAGGTGAGAAAATTGATAATAATGTCTCTTCAACAGCTGTAACTATGCTCAAGCATGGTGATGAGTTTCAACATGCCCCAGTTGTTAATCCTGAGGCATTGGCTTTATTAATATATACAAGTGGTACAACGGGTTTACCAAAAGGAGTCATGTTAGATCATTCAAATATTGTGGCTATGACAGAAATGGGGCGTGAGGGATTACAAATATCTGAAAAAGACCACTGCCTTTTGATTTTACCTTTATTCCACGTCAATGGAATTGTTGTGAGTATTCTTGTTCCTCTTGCTTCTGGTGGCCGTGTAACCATCCGTCAAAGATTTGATATAGAAACTTTCTTTACTGATATAGAGCATTTGCGCCCAACATATTTTTCAGCAGTGCCTACTATTTACGCAATGTTATATGCCTTGCCTAAAGAGGTTGTGCCAGACGTATCTAGTTTACGTTATGGAGTTTGTGGAGCTGCGCCTGCTTCAGCTGATTTACTCGTTAATTTTGAAAAGCGATATGGTTTTCCAATTGTAGAAGCATATGGCTTATCGGAAGGTACGTGTGGCTCTACATTAAATCCAGTGAATGGTATCAGAAAAGCTGGAACGGTAGGGCTGCCATTACCCGGTCAAAAAATAGCTATAGCTGATTTTAATGGAAGACATTTATCTGTAGGTGAAATCGGGGAAGTGTTGATTCGAGGTAAAAACGTTATGCGGGGTTATCTGAATAAACCAGAAGAAACAGCCAAAACGGTTGTAAATGGTTGGCTACACACAGGTGATATAGGTCGAATTGACGATGAGGGATATCTTTCAATCGTTGGGCGATTAAAAGAAATGATTATTCGTGGGGGCGAAAATATTTATCCAAAAGAAATTGAAGATACATTGCTCGAAGTATCCGAAGTTTTTGAAGCGGCTGTGATTGGTGTTTCTGATGAAAAATGGGGGGAAGTAGTTTGGGCGTTTATATCCCTTAAGCCTAATGCCGAATGTTCAATTGATCAAATAAATCAGTATTGTAAGCAGCATTTGACTCGTTATAAGCAACCAGAAAAAGTGATTGTTCTTCCGACTCTTCCTAAAAATGCAGTTGGTAAAATTGATAAACCTAAGCTTCGTGGGCTATATCAAGTTCAGGGAGCATAAAATGTCGAAATTACTAAATATCGTCATGCATCTAAAAAATGGGTTGTCCAAAAGATAACAAGCTAGAGTGAGGAATTATTATGCGAAACACTTCTTCTGACAGCCCATTATTTGATTACGACTGGGTGGTTATAGGTTCTGGTTTTGGTGGTAGCGTTTCTGCCTTACGCTTAGCTGAAAAAGGCTATCGAGTTGCCGTATTAGAGCGTGGAAAACGCTATAAAGATGAGGACTTGCCTAAATCGACTTGGCAGCTCAGTAAATTTTTATGGGTACCTTCAATTGGATGGAAAGGAATCATGCGAATGAAGATTTTTCGCCATGTTTTTTTTCCTAGTCAATCTGCTGTTGGTGGTGGTAGTACGGTTTATGGTGGAGTTCTCTATCGGGCTAGACCAGAGTTCTTCAAAAATCCTCAGTGGAATCATCTTAGTGATGATTGGCAACAGGTTTTAACGCCATTTTACGATAAAGCCGAATATATGCTGGGCGTAGAGACAATTAAATTTGATTCCACAAATCAAAATATTGCAAAAGAAATGGCAGCTCATTTTGGTTGTAGTGATGGATTTAAGCGTGCACCGACAGGTATTTTCTTTGGGGAGCCAGACAAAAAAGTGCCTGATCCTTATTTTGGAGGTGAAGGTCCAGAGCGTACAGGATGTATTCGCTGTGGAGCATGTATGGTTGGTTGTCGAGTCGGAGCAGTAAACTCATTAAGTAAAAACTATTTATGGTTTGCTGAAAAGAAAGGTGTTCAAATTTTACCAGAACATCAAGTCACTGATATTAAACCTTTAAATGCATCAGATGGAAGTGATGGCTATCGCGTTACAGTTCAAACAAAAGGGCTGTTCTTTACTAAAAAAATTACGTTTACGACTAAAGGTGTCGTGTTTGCAGGAGGCGCACTGGGAACCAATGAATTATTAGCCAATTGTAAATTGAATGGTTCACTACCGAATATCAGCAATAAATTAGGACAATTGGTGCGTACCAATAGTGAATCTGTGCTTAATGTAAGATTGCCCAAAGATCTAAAAACGTGGAATGACGTCACTGCAAGTAGCAGCGTACATATTGATCAAAACACACATATTGAGTTTTTGACCTATGGGCGACATGCGGACTTTATGAGTTTGATGTATACCGTTTTAGTGGGTAACGGAAATCGATTAACACGGCCACTCAAATGGTTGTGGCAAATTGTGCGGCATCCGGCACAATGGCTGAAAACAGTGTCACCTATTGGGTGGAGTCAGCACATGATTACGTTGTTGGTAATGCAATCTCTAGATAACTCAATCCAATTTTTACCTAAAAAGCGTTGGTTTGGTTCTGGATATAAATTAATTACTAAGCAGAATAGTGATAAGCCAAATCCAACATATATTGATATTGCCAATCAGGCTGCACAGTGGGTAGCTGATTATACAGGTGGTGTTGCACAGAGTAATATTTTAGAAGCAATAGCTGATATACCGACGACAGCACATGTTTTAGGTGGGGCTGTCATTGGAAAAGATGCTGCTCACGGTGTGATTGATCATAATTTACAAATATTTGGATATAAAAACTTATTGGTTTGTGATGGATCAGCAATGCCAGCAAATCCTGGGGTAAATCCAGCTTTAACAATTACTGCTTTAGCTGAATATGCAATGTCTAAAGTAATAGAACCCTAGAGATATCCAACCTTTAAGTCTTGAACTGTTGATCAGTAATTTTAAGGGCTGTTTTGTGTATAAACACGAAGCAGTCCTTTTTTATTTCATTTAATTTTTACAAGAAATTCAAGTAAATAATAGTTAGTACTAAAAAGATAGTGACAAAGGGGGTTTATCAATATATAGTTAATATTAAATCGATACCTACTCTGTTTTTATCTTTTCTCTCTTTGAAAGATCACTCATAAAAACAGATGAATCAGATCAATGAATTAAATTTGAGGATCAGAGAAATGAATTTTTTATTAAATACAGTTGCTATGAGTTTGACGGCGATATCTATTTTTAGTGCTCCATTAACTCAGGCCGAGACTGTGGAATCACTCTCTTTTAGCACCCCCTTAACTAAGGCGAATGAAGTGTCAAAAAACAGTGTTATCAATCAGCAAGCCGGTCAAAATCCCCAACTCAATACAAATTGGACAAATGTCCCAACTCAATTTATTAGTGCAGGTGGCGTTAACTTCGCTTATCGAGAATATGGTCAACAAAACGGTGGAACGCCTGTCATTTTTTTAAACCATTTAGCTGCTGTACTAGATAACTGGGATCCACGAATTATTGATGGAATTGCGGCAAAACATCATGTTGTTGTGTTTGATAATCGCGGCGTTGGTGCTTCGACTGGTGAACCAGCAAAGTCAATTGAACAAATGGCAGATGATGCGATTACTTTCATTCAAGCAAAAGGCTTTAAACAGGTTGATTTATTTGGCTTTTCGATGGGCGGCATGATTTCACAAGAGATTGTGCTAAAACAGCCGAATTTGGTTAGAAAAATGATTTTATCGGGAACTGGCCCTGCGGGCGGTACTGGAATTAGTACAGTCGGGCGAGTTTCTAATTGGGATTTAGTTCGTGGAATGGTGACTGGTCAAGACCCTAAGGTTTATCTTTTCTTCACTCGTACAGAAAATGGTAAAGCTTCTGCAAAAGCCTTTATTCAACGTATTAATGAACGTACTGAAAACAGGGATAAAGAAATTACCATTTCTGCCTATCGTGCCCAGCTTAAAGCATTAAAAAAATGGGGAAGTAAAAAACCTGCTGACCTTTCTGTGATTCAACAACCTGTTCTTGTTGCTAACGGTGATCATGACCGAATGGTGCCAACAGTAAATACTTATGATTTAGCAAAGCGCTTACCGAATAGTTCACTTGTAATCTATCCAGATGCAGGTCATGGGGGAATATTTCAGTTTAATGAAGATTTTGTAAAACAATCACTTACATTCTTAGCTAAATAAGAACTTAAATTTAGGACTATGACCATGACAACAATTACACACCAAACAGCCGAGACCCAATTCATTGAAGTAGATGGAGCAAATTTTGCCTATCGTCGATGGGGTAATGCAAATACAGAGCAAGCACCGCTATTTTTTCTTCAGCATTTCCGAGGTGGTTTAGACAATTGGGATCCACTGATTACTGATGGTTTAGCGCAAGGGCGTGAAGTCATTTTGTTTAACGGTCGCGGCATTGCTTCATCTACTGGCCAGCCCCGTACTCGCATTGAAGATATGGCAGACGACGCGGCAGCAGTCATTCGTGCATTAGGTTTAAAGCAGGTTGACCTATTAGGCTTTTCACTGGGCGGGTTTCAGGCACAAGATTTAGTACGCCGCCATCCTGAACTCGTCAGAAAACTAATGCTTTTAGGTACGGGACCAAGAGGTGGCAAACCACGCGGTGATGACCCAGAAGTAGCTGCATTGGTATTGAAACATGCAACAACTGCTGTGCCATCTGAAGAAGACTTCCTCTTTTTATTTTTTGGCCGATCTGAAGCCGCTATTCAGGCGGGGCATGAATTTTGGCAACGTCGCCATGAGCGTAAAAACCAAGATCCAGCAAGTTCAGTTGAAGTCATGCAGGCACAGATAGAAGCCAATATGCATTTTTTACCTAAACTTGATGAACAAGATCCTTTTGCACATTTACGTGAGATTAAACAACCTACTTTCATTTTAAATGGTGTCGATGATGTGATGATTCCGACCATCAATGCATATCACATGGCACTTAACATTCCAAACGCTCAGCTATTTATTTATCCCGATGCAGGACATGGTGCCCAATTTCAGTACCCTGAACGCTTCGTAAAACATGCAATACAGTTTTTAGATGAATAATACCTATGAGTTCGGTCCATTCAATTTGATGAATCAAGAAGATAAAAATGATGAAATTTAAATTATTGCTGTGGATGCTGACCAAGCTCATGCAGCGTGCTGTAAAAAAGAACCCGAAATGCGCAGCTTATGTGAAAGATAAAAATGTCATCTTTCAGATTCAAACAGCAAGTGGTGAAGGCCGCTATTTCGAAGTGAAAAATGGCAAGATTAACTCTTACTCGGGGCTAACCAAGTCACCAAGTTTTACCTTTACGTTTAAAACGGGTAGCAAAGGGTTTGCAGTGTTGTCAGCCAAAGACAGTGTGAACACTTTTTTAACTGCACTTAGAACACAAGACCTTGTCATTACCGGAAATTTTGTGGATGTGATGTGGTTTCAAAGTTTAGTGGACTTTATTCAACCCCATTCAAAACCCTCTTTAACTGTGTGAGATAAGCCATGACTCATCTGCAATTAAAAACGAATCTTTTGAATCAGCCTTTAACTTTACCGAATGGTGTCATCATTCCAAACCGGTTAGCGAAGGCTGCAACCAGTGAAACTTTAGCCAGCTATTCAAATAATCCAAACGAAAAACATGTTCGGCTATATCAGCGTTGGGCCGCATCAGGGATTGGGATGATCATAACTGGCAACATTATGATTGACCGCAAAGCCTTAGGTGAGGCTGGTAATGTAGTGGTTGAGGATGAACGTGATTTTGCAATTTTACAGAAATGGGCAAAAACCGTGACCGAACAAGGTTCTCAATTATGGGCACAGTTAAATCATCCGGGAAAACAATCACCGAAAGGATTAAATGTACGGAATATTTCTGCATCGGCAGTGCCATTTGGTGCAGAAATGCAGTCTTTATTTGCAACACCTGATGAAGCAACACACGAAGAGATTTTAGAAATTATTCAGCGTTTTGGGCGTAGCGCTGCGATATGTAAAAAGGCTGGCTTTAGTGGAGTTGAGATTCACGCTGCGCATGGTTATCTGATTAACCAGTTTTTGTCACCTTTGCACAATTTAAGAAATGATGAGTGGGGTGGTACACCAGAAAAACGTCGCCGTTTCTTAATGGAAGTTTATGCAGAGATCCGAAAACAAGTCGGTAAAGAGTTTCCTATTGCGATTAAGCTTAACTCGGCAGACTTTCAAAAAGGCGGGTTTACCGAGCAAGATTCTTTAGAAACCATTCAGGCATTAGCGAATGCAGGCATTGACCTGATTGAAATATCGGGTGGTACTTACGAATCTGGTGTAGCCAAAGCTCCACAAAAAGCATCGACAATCGCACGCGAAGCTTTCTTTATTGATTTCGCAGAAAAAGTGAGATTACTCGTAAAAACGCCGTTGATGGTAACAGGTGGATTCCGAACTGTAGAAGGTATGGATCAAGCTTTGCAGTCCCATGCATGTGATGTCATTGGAATTGCAAGACTTATGGCAATTGAACCTGATGTACCCAAATCTTTACTGGCAGGAAAAAATGGTTTTCAGTCAGTGCAACCCATCAAAACTGGCATCAAAAAAATTGATAGTCTGGGGATTATGGAAGTACTTTGGTATACCCAACAACTCAAACGGATTGGTAAAGGTAAAGAGCCGAAACCTAAGGAAAGTGGGTTATGGGCATTTATTAAATCAGTTTTACTCAGTGGTTGGGGAACTTATGCCACCCAACGTAGCCGAGCAAAATAACCCATTTACTTTACATCAGGCCAATAAAAAGCACTCCAATTGAGTGCTTTTATATTTAAATCATTCATTACTTTTGACTGATCGGGCGAGTACCAATTTCGGCTCCCGTCACTTGGTCAATTACAATAGGTTTGATTTCAGTGCCTTGTTCTGCATCAATGAAAGTTACCATTTTCTCAGGTTGCTCAAAGGGTTTATATTTTCGACCCCATGCACCAATCACAAATAAAGCTGGTAAAAAATCTTTACCTGCTTGAGTTAATACATACTCTTCACGTGGTGGGTGTTCAGAATATTGTCTTTTTTCGAGTAAGCCTTCTTCTACTAAAACAGATAACCGTTTTGTTAGCATGGTTGGTGCAATACCTAAGCTTTTACGGAACTGATCAAAACGAGTGAAACCCGCATGAGCATCTCGTAATATCAACATGCTCCACGCATCACCTAGTACAGAAAGGCTTCTGGCGATTGGGCAGACTTCTAGATTGCTATTTTTACTCATATCGAATTAATAAACTCAATAGTAACTACTAAAACAATACTAACACAAAGTAGCGAATTAAGCGAGTTTGAATGCTAAATATACAATAATAACTCTATGTCCCGAGTCAATTTTGAACTATGTCTGCACTAGGCTGACTTTCTAATAACTTGGATAAATTATTTTCAAGCCAAGTAGTTAAATCAAAAAGTCGTTCGGAAGCCTCGCGTCCAAAGTCAGTTAATTGATAATCTACGCGAGGCGGTATTTCCGCATAATCCTGACGTACGATAAAACCATCGTGCTCAAGCGTTTTTAGGGTTTGTGCCAACATCTTTTCACTAATGCCATCAATAATTTTCTTTAACTCATTAAAACGCAGACGTTGATCTCGAAGTGCAACTAAAATCAAGACACTCCAACGGCTCGTGAGAGTTAATAAAATTTTTCGAGAGGGACAATCTGCTGCAAAAACGTATCCTTTCATCGCGTACCACCTTCATTACAAAAGTTTACATTTGTTTCTAAACTTACTTTTAGGTAAGTACTTACTTTTAGTAAGTTAAGGTACTACGATGATTGGAATATATCAACTACATCAGATGGAGATCATCATGCGTATTGCAGTTACTGGTGCATCAGGTCAACTCGGCCAATTGGTTATTTCTCAATTACTCGAACGGACTGACGCAAAAAATATTGTCGCATTAGTTCGCAATCCAGAAAAAGCATCAGATTTAAGCTCAAAAGGGATCGAAGTGCGTGCTTTTGATTATGGCCATGACGCAGATAAACTTTCGGTTCAATTGGCTGGTATTGATAAGCTTTTATTAATCTCATCGAGTGAAGTTGGTCAACGTACAGTACAACACCAAAATGTGATTAATGCGGCAAAACTTGCAGACGTAAAATTTATTGTTTACACGAGTTTATTAAATGCAGATACATCACCACTTCTATTAGCACAAGAACATGTTGAAACTGAACAATATTTAAAAAAATCGGATATCCCATATACGCTATTACGTAATAACTGGTACAGCGAAAACTATGCAATGGGGCTTGCACAAGCAGTTGAGCATGGCAAAATTTTTGGGGCAACCCATCACGGCAAAATTGCTTCTGCTTCACGCTTAGACTATGCGACTGCTGCCGCTGTGGTATTAACGCAAGACGGACATGAAAATAAAATTTATGAATTAGCAGGCGATGCGAGTTATACCCTTGACGATGTTGCAAAATGGGCAAGTGAAATTAGCAAAAAAGAAGTCATTTACCAAGACCTACCAGAAGAGGAATATAAAGCGCTCTTGATACAATTGGGCATACCAGAAGGGTTTGCTGGCATCTTGGCAGATTCAGATGAAGGCGTATCTAAAGGTGGTTTGTATAGTGATAGCAAAGATCTGCACCAGTTAATTGGTCGTGCCACTACAAGTATGCAAGAGACGATTAAAGAATTCTTATCTTAAGTTAACGCTATAGTTCTTATCTAAAAGCAAAAAGGCTTAAATTGTTCGGATTTAGGCCTTTTGTATATTTTAATAAATAGGTTTCCTATCATTAATATGCAAAGTAAGTTGACCCGATCAGATTTTTTCCTGATGTATAGCGTAACTTTGATTGAATTGCTGTTACTGCTTCTTCTACCATTTCTACTTCTGTTTATTTTTACTTAAGTTTTTTCTTAATTGTGTAATTAAATGAAAAACAATAATTAATTAAATAATTTATAGCCAATTTCACATTGACACCTTAATTTTTGAAGATTACCATTTGCGGGCTGGCCTACATTGCCAGTCGGTTTTGACGGACCGTTATTTGAACCACATCAGGATTATTTCTTCTGAGGAATAGTTTTGTGTGCACACCTCGTTCCCTCCCGTAGCGGTAGGACGGGAGTGGGACACTTTCGAGTGTGCTGGAGTTCAAACCAGTCCGTCAACCTGCTTCCGTTCTGCCACCATAATTTATAATGTTTCGGCAGAACTCCCAAAAGAAGGAGTTGGCTATGCACATTCATAAATTATTGGCAGTTACTGTCAAAATCTATCTCGACACAACTTAAATCAATTTAAAGCAGTTTGATGAGCTATAGGCTTATCGGACTTTAATTCGTCACGTCTAAAACTTAGCAACAATAAAACTTGAGATGTGCCAAGCACAGTCTTTACGGCTTTGCTGTGCCTTTTTTTCTCCCAGAAAAGGCACAGGCTTTTTAATCTCTTTTAGAAACAACAAGAATTTATAACGGTAAAACTATGCCAACTTTAGAAACATCTTCCAAAAAATTACACGTTATTCATACCGCAATAGAGCTGTTTAATATTTATGGATTCCACAATGCGGGCGTGGACTTGATTGCCAAAGAATCCAAAATTCCTAAAGCTACTTTTTACAACTACTTTCACTCAAAAGAACGCCTCATTGAAAAGTGCATATCTTTTCAAAAAAGCCGACTGAAAGAAGAAGTGCTAGCAATTATTTACTCAAGTCGTTACCGAACCTCAAGCGATAAACTCAAAGAGATTATTGTTTTACATGTCAATTTTAATAGTCTGTACTATCTATTGCTTAAAGCTATTTTTGAAATTAAAAAGATTTACTCTCAGGCCTACCAAATGGCAATTGAGTATAGGAAATGGCTACTTCGAGAACTTTTTGATCTGGTTTTTAGTTTAGAGAACAGCACACTAAAACCCGATACCAATATGGTTTTAAACTTAATTGATGGTTTGATGTTCCAGATTTTAAGCTCAAATCGTTTAGAGGAGAGGGATGTAGTGGTGGATTACTTTTTTAATACAATCAGTTAAAATTAATAAATTAAGTGAAATGAAAAAGATAAATCTTTTCTTAAAATATATTAAGATACTTTAATTGAGTAAGTTATGACAGATAAGACAGTAAAAGAGTTAGCAATTAGTGTGGGCAGTACAGTTGAGAAACTTTTAGAGCAAATTATGGGGGCGGGGTTACCTCAACGTATGCCTGAAGATGTAATCACAACTGAAGATCAAGATAAGTTAGTCACTTATTTAAAAAAAATGAATCCTATAGATAATAAATCTTCAAAGATAGTATTGAAGAGAAGAATAAATAATACAGCAACAGTATCAACTATTAAAGGAACTCCTAAAAATATAAATGTTGAAGTAAGAAAAAAACAAACATTTACAAAATTGGAAAAAGATATTGAAGAAGAGAATCTTCAATTAAGAAATCAATATTATCAGAGGTTGCGAGACTCAGTAATTAACAAAATATTGAATTTTTTAGCTTTAAATAATTGTTTTATAAGTTATGAAGTTTTAATAAAAAGATTGGATTTTGATAAAGATATTAATATAACAAAAATAGACTTTTCAAAATTAAATTTAAAAACTTTGAATAATATAAGTGATTTTAATTTGACTGAGGTAACTGAGCTAAATTTAAGCGGAAACAATATAAAAGAAATTATAATTTTCTCCAGAATGCCAAAAATTCTAAGATTAAATTTAATGGGGAACCCAATAGAAAAACTCGTTATTAATTCTGATTTACCTGATTGTAATTTTTTAAAAGAGCTTGAGACTAGCTATATCAAATTATTGGATTTAAGTTTAAATAATTTTACTGAATTTAAAATTAATAAAGAATTCCATGATTTAGAAAAATTAATTTTAAATTCAAATAAATGTAATATTGAAGAAGTTTTAATTTTATCTGAATTTTCGAAAATAAAAGAATTGAATTTCAGTCATTCAAATATAAAAAGGTTTAGTGTTGTTAAGAAATTGCCAGCAAGTCTGTTAGTTTTGAATATAAGTAATAATAATATAAATTATCTAAAATTGCCGCATGAAATTTTTAATAAAAAATATGATGGGTCATATATAGATATTTTGCTTGATAAAAACTCTTTTCCAGACTTAATTTTATCTGCCTTAAAAAAGCCAACTCAAGAGGAAAGATACAAAGAACTGAGAGATATATTTTTTGATGTTATAGTAGTTAATAGAGTTAAATTGATATTTTTAGGTAATACAGGAATAGGTAAAACAACTTTATATAAAATCCTTAAAAAGGGGGAGGTTGATTACATAAATAATAATTGCAATAGTACTGAAGGTATAAATATCTTTAATTATAATTTTACTTCAGGGGATAATAAGAAAATAGAAGTTATGGGATATGATTTTGGTGGGCAAGATTACTATCATAATACTCACTATAGTCACTTTTCCTCAAATGCACTGTATATTCTTTTGTGGGGGAATGGTCAATATATATATCATCGCTCATACTTTGATAGATTGAATTCTATTGGCGAGAGTAAAAGAGAGATTACATACCCATTAAATTATTGGTTAGGTAGTGTTTCATATTTTAAAAGAAAAGATGATTCTTTAAACAATTTGAATTTTGATCAAGAAAGCAATAATAATTTAAAACTACACTTAATTCAAAATCCAAAAGAAAGTAGTTATTTTGAGCTAGATAGAGTAAGTTTAAAGAAAAAGTATAATTTTATTAATGGTTTTCATGATTTTTGTGCTTTGTCAGATAAAGATTTTCGTAAGTACCGAAATGAATTGAAAAAGAAAATTAATTTTATAATAGACAACTACTCTACTCAGCAAACATATCCTAAAATTTTAGCTGAAGTTGAAAAAGAAATAAATGAAATAGCTGAAAAAACAGATGATGTTATTATCTCAGTTGAAAAAATTAGAAAAATTTTCCTTGAAGTAAATGAGAGAATAGGATGGGATGGAAATTTTGAACAAATTATGGAGTGGTTAAATGTTACTATGAGCTTATATTGGATTTCTAAGAATAAGTTAAGTAATTTTGCATTATCTAATAAATTAAAAATTAAAAAATTAGAAAATTACAATTTCATTCGTGATTTAATTCTTAATTATAATAGTGAAAATTCTTATAAAAAATATCAGTATAATTTTCTATTGTCAAAGGGGAGTAATTTTCTTTCTGATAATGAAAAAAATATTTTAAATCAATATGCAGTAATTAATTTGTCACGAGTTAATGATGTAATACATGATTTTTTGGTTTCGGAAACATATCATGAAAATAGAGAAGGATACTATGATAAAGAAACTCTTTTTTCAGTATGGGGTAATGATAAAGAAGATATATTCTTAGAATATATCTCTGCTTTTATGTTATATAATAAAATTTGGTTTGAGGCCCCAGATAAAGAAGATGGTCAAAAAGTATTTATTGCACCAAATTATTTAAAGGATAATTTGTCTCTAGCGGAAGAAATTTTTTTAGATTCATTTGATTATCCTATTATTGAATACAGATTTGAAGATTTTTATCATGTTAATATATTTACTGAAGTTTTAGTTCGATTTAAGAAAAATCTTATTAGTAAAAAATCCTTAAAATCTATTGATTATTTACTTTGGAAAAATAAAGCAATTTTATTTGAAAAATTGGAAAATGTAAATGACTGTAATTTAGAGTCTATTAAGATAAAAAAACAGCCTTTACTTTATTTAGAATTTGATTTGGGTGAGATACTTGATTTTGATTCTAAGATAAAAATTGATGATAATGAGGAAGTAAAAAAACCTGCTATTCGTATTAGTACTTATAATAAAAATAAATTCTCCGCAAGCCATTCTTTTGTTGGGGAAGTAATTAAATTTTTAGATGATCAATTAGCTGGGTATAACTATAAAAAGTTTGCTCTAGCACCAAACCAAATTGATTATATTGATGTGGATAATATAAATGATAATTTATTAAACTATAATGGTAAACCCACAGGCTTATTTAGTTATAATAATAGAGTTTATCGTTCAGCAGATTTTAGCTTATTCACTAATAAAGAACTCGCAATGAGAAAAATTTTTATATCTCACTCTACTGAGGATTATCAAGAGGTACAAGATTTTATTACTCACTTAAGTCCTTTAAAGAGAGAGGGATTAATTGATCATTGGCATTGTAGCCAACTTGTAGCTGGAGATACATGGGATTCTTCTATTCAAGAAAAACTTTGGGAGAGCGATATTATTTGTATGTTAATTAGTCCAAATTGGCTTGCAAATGAATATATTTTTAATAAAGAATTAAGTGTAGCTATTGAAAGAAAAGAGCAATTTAAAAGGTTTTCTCAAGGAAAAGACATTGTTATTTTTCCTATAATAATTAAACCTTGCTTATGGGGGCGTATCAATAGCTTATCTGCATTCCAAGCTGCTCCCCAAAAAGCTATGGAAGTAAGTGAGTATGCAGATAAAAACAAAGCATGGAATGATGTTGTAAGAAAATTAATTGATGTTTTAAATAGAATGGATAATCCAGAGTATACTCCTGAAATAGGAGGAAAACTAGGTAAACTTTATATTGACCAATATCAAGGGAAATTAACAGGTCATAATTAAGTTAAATCTATGTATAACTATAAAGCCATTTAAAGTGGCTTTATAGTTATATTGCATGGGTAGTCAAAAATTTCTGGATTTTCCTTACTTAAAGCTTTTTGCCATTTTGGTTGATTTTCTTTGAGCCATTTATTTAAATCAGGCTCTTGCTCAATACTATGCTTTACAGCTTTTACATAAGTTGGGTTATTAACAAACTTACTCATTAAACATAAAGTATTTAAAGCAACAGGTCTTACAGACTTTTCAAGTTTTGACTCTGCACTTGCTTGGTCATCATATCTTTTTAATAAACCAAGCTTAAATAAAGCATCATCGTACAATTGTTTGGTTAAAGCAGTAGGGACTTCTTTTGGTGCTAAAGCATAAGTACCTGCATCAAGATTGAATACAGTAGGTAAAAAGGTAGCTTGAATATCTAGTTCTTCTTGTGGGGTTGGCTTAGCACTACAAGCAGTAGTAAAAATTGGCAAAAGGCAAATTAATAAATATTTCTTCATTCTAGAAGATTCCTTCGATTTCGTCAGGATATAATCCCTGAGCAGCTAAGGTTTTTAACATAGTAGGATTGTAGTCTTGGTTAAAGTTTTGTCGATACATCTTTCTATTAATTTGTGTAGCATAACCATTTTTCCGTGAAATCATATGTGCCCCAGTCATGATATCGTCAATCCGTAAATCATCGATAGCACCTTTTAGACCAACTAAATCTTCAATCGCAAAAGATGTTCCAAATCGGGTAGTGAAAGCATTACTTTGGAAAACTGCCATTAAAACAGCTGCATCTTTTTCATAATGTTTTCTTAAATAATTTTGAAACTTTACATACATTCCAGTATGAAAGCCCGTAGAAATTAAAACGTCTTCGTTTAATTTGGCAATGTCATATTCCATGCCAAATCGTACTGCCAATAAAAACTCTAATTTATTCCTTCTTTCTACATATTCCCATTGTTGTAAAGACATCATGAAGGTGTAAGGCATCGCAATTGGTCGATCAAACTGTAAATAACAGAACGGCTTAGGAACATTACAGCTTTCAACTTTAGAAGGATAGCCGTCCCAAGCTTTGCTATTAGGGGGAATATTCTTAGTAATTGGCTGATTACCCATAATTCTTACTCCAAAGGTGGCATTGGTTCTGAAAGATCTAAGGTTTCGATTTTGACTTGTTCAGGTTTTACGCCAGTCACAGTAAGTTCCGTTTTTCCTGCTTTATTAGTTTTACCTTCTATCTGTTCACCATTCGGAAGAGTAAGAATATATGGAAAATCGGTTAATGGTTTGCCTGTATTCGGATCTTTAAATTTGAAAATGACACTATTTTCTTTTTCTGTATTTTGAACCAAGCTATCGTTTGTTGTAGAGCTCCCAGATCCGCTTGAACTGCCTTGATCACGAACTAATAAATTCTGACTTGGTAAGAAGGTTGCACCACAGCTAGTTTTATCACCAGCGACAATTATTGCACGACCATTAATCACAACAAGCGGGCTACTTGAGAGAGCGGTGACAGTAACTTTACATTTAGGGCAAAAATGAGTCATGCCCTCGACATGGGCGGCCTTACCATCAATTAAATATGTACTATCTCCAGTACTAACTATACCACCGTGATCAGTGGTATTGCCGATAACAATTGCTGGTTTCATTTATTAACTCCTAAGCTAATTATCTATTTTTTTATGTATTTTTCTTTGCAATCGTAATTTTGGATTGCTACTTTTAAGTTGGGTAAAAATTTTGGCTTGCCAAGGCCGAAGAAGAAAACTTGTTACTCCTGCGATTATAAAAACGACTATAACAATGCAGACATAATATAAAAAAGCAATAGGTTCACCATTTTTAAATTCTCTTGAACTAAATAAGATGTCTAATAAAAAATAGGCACTATAACAATAAATAGCAATCCATAAACATAATGGAATCCATACTACCCAGAAACTTATCTTTTTTTTCAGAATATATCTGTCTCCTGATTTTTCAATATATTTATCAAGTTTTGGAGAATAAAGTCTTTTGGCTCGCTTAGGTTCTTCACGTGTAAATAAAAATCTTAAAGTAAAAATATCTGTCAAATTGATTTGGAAATAACGGTTTAAAAGAGCCAATTCTTTAAGTAAGTTAGCTTGCAAAGCGTAGGGTTTATTCTTGGTTTGCTCTAAACCTAAATTTTCAAAGTTTATTAGTTCATTCAAAACTTTAATATCTTCTTCAGTTGGATTTTGACTAGAAAAAAGTTTAGAAAAAAATAGTGAAAAAAGCTTAATAATACCTAACTTCTCTAAAACAGAAAGAAGCATTGAAATACCTACAATAATCGTAAATGCGATTATAAGATTTTTCTTTATGTCTTCAGGTAAACCGAGTCTATCTAAAATCTCTAAAAAGCCACTTGTCTGATTTGCCATATCTAAAAATTATTAATATTTGAAATATCTTTATTTTGACAAATGATATAAGGGTCAGCAATAATAAATGAGACTTATTTCAAATTTTAATTGTTTTTTGCGATAATTTTAACTTATTATGAAAAATGAAAAATATTTAAAGAATTTAATTTTATCTTAAAATTCAATGATGATCATTAATTATTCTTAGTATAAATACATAGTGTTAAAGGAAAAAAGCTCACCAAGATATGGGCCTTTTTTATTACACATTGCTTAAAATATATACAGAAACCTCGCTAAAACGAGTTGGAACGCTACAAACGCGAATGATACTTTAAGTTTCACTCTTCCCAATAAGTGAGGTGAGCAATGAAATTGTTAGCTTTGTTCAGTATGGGAGTTGCAGCAAGTTATTGGTATAAAACTATAAAAGATAGCAAGCTAACTCTTCTGAAACCTAATTTTGATGAAATAGTAAAAAACTTTGTATTAGCAGAATTTAACACCTAATACATACCGTTAATTTTAATTAAATAAAAGCTCATCGGAAGGTGAGCTTTTTTGTTTTATAGATTTCAAATTTTCTTTTAATAATAAAAAACACTCTAATGCACTTGTTTATTTAGTTGTTCTAAACTAACAATGCAGTAAAACAGGAGTGTTAAAGTATGAAATCAATAAGTGAGTACATTCCTAATGAGGAGCAAGAAGAGGAATCGTTGATTACTGCAAAAATTGATTCAGAAATTGGAAAATTAAGGAAAAGAAGGGATGAACATTTACTATCCTATATTGATGAGGAGAAAAATATTAAGTATAAAATTCAAATAGAAAGTTCAATCAAGAGCTGATATTCGATTAATAAAGCTTATCTACCCTAACCAATACGACTAAAAATTCCTGACTGTTTACAGTAAATAAAGCTCCGCAAAGTATCCTTATTTTGGGGGGATTTTTTCTATATGTGTTAAGCTGATCTTCATAAATTTATGGATTATTACAATGTTCATTTGTATTGGCGGTGATTTAGATGGTGAAGTTGTATATGACCGTGAAGGTACTTACTTTGAAGCCAGTGAAATAGATGCAAGTAAACAATCAACATACAACCGCCAGAGTTACTTAGTGGGCGAAAATATATATCGTTTTTGGCTTTGTGCAGAATTATCTTATTTTGAAATTACAAAAATAGCGAATGATCACTTGGCGCAAAAACATCCCTATCTTTCATAATTCACATATTAAAAAATAAGCCCGCCAATTATGGTGGGCTTAATCTATCTAGGCGGAGTCGGCTAAATACGAGTTAAGTAAAAACAATTAAAAAAGCCCCTCATATCTGAGAGACTAGTCATATCAATTTTCTGGAATGAATGGCTGTAATTTCTTAAATAACTAAACAAATCAAATTGATAAAAGTAGTTAATAGTATAATAAATCAGTGCACTAATTTATTCTTTATAGTAGCAGAGCCTCAAAACAACGTCCAAGGCACTGTTAATAAGAAATTATTTGTTATTAGGATCAGGTTGTTCATTATTCTCAGGCAGATCTTTTACTGTGCCTGGAACTTCTGAAGGTTGAGTTTCAGTAGGTGGTGTTGCAGGATGCTTGTTCATTTGAGATTTGATGATATTAGCGTGGTTAGTTGTATTTTGAGAAAAACTTTTAAAACCTGACATTTTTATCTTCTTATCTTCATTAGGGAGAGTTGATAGTACACTTTAAAGGCCTTTACATTGCGGTAGTTTTAAGACTCATGTGTGTTGATTTGTCCAAGAAAGGATCTTTATCTCGACAACTTATTTCATAAATAAAATCAATTATATATAACCTGTTGAGTCTTATCCTTTAAATTTTGAAATTACCTTATCCAACTTTCAAGTAGGGGTACACAAAGTACACATATATAAATTTTTTCCACGTTTTGGATTGATAGTTTTTTAAAAATTAATTCAATCTAGTGTCTACAAAATATTGATAGTATAAAAATATCGTTGGGCATAATATGTATGATTAAATTGGAGCATATTAATGCTAAAAGAAATTACAATTATTGATTTCCAAGGTAAAGAAAAAAGAGCGCACGCAAACTATACAGAAGTAGATACTAATAAAATCGGTCATTCATCTAGAGTTCAGAGACCCAAAGTTGAATATATTTTGTTAAAAGGTGAATGTATTTACCCTACTTTAAATTTGGTTTTTAACAGTTCCGATGGCAACAGCTATTATATAGAGTAAACATGATATGTCAGACAATTCAACAAAATGGCTTTGTGTGGGTGGTGTTCTAAGTGGCGAGTGGAGAGAGCAGCAATTAGAAGCATTTGATGTTGATCCTAATGATTTAAATACTCATAGTTATGAAGCAATGAAACTCATTAATCCTGTTACCAAGGCAGAACAGCATTTCTATGTATATACCGAGTTACAAGAACACGCATATGACAGGGCAATAAATTTTGCCTTATCCAAAAATCAATAAGAACAAGAGAGCACTTAGGTGCTCTTTTTTTTAATAAATAGTCGTTGTATTTAAATCATAGATTTTATAAGCCTAGTATTAGCAGAATTTAAAGCCAATACATACCGTTAATTTTAATTAAATAAAAAGCTCATCGGAAGATGGGCTTTTTTTAATTTATAAATTTCCATAGAAAATTCACTTATATTGTATATTTTTCAATCAATTAAAATAAATTAAGTAAAATTAATATATTGTTTTATAATGCTTTTTGTCGGAAAATTTTACCAAAAGTTAAAAAAATCTTTATTTTAAATGAAGAGGTTAATGGAAACCTCTTAAATAAAATAAAGGAAATAAAATGGATATTTTAAAATTAATAGGCGGAAATCTGCTCGCCGTGGCTTTTGTAACGGGAACTCAAACAGCACATGCAGAATTTAAACGGTTTTCTGTATCTGCTGGGTGGTTGCATGTCATGCCACAAGGGAAAGCAAATCCATTCAATATAAATACTGCTGTAGCAAATGGAACCACTGCCAAAGTCGGAACTATTTCTACTTCAGCATTTATGAAATCAATAGACCCTAATGCAACATTATCAACTGGGGAAAATGCCAAAGAAGTTCTTGATATGGTATTTAGTCATCCAGTCGATGAAAACGGCAATCAACAACAATCGGTTGGTCAGTTATTAGGGCTTGTAGATGAAAATGACATGGTTTCGCCAGATATTACGGGTACAGCAACCATTAAAGGTCTAGAACAATGGGAAGGTAAAGGCACAGGGCTTGAAGCAGAAGACGTAGACACTCTGGGTTTAATGTTTAATTACTATGTGAATGAGAATGTGTCTTTACAGTTAATTGGTGGGATTCCTCCAAAAGTTGATATTAAGGGGGAAGGAGAAATCAACGCGCCGTTATCTGGTTTTGCAAATCCTGAAGGGTTAGCTGCTTTGGTTATCGGGGATAAACTTGATTTATTACAAGATATTCCGATCACTAACCTTGGTAATAAATCGAAAGCTGCTACGGTACGTGCATGGACTCCAGCATTAGAAGCTCAATATCAGTTTGGTAAGGCAGGAGTAAATAAATTGCGCCCATATATTGGTGCTGGAATTATGTATTCACGCTTCTCTAATATTAAGTTAAACGACCAAATTAATTCTGACTTAATTGCTGCGGGGCATATGATTCAGAATGTACTAGATAACAATGCTGGCGCTGCATTAGATGGTAAAACTTCAAGTGCAAATCCATATGTTCGGGTTAAAGCAACGGATGCGATTGCCCCAATTGTGAGTCTAGGCGCTACTTATGACATCACGCCAAATTGGTATGCCGTTGGTTCAGTGTCCTATGCAAAGTTAAATAACCGCGCAAATATTGATGTGATTGATAGCAAAACAGGTAAGCAGTTAATTCATGCCTCAACCAAAGTTGATATTGATCCCTTAATTACATATCTAGGTGTGGGTTATCGTTTTTAATATCCTCATTTAAATATTAATCTTTCGTTTAGGAAAATTTACGATTTAACCTGTCGTATTTTCTATGCATAGAAAGCCCTGCCAAATATCAAGTATTGGTGGGGTTTTTCTTTTTTAACGTATGATATGTTGGTATCAATTATTCTATCCCTAAACGACCACTTTATACTTATAAAGTTGATATAGTTGGCGAGAAGGCTGATGGGGTAGTTAAAATTGATATGAGGAAAGATCAAAAACAGCTTAAATATCTTTATACAATTAAAATTACGGATGAAAATCCTCATGGTTTTCGTATAAGAATAGGAAAACATTGATTCATCATATCTTGCTGTTGTTTTAATCTAAAAGCAGCTATTTTCCTGATACAGCTATTGCTGTTTCTAGCACATTATCGATCATGATGTTGAGTTCATCATTACTCAAATGACTAAATTGTCCGTCAATAATTAAATAGCTTAGACCATGAACCATGCCCCAAGCTAATCTTGCCATCGTTTGACTTTGTTCAGTATCGACAGAGGTTTGAAATGCTGTTGCCGCTGCATATAGCATTCCTGTATAGAATAAATCTGTCATAGATTTTAATTTTTCATCATCTTGAGCAACAGCAAACTGGCTATACATCAGTCTAAATAAAGATGGGTTTTTAATAGCAAAATATATGTATTCTTTACCTGAGTTTAAAAAACCCGCTTTGGGGTTGGTTGCATTATGAATAGCATGCGCTTGAGCTTCTATTAATTGTTCAAAACCATATATGGCTAAAGCGGTCAGTAGTTCTTCTTTATTTGCAAAATGCCTGTAAACCGCATTTGGGGATACTCCAATCATGCGGGTCAATTCTCGCATACTAAAATCAACACCCTGACTAGACTCTAATAATTGTAAGCCATTAATAAGTAAAGCTTCTCTCAAATTACCATGGTGATAGCTAGAAGTTGGATTTATGCTCGATGTTGACACTATAAACATCCTCGTGTAATTTTAATTAAGTATACAGTGTATACATTTGTTGATACATACTGGAATTATACAAAAAATTAATCAACAGGTAGGATGTAATCGAATGAACAGGACAAGTATCCGTAATGAAATTGTTAACAATAAGCTGGTTTCTTCCGTAGTAGGGAAGTTTCTGAGTTTCCATCAAAGCCGAGTTCCCTATAGCCCAGATAATCCTTTTCTTGTAGGTCCCTTTGCACCAGTTACTGAAGAGGTTTTTTCAAGTGATTTGGTTGTGCATGGAGAAATACCATCTTCATTAAATGGCATTTTTTTAAGAATGGGTCCAAATCCATTAGAAGTTGAAAACCCTGCAAACTATAATTGGTTTATGGGCGATGGGATGGTACATGGCCTAAGGTTAAAAGATGGTCAAGCATTATGGTATAAAAATCGATATGTAGGGACGCATCACATACATAAAAAATTAGGGCGAGAGAAAATAAAAGGTGAGCCTCGAGGTCCAGTTGATGTCGCAAATACGAATATTATTGGTCATGCAGGAAAAATCTGGACAATAACAGAATCAGGGCCGTTTCCAGTCGCTTTAGATCATGAATTAAATAGCCTTAAATATGGTTTATTCAACAGCAAAGATAATTATCCTTTTACAGCTCATCCCCATGTTGACCCAGATACGGGAGAATTACATGCGATTTGCTATGATGTTTTACTGCCAATGCAAGTCTATTATCAGGTGATTGATCAATCGGGCCAAGTTAAGAAGCGGGTCAGTATCCCTGTTAAGCATGGGCCAATGATGCATGATTGCGGTATGACAAAAACTAAAATGCTAGTTCTAGATTTCCCTGTAACTTTTTCAATCGAGAGAATGTTACAAGGGATGCAATTACCCTATTCATGGAATGAAAAGCACCCTGCGCGAATAGGTGTCTTACCAAAAAATGGTGATGCACAGGATATAAAATGGTTTGATGTAGATCCATGTATTATTTTTCATTCATTTAATGCATATGATCTTGAAAATGGCGATATCATTTTTGATGCTTGCGTTCACACCAAGACCTTTACTGACTCTATTCAGGGACCAGTAGATAAGCAGTTCATCCAGTTTGAAAGATGGACTTTGCAATTTGGTACTCAAACTCTAAAACGGGAAGTAATTTCAAAGATTCCTCAAGAATTTCCTCGTCTAGATGAACGTTTTGTTGGGCAACCCTATCGCTTTGCTTATTCAATTTCTGTCGGAAATGAAGGTGAGCCAGTAGATAATATTAATTTAAAAGCAAATAATTTATTGGTCCATGATTTACTCAAAGGTGAATCCTATAAGCATTCATATGGTGATGACTATTTTACTGGTGAAGTGATTTTTTTACCAAAACAATCTGAGAGTGAAGAGGGCGATGGTTGGTTAATTTCGTATATCCATGCTTTAGACGGAATAAAGCCAAGTAAAGTCGTAATACTCGACTCCAAAAAAATTGGCAAAGAACCCCAAGCTACTATTGATTTACCTGTACGAGTGCCTTTAGGTTTTCATGCAAATTGGGTAGATATTTAAAAAGATAGTAATGTGCATTCTGCTAAAAGAATGCACATTTTATAGGATTAATAAGAATTCTCTTTTAGTGGAGGCGAGTTGGCAATACGTGCCATTAAACTCCCTGCTGCGATTAACAATGTCTGCTCTTCGGCAGTGAGACAATGTTCCATGGCATTAGAAAGCCAGGTTTCACGCCGCGCACGGCTTTCATGTAGTAGGCTTAATCCTTCCTGAGTTAATACTACCCTGATCTTACGTCGATCTTCAGCATCAGGTATACGTTTCAGCAAACCATCAGTTTCTAGAGTGCGCAGCGCAGCGGCCAGATTGGAAGAACGCATACCTTCAGACTCAGCCAGCACCGAAGGGGTTGCCATCCCACCATGGCGATCGATGGCACCGAGCAGAAGCAGCTGTGCCCAAGATTTTTCGTCACTGCGTGCCTCGCGCCGCATACGTCGGACCAAGGACATTAACTGCGTACGTAACTGTGTTATTTCTTCAGGATTCTTCTTCATCTTTATTTATAAATAGCTATATCTATTCATATTTTTGCACCACAGGATTATGCGGTCAACTTAAATTGGTAAAACACTGAGGTTAGCGTTATATATGAGCGCGGGTTCTGATAGCAATGACGACATGCAGCAAAAAAACGAACAGCAGACCGATACCTCCTCCTAGTAATACATTGAGTACTCGTTCTGCGGCGATATCTGGAGTTTGGCCAACTACTATCATCGCACTGGCGATGCAGGCACAGCGAGCACCAAAACCCAATATATAGTGTGAGAAAGACACCAATGTGAGCATGGCAGTAACGGTTAAAAGTTCATACATCAGCAGGCTATGTGGCATAGCATAGCCTAGCAGCATGCCAAGCGGTACGCCAACCAAGGCTCCCGCTCCACGTTGATACAACTTCTGGCGTGCTGTTGCCATGTCGCCAGTCACTACGCTGGTGGCTGACCAGATCACCCATTGACCATAATCCAGTTGGCGCCACTCGACAATTGCTGCAGCCGACGCTACGGCGAGGCACACAGTCACCACAGCTTCGCCATATACAGCTCGCCTACCGAGATCACCGGTACGATGCAACCTAAATATATGACGCAAACCGTGGCTGATTTGTATATGTTCAACAAGTGAGATCACTGACACCGGCAGCACAGCCACCATCAGAAAGGGCAATAGCACAAGAGCGTGCTGGGAGTATTGCGCTGGGGCGATTCCTTCCGCAGTCTCACATGCTAGATAGAGCGCAGGAATAAAGGTGAAGTTTCCAAGAGACCTCAGCTTGCCTCCATAGGCTGATACCCCCACCGCCGCAGCCGCGACCAGGGCACATACCAGTACAAAAATGACGGGTTGGCCCATGGCGAATAATAACGCTAGAAATACTAGCAAAAAGGCTAGGGCTTGGCATGCTACACCCAGCGGCGCCAATTCGGTTCTTTCATAGGTGATGAAGAGTGAAATGGTCAGGATAGAAGCTTTCAGCCAATTGGTGTCACCCGTCAGTAATGTGAGTGCTAGCAAAGGTGCTAACACCCAAGCAGCACGTTTTAATGACCGCAGATCAATTTCTGATGTTAATGCTGATAGCACCTGAGGCATCAACGACCCTTTAGATTTTCTAGAGTGACAATTTCGGAGATGTGAGCAAGTGTCTCCATCGATATCTGATGCTCTTCAAGCGTAGCTGCCGCGCAAGCTTCTTCTAGTACCAATACTTGATAATCTCGATCATGCGCATCGCGTACCGTGCTTTGTACCGCCCAAGTACTGCTGACACCACAGATAATCAACCGCTCGATACCTCGTGCTCGCAGCACAGCATCAAGGTTGGTGCCATAAAAGGCGCTAATGCGTGGTTTGATGATTACTAATTCTCCCAATTCGGACGCCAGATCGGGATGAAATGCTGTGCCAGACTGATCTAGTGCTAGGGCACCGAATTTATCTACTTGGCCAAACATACGAGAGTGTTTGGGCTGGTCAACATAGCCAGTGGCGAAGCCGACCTTGACCAGAATGCGTAGCCAGTCCTTCTGTTGTGCCAGCGTCAATGCTCGATTGGCATGGCTGATGACATTGCGTTCCAGCACTTGCTGTGCTGAGCGTGCAATTTTTCCTTCGGGATGTGAAATATCTAAAATGTAGTCAAGTGCGATCAGAGCAGTATTCACAATGTATGGCCTCTGGTTAATGACATAAATTGGCAGCCTCAAACGGCATTTACCTATAATAACATAGCTATATTATTATAGTAAAATATTACCTGTATCTCCTAAGAAGCTATAACGCGCCAGCGCGTGGTCCTTGAGGAACTTCAGTATGCAAGTAATTAGGTATTTTTTACTTTAAATTTAAGATTTAAAAATACAGATGTGTACCAACGAAGTTAGCGTATATGTCTGATGTGGAGGTATGTTTAAATGACCTTTGAAGAACATTGGAGAAGGTGCTAACTGATTTATGAATAAGAAATCTCTTTCTGTTGTTTTAATCTCTGGCTTTATGCTTGATGAGTCTCTCTGGGATGAATTGGTAAATGTCTTGCCTAGAGAGTGGAAAATATTTCGTGCTACTTTAAAAGACGGATGCACAATAAAGGAAATTGTTCAAAAAATTGCTGAAAATGTACCTGAAAACTTTGTACTGATTGGTTTCTCACTTGGATATATTGCCAGATCTATAGCGGAATAATTTCCTGAAAAAGTTAAGGCACTCATCTTAATAGCATCTTCACTAAGCCCTGATAGTGAGGAACAAAAAAATCAAAAATTAAGTGCTATTCGACTTAATTCTAAAGAAACTTTCCGTGGGCTGACAGTTGAATATGCCTGATATAGGCAAAGCAGTGTAGTGGTCTGTTTGTGAATTCTTATGATAAATATCTGAAAGAACTAAGCTTTATATGATTGGGTAAAGAAAAACCGAAGGTCACTTGAGAGATTAAATTAAAATATAAGAAATATGGTAAAGTTAAAAACCTAATTCAATACATTAAAATTGATATCAAGCTATTGTAGGAAAAACATGGTTAAAATTAAACCTCACCCAGCAACAAGCGGAAATGCATCGGCTGATCGCCTTTTAACTTTGTTAACTGCTTTTAGAATAGGTGATAAATCTTTAACCCTAGCAGAACTCGCTGAAAGAACAGAATTAAATAAAGCAACCATCATGCGCTTAATCGTTTCGCTAGAAGATTTTGGTTTTGTTAACCGTCTTTCAGATGGCAGATATACGCTTGCCAGTGAAGTCATGCGTTTAAATACAATTTATCAAGATGCTTTAGATTTAGAACGACATGTTGTGCCTTGTTTACAGCAACTTGTAGATGAAATTGGTGAGACAGCTTCTTTTTATGTTAAACATGGGGCATATCGCCTTTGCCAATATCGAATAAACTCTACCCATCGATTGCGTGTTCATATTCAGCCAGGTGAAGTTCGACCAATGGATGGTGCGGCAGGTGCTCAAGCATTGCGGTCAACACATGAACAAGTTTTATCAAGAACTGATCCTTTTTATTCAACGGGTGTAACAGAACCCCACGCAGCTTCAATGGCATTGCCTGTGTTTGATGCTCAAAATGATGTGGTTGGCGCATTGGTCGTTTCTGGGCCATCAAGTCGTTTTACTTCGGAAATTGCAAAATCTGTCGGGGATTTTTTCTTCAAAATTGCAGATGATTTAACGAAAAGTTTAGGTGGTAAGAGTATTCGTAATTAATTCTAATATTTTAAATATAAAAAAGGGGCTAATGATTTAGCCCCTTTTTTATTCGTGTTATTTACGAAGTGCTTTGTGGTTGGTTAAACAAAACGGCTTTCTTTCTAGACATAATGAAAACCATAATAGCCGATACGAGATTTAAGGCTGCAAGTGGAAGTAGGGCTATAGCATGGCTTCCTGTTGCATCATGGATTGCGCCATAGATATTCACCATCATGCCGCCACCAATCAGGTTAGCGCATGCGCCAATTGCTGCTAGTCCAGCCGCCGTTGTAGTCGGTGACATCCATGAGGATGCTAAAGCCCAGAATGGACCTTTCACAGAATAAGCACCAATTAAAACGATACTGAGTAAAAACATTGTGCCAATAAGTGAAGACGTGAACAAAGCAATTAATAAACCAATTGAGATCATTAATAGAGCGATTGCTGTATGCCAAAGGCGTTCATTTTTACGATCTGAGCTACGACCCCAAAGAATCATGGCAATAGAAGCTAAGCCATAAGGAATCGCATTTACTAAACCGATTTCTAAATTACTCAAACCAAATGATTTAATTAATTGAGGTGCCCAAACACTCATTGTACTTCCAGCAGCAGAAGCACCAGAATAAATAATGATCATAGCCCAAATATATTTATTCTTTAGAAGTTGCCATAGTGAAATATGACCAATCGGAGTTTTTTGTTGGCGTTCAAATTGTAGTCTTTCAACTAACCAAGCTTTTTGTTCGCTATTGAGCCATTTTGCCTGTTCTGGTCGATCTGTGAGTACAAATAGGCAAGCGATGCCCAGTAAAATCGCAGGAATACCTTCTAAAATAAATAGCCAATGCCATCCGCGCATGCCCATCAAACCATCTAGGGATAACAAAAAACCAGATAATGGTGAACCTAAAAAGTTTGCACCTGGAATTGCCACCATAAATATAGCAATCATTCGGCCTCTATAATTGGCGGGCAACCAATAAGTTAGATATAAAATCACGCCAGGGAAAAAACCAGCCTCGGCAGCGCCTAGCAAAAAGCGCATAATATATAACGATGTGGAGCTTTCAACGAATGCTGTTGCAGCTGAAATTACCCCCCAAGTCACCATAATTCGGGCAATCCATACTTTTGCTCCAAATTTTTGCATGGCGAGGTTGCTGGGTACTTCAAATAGAAAATATGCAAAGAAAAATAAGCTACTGGCAAAACCAAAGGCAGTAGCTGTTAATCCAAGGTCTTCATTCATTTGTAATGAAGCCATACCAATATTGCCACGATCAATAATAGCAATCACATAACAAAGTGTTAAAAAAGGCAGCAATCGCCATGCCACCTTGCGCATCGTTTCGCGTTCTATCGCACTTACTTGAGAATATTCTGTAGACATAAAAAAATCCTTTTTTATATTCAATATTTTAATTGTTCTCGCATCTAAAAGCTTAGAAACAATTGAGTTCCATGATTAGCTATTGAGTAACTTCCAGTTAGCGATAGCTCGTGGGTTTAATAGTTGACCATCCCAAATACTCACAATCTGTTCTAGTGCTAAGAGACCAACGCGATTACGTGAATCTGTTGTGTTTGCTCCTATGTGAGGAGTAACAACTAGATTAGGTAATTCCCATAATGGATTATCTTTTTCAGGTGGCTCTGAAGAAAAAGTATCTAAACCTGCACCAGCAATTTTATTATTTTTTAGTGCATCAACTAATGCAGCTTGATCAATTAATTCACCACGTGCTGTATTAATTAAGATGCTTGAGCGTTTCATCTTTTCAAATTGGGCATGAGAAAATAAGTGTCTATTCTCTGCTGTGAGTGGACAGTGTAGGCTAATAATGTCACTGGTTTCTAAGAGTTTTTCAAAGTCATGCTCTTGTTCTACATAATCAAGCTCTGGCAGATTTTGTAGAAACGGATCATATACTTTTACTTTCATGTTTAAGGGAGCCACTAACTTCATGAGTATGCTACCGATGGCCCCTAAACCAATTAAGCCCAACGTTTTGCCATAAAGCTCCACACCATTTGCACTTGCTTTGTCCCAATGACCTTCTCGAATACGTTGGTCTAACCATGTGACTTGTCGAGCAACATTAAACATGAGTGCAAAAGCGTGTTCGGCAACAGATTGTGCATTTGCGCCTACTGCAATAGTGACAGGAATTTTTCGTTCAGCAGCAGCTTGAGTGTCGATTGTGTCAAAGCCAACACCATGTTTTGCAATGACTTTTAAATTATCTGAAGCAAAAATCATATCCCTAGAAAGTTTGCCTGTTCGAACAATGATCGCATCAGGTTGTTCATCATGGATGAGTTTTTCCATTTCATCTTTTGCCATGTAGGGTTCAGTTGGAATCAACTGAATATCATGGGCGGTAGCATACAGTAACGCATCTGAAGTTAATGTTGGCCCCGTGATAAGAACTTTACGTTTCATTTTGACTTGCACTCCATTTAAGTATTTTGAACAAAATACGTCCTTAATAATTCATATTATTAAAACGACATTTCAAAAAAATAGTCAATAGTAAAAATTAAATTTAAAAATTGGGTGAATTTTAGTTAAATTAAATTTAAAAATGAAATGATATTTCAAAAAAATACTGTCATATTAATTTGCACAAGAAAACTGATGTAAGGGAAAAGTTATGGCAATTGGTTTTAGAGTGCTAAAAAACGACAGAAAAGTTGAGCAAAAATGGATTGAGCAATATCGAGATCTACCAGTCGCTAATGTCAGTGACTCAATGAATCGAATGACTTCAGGTGGGGCTCAATTAAGACCAATGCATAAAAAGGGATATCTTTGTGGACCTGCCATTACTGTTAAGGCGCGTCCGGGTGACAACTTGATGTTGCACTACGCTATTGATATCGCCCAAGCGGGAGATGTCATTGTGGTTGATGCAGGTGGCGATCTAACCAATGCATTAATTGGAGAGATGATGGTTGCTTATGCCATTAAAAAAGGTATAGCGGGCATTGTTATTAATGGCGCGATACGTGATTCAGTTGTAATTGGAGAGGGAGATTTTCCACTTTTTGCGGCAGGAGTTTCACATCGAGGACCTTATAAAGACGGACCGGGGGAAATTAATGTCCCTATCGCAATCAATGGAATGGTAATTGAACCGGGAGACTTGATTTTAGGGGATGAAGATGGGCTTTTAAGCGTGCCGTATGCAGAAGTAGAAGAAGTTTATCTGAAGGCAAGTGCCAAACATGCCGCTGAACAAAAGCAATTAGAGCAAATCGCCGTAGGTGAAAATGACCGGAGCTGGGTGATCAACAGCTTAAAACAAAAAGGATGTGAATTACCCGAATAAGGTCATTCAAAAATATTCGAGCAGGAACAAAACTAGCGAAGTCAATGATTGAGCTTCGTTAGCCTCTTTAAAGTTAACTCAATAATTATTAGGTCGCTAATTGAAAAATAGGAAATTTCAATTTGGTCTAGATAATTTCGTCTAAAGGAAAAGGACATGAAACGTAAAGGGATTATTTATTTATCGTTATTAATGAGCATTACATTGCAGCAAGCCCAAGCTGAAAGCGAAGATAACTCAGCGCTAAATGAAAAAATAATTAAATTACAACAGCAAATAGATTATTTGATGGAGCAGCAGAATTTAAATAAAAATAATGGATTAAACAAAGTACCTGATTTGGTTCAAAACAAAACATCAAACACCGAAATGCCCGTTACGGCTGACCAAACTAAAATTAAATTTTATGGAAATATACGGGTTGATGCCGCATATGATTTTGAAGGTTCAACGCGTTCAATTGCGAATAAAACAGGGTCAATACCATTAGACAATTCAAACTCACCAAGTAAATCATTAAATGTTTCTGCTGCAACTTCACGTGTAGGGGTGGATATTGTCAAGCCGACCTCGAAAGGAGATTTGGTTGGAAAGCTAGAAGCCGATTTTATGGGAAGTGGCGGAGATAACGGTAATGGTTCTGTTCGGGTTAGACATGCTTATATTTCATTAGGAAATTGGTTGATTGGCCAAACGACTTCACCTTTTGTGAATAGTGATACAGCTCCAAGTTTGGTTGATTTTACAGGCGCGATGGGTACAGGAACTCAGCGTAATATCCAAATCCGTTATCAGCACGTTGTTGATGCCAAACAAAAATTATTAGTCGCTTTGGAAGGCGGTGATGTTGAAAATAAAAATGTAGAAGGCGGCAGCCGTTTTCCTGCATTAACCATGCGATATGAATTTAAGAATCCAGATTTTTTGGTTCAATTGCACGGTATGCTTCATGAAAATCGAGCAATCTCTGATACGAATGAAGAGCAAACTAAACTTGCTTGGGGTGCTGGATTAGGCACAAAGTATAAGCTTTCTGAAAATGACTCACTTGTATTTAATTACTATCACATAGCGGGTGATAACCGTTACATGCTGTATTCAAAAGATAATGATGCGTACTACTTTGATCAAAATCGAATGTATTTAAGTGAATTTGATTCTGTCGAGTTAGGGTATATGCGTAAATGGAATGAAAATTTACGCTCTTCTTTGTCCGCTGGTAGCCTTATCTATAAAGATTCAAATTTTTCAGAAAATAACCCTGATCAAAATAAAAGGCTAATCAATGCAAGCGTCAATTTATTTTGGACGCCTGTAGAGAAACTCGATCTTGGTGTTGAATATACCTATGGCAAGAGAGAAACTTTTTCAGATTTAGAAGGAAAGTTGTCTCGAATCAATTTATTAGGTCGATACAATTTTTAATGTAATCACAGCCACTTTAATATCAAAGTGGCTTTCTTTTATCTGATTAGGACTAATATTGTGGAACAAATTAATTATGCAAATGCAAGATCACAATTTTCAAAAGTCATGGAAAGAGTGCTGTTAGGTTACGCCGTAAAAATTACACGAAAAGAGAAAGACTCTGTGGTTCTAATCAGTGAAAAGGCATATCTTGAATATAAAAATGCGATGTTTGAGCTTAATAAATTAAAAAACAAAGATTTTTAACTCCCCACGATCCGCTTCTCAAGCATCTCCATAAAAGTTTTTAAAATAATATTATGGTTTTTGCCTTTGTGAGTAATTAAGCAAATGGGTGTGCTGTAATGCATTTTCTCCTTTGAAACGGCTTGCATAAAACCATCTTCAACCCATTTTTTTGCATAGTGGTCGGGTAAAAAACCCAAGAATTTTCCGGTTAAAATCAAAAATGCAATTCCTTCACGGTCACTTGCTGTCGCTTTACAGTCTAAAAGCTGATGCAACTTTGCTGCTTCAGGTGTGATTGCATAATTAGGAAGTACAGCTTGCCATTTTTTTAATTCCTCTAAATCCATCTTGCTACATTTACCAAACAAGGGATGGTTTTTACCGCAATATAAAAATGAACTTTCGCTATATAAATCAAAATAGTCTAGGCCAGACAGCGGAGTCACAAGGGGAATTGCTCCCGCATGTAAACGGTTGTCTAGCACACGGCACTCAATATCTGAAAGGGTGCTCATGCTAATGTTAATGATCACTTCAGAATGTTCTTCGGCGAGTTGTGCCAGCGTATTGGTAATGTAGCCACTTGGCATGGTCACAAGGTTATTAATAATACCTATATTAAACTCACCCTTTAGACGGTTGTGCATTTGATTAACTTTAGAGCGAAAGTCTTCGATAGAAGCGGTGAGCACTTCTATATATTCTAAAATTTCACGACCTTCATCAGTTAATGCAAACCCTGCGCGGCCACGTTGGCATAGCCGAATGCCCAGACGATTTTCTAAATCGCTCATATGCAAACTAATTGCAGAACGACTAATGCCAAGAATACTTTCGGCAGATGTAAAGCTGTGACAGTCACAAACCGTTTTAAATACTTTAAGTAATTTAATATCAAAATCAGTGACTTGATTTAATTTTTTAGGTTTCATTTAGTTTTGTTTTTTTAAATCTAAACTCAAGATAATTTGAATTTATCAAAACTATATCGCTCTGTACACTCAAAAAATAGCCTCAAAACAAGAAGAGTGATTATGTTTGATATCGACAAATTAACTGATGACGATGCAGCATCGGAAACCGTTCAATCAAATGCTCAGATGAGCTTAAATTATCAAGCGCATTGGATGCCATTTTCTGCAAATCGTAATTTCCATAAAGATCCACGGATGATTGTCGGTGCTAAAGGATCATATTTAATTGATAGCAATGGCCGTGAGGTCTATGACTCATTATCAGGTCTATGGACGTGTGGTGCTGGGCATACGCTTCCTGAAATTCAGCAAGCCGTAAGTACTCAGTTGGCAAAGCTGGATTACTCACCAGCATTCCAGTTTGGTCATCCATTGTCGTTTCAATTGGCTGAACGAATTATTCAGCTTATGCCTGAAAAATTGCAGCATGTGTTCTTTACCGACTCAGGTTCAGAGTCTGCCGACACCGCAATTAAAATGGCGCGTGCCTATTGGCGAATTAAAGGCAAACCAAGCAAAACCAAGTTGATTGGTCGCGCACGTGGCTACCATGGTGTAAACGTTGCGGGGACAAGTCTTGGTGGTATCGGTGGTAACCGTAAAATGTTTGGTCAGCTTATGGATGTAGACCATTTACCGCATACCTTACAACCCGATTTAAGTTTTACTAAAGGCTGTGCTGAAACTGGTGGCGTAGAGCTTGCCAATGAAATGCTTAAGTTAATTGAGCTACATGATGCTTCGAATATTGCTGCCGTTATTGTAGAGCCTGTTTCTGGCTCGGCAGGATGTATTGTGCCGCCGACTGGTTATTTAAAACGCTTAAGAGAAATCTGCGATCAACACGATATCTTACTTATTTTTGACGAAGTCATTACTGGTTTTGGGCGGATGGGTAAATGGACGGCTTCAGAATATTTTGATGTTACGCCAGATATTTTAAATTTTGCTAAACAAATTACTAACGGCGCTATTCCACTGGGTGGCGTGGTGGCAAGCCATGAAATTTATGATGCCTTTATGCAGCAAGATTTACCTGAACATGCGGTTGAGTTTACCCATGGCTATACCTATTCGGCGCATCCGGTGGCTTGTGCGGCTGCTTTAGCAACACTCGATGTTTTAGAAAAGAAAAATTTAATCCATCAATCGGCTGCTTTAGCTCCAAGTTTTGAAAAGCTTTTACATGAGTTAAAAGGTGCTCCAAACATTCTTGATATACGCAACTGCGGGCTGATTGGTGCTGTGCAATTAGCACCGCGTGATGGCGATGCGACGATTCGTGGTTTTGAAATTGGCATGCAACTTTGGAAAGCGGGTTTCTATGTCCGTTTTGGCGGAGATACGCTTCAGTTTGGTCCAATGTTTAATAGTACAGAGGCAGAGTTGCAACGACTCATGAATGCCGTGGGTGAGGCAATTTATCAAGTGAAATAACACTGATCGACTTAGAACTTAACTGGAAAAGATGAATAGACACAAGGAATCAAGATGAACACTTTAGAGAATTTTGACAGTAACACGGTTGCCAATACAGCCACCGATTCAAGTCAGCAAACCGTTAAAGTAGTAGGGCATTTTATTGATGGTGGACTCGTCACCAAAACCACCAAAAAACAACCTGTTTATAACCCAGCGACAGGTGAGAGTACAAAAGAAGTTGCACTTGCAGATGCAGAACTGGTCAACAAAGTGGTTCAAATTGCAGAGCAGGCTTTTCCTGCATGGCGTGATACACCTGTGATTAAACGTGCGCGTGTGATGTTTAAATTCAAGCAATTACTTGAAGAAAATGCTGACAAGCTTTGCCAACTCATTGGTGAAGAACACGGAAAAATTTGCCACGACGCTAAAGGTGAATTACAACGTGGCATTGAAAATGTTGAATATGCATGTGGTGCGCCTGAGTTTTTAAAAGGTGAATATTCAAAAAATGTAGGTCCAGATATTGACTCATGGAGCGAGTTCCAACCGCTAGGTGTAGTTGCAGGTATTACACCGTTTAACTTTCCTGCAATGGTTCCGTTGTGGATGTTCCCAATGGCAATAGTTTGCGGTAACTGTTTTATTTTAAAACCTTCGGAAAAAGCGCCTTCGGCTGCTTTATTTCTAGCGGAGCTTTTAAAACAAGCAGGCTTACCTGATGGTGTTTTTAGCGTTGTAAATGGCGATAAAGAGGCGGTTGATACGTTGCTACATCATCATAAAATTCAAGCGGTTAGCTTTGTTGGTTCAACGCCTATTGCAGAGTACATATACCGTACGGCAACGGCGAGTGGTAAGCGCTGCCAAGCTTTAGGCGGAGCAAAAAATCATGCGATTATTATGCCTGATGCCGATATTGATAACGTCGTGACTTCTTTATTAGGTGCTGCATTTGGTTCATCTGGCGAACGTTGTATGGCGTTATCAGTCGCAGTTGCTATTGGTGATGAAGTTGCTGATATTGTGATCGAAAAATTAAAACAAGAAATGAAACAATTGAAGTTTGGGCACTATGCAAATGAGCGTAATGACTTCGGACCGCTCATTACGCAAGCACATAAAGACAAAGTACAAGCTTTTATTCAAAGTGCAGAGCAACAAGGTGCTAAAATTGTTGTAGATGGTCGTGATGCAAAACCGGCAGGTTATGAAAACGGTTTTTTTGTTGGGCCGACTTTAATTGACCAAGTTTCACCAGACATGACAAGTTACCAGCAAGAAATATTTGGCCCTGTTTTACAGGTCATTCGTGTACAAACCATGCAAGATGCAATGCAACTGATTAATGACCATGAATATGGTAATGGAACGTGTATTTACACTCGTGATGGCGAAGCCGCACGTTATTTTACTAGCAATATTCAAGTTGGTATGGTTGGGGTTAATGTGCCATTACCTGTACCAGTTGCATATCATAGCTTTGGTGGTTGGAAGCGTTCATTGTTCGGTGATTTATATGCATATGGTCCAGATGGTGTGCGTTTTTATACACGCCGTAAAACCATTACCCAACGTTGGCCTTCAACTCAGCTTCGTGAAGCCAAACAATTTGCGATGCCTACATTAAATTAATCAATAAAAAGGGAAAACTCTGATTTTCCCTTTTTTGTTTCGTACAAGTTGGAGAAGTACATTTTTAAGACGGTTTTAAAATCAGTTTGTCAATTTGAAGGAATCGAATATGAACAATGATAAAACAATAAAATTAAGTGAAGGACTTTCTAATCGACATGTCACCATGATTAGTATTGGTGGCGTTATTGGTGCAGGTTTATTTGTAGGCTCTTCTGCGGCAATTGCTAAAGCAGGGCCTGCTGCCGTACTCGCTTATATAATTACAAGTATTTTAGTTTTTCTGGTTATGCGCATGCTGGGTGAAATGGCGGTCGCACAACCCGATACAGGTTCATTTTCTACATATGCCCGTAAAGCCATTGGCCCTTGGGCTGGGTTTACCATTGGGTGGTTATATTGGTGGTTTTGGGTGTTGGTGATTCCAATTGAAGCCATTGCTGGAGCTGAAATTTTACATGCTTGGTTTCCGCAAATTTCTAGTGCCGTTTATGCATTTGCCTTTATTATTTTACTCAGTCTAGCTAACTTTTTTAGTACCAAAAGCTTTGGTGAATTTGAGTTTTGGTTTGCACTCATTAAAGTCATTGCGATTGTAGTATTTATTATCATTGGAGCAATGGCCGTATTTGGAATGTGGCCTTTAGCAACAAATGTCAGTGGGGTTGGCAACCTATTTTCAAATGGTGGTTTTATGCCACACGGAATGGGCGGTGTTTTATCAGCAATTTTAATCTCAGCATTTTCATTTTTTGGAATAGAAATTCTTTCTATTGCAGCGGCAGAATCTAAAAATCCAGAAGAAAAAATTAAACGTGCAACGAATTTAGTACTTTATCGAATTATTTTATTCTTTGTTGTTTCTATTTTCCTTGCAGTTGCTTTGGTCGATTGGCGTTCACCAGACTTACAAAAATTTGGTACCTTCCAGTTTGTATTAATGAGTTTAAATGTACCTGAGACTAAACTGATTATGGATGCCGTCGTTTTTATTGCGGTTGCAAGCTGTATGAATGCCGCAGTTTATACCTCATCTCGAATGTTATTTGCTTTAGGTACACGCCACGAAGCACCGAGTGTTGTGACAAAAATTAATAGAGCAGGCGTACCGACTTCAGCTGTGTTTTTATCGACTTTGGTTGGCGTGATTTGCTGTGCGGTTAACTATATGTTCCCAGGTCAAGTCTTTGGATTCTTGCTATCCACCACAGGCTCAATTGCTTTACTCGTTTACCTTGTGATTGCATTTTCACAATTACGTTTAAGACATAAATTGGAAAAAGAGGGCGCAGCTATATCTTTTAAAATGTGGCTGTTCCCTTGGTTAACTTGGTTTGTGATTTTAGTGATTATGACTGTTTTAGGTTATATGTTCTTATCTCCAACCTATAGTTATGAAACCACTTTATCTTTAGGCGTAACTTTATTGGTGGTCATTTGCGGGTTGTTTGTCACGCGAAAGCGTAAAGCAACCAGATCGGTTGCCATGAATTTAGATTAATTAAAAAAGAGTTTATAAAGACTTTGTCTAGTGAAATTTTATTCATCTATGCAAAGTCTTTTTGTTTTTATTAGATTTTTAATGATGTCTGTTTAAATTTTCTATTCAGAAAAAAGTTCAAAACATACTCTTCTTAACCATTGGTTGCTTGGTGTTTGATGAACTCGTGCATGCCAATGCTGCTTTACGCTATAAGTCGGAAAATGATAAGGCGGTTCTAAAACTTTTAAGCCACCTCTGACTAAAAGCACCTGACTTAAATAATGAGGAATAGTCGCAATCGCGTCGGTGTCTTGAACAACCAAGCCAACCCCTAAATAGCTTGGCAAACGAACCAGAATATTTCGGTTTACTCCCAGTTTTTGTAACTCATGCTCCAGCACGTAGTGTCCACCCGTTGCAAAAATATCGACATGTAGTTCTTGGCGAAATTCTTGGTCTGAAAGCGTTGTGCCTGTAAGCCTCGGGTGTTCTTTACTGGCAATACAAATATAACGTTGCTGGAAAAGTGTTTGCTGATAAAAACCTGCTTCGAGCTGAGGTAAAAAACCAATGGCTAAATCAATATCGCCATTTGACATCATGATTGGTGTATTGGCATCAATGGGGACAATTTCCAAGCGAATGTTAGGCGCATGGGCACGTAAATAATTGATCAGTTTAGGTAATAAAACCAGATGGCTAATATCAGTCATGCTGATTTTAAATTGATAATTTGAAGTCAGTGGATCGAATTCAATATTGTAGTTTTGAACCAGTTTTAGTCGGTTCAGAATTTCTACAACCAGCGGATATATTTGTTTAGATAACTCAGTAGGTTGCATCTTATTTTCAATACGGACAAAAAGTGGGTCCTGAAAATGCTCACGTAATTTATTTAAAGCAATACTCAAAGTTGGTTGTCCAATTTCAAGCTGTTCGGCAGCTTTAGACACACTACTATGTTTATAAATTTCAAAGAAAATTTGTAAAAGCCGAGTATCAAGATCAAACACTTTAATTTCCTTGTATTGATTTTATCAATACAGACTATTGTTTTTTGTGCATGGATTCAACAATTTTCGATTGTTACATTGATGATCAAGGAAGAATAGGCCGTAAAAGTACAAAGCATTCTTGTACCAATTGGCCTTAAATAGAGGATCTGAAATGGAACAGTTAGCAACGCTAGATGACTTACCGAAACGTTATCTTGGTCAACTTGAAGAATCAAATTTAGTCCCTTTATGGCCAAGTTTACGCAATGTATTACCTCCGCATAAACCGATGCCGCAGACCGTAGCAACCGCTTGGTATTTTCAGAATATTAAACCTTTATTGCTCGAAGCAGGTGAGTTAACACCAATTGAAAAAGCTGAACGCCGTGTATTGGTTTTAGCAAATCCCGGACATGGTCTGGAAAATATGAAAGCCAGTTCGGTTATGTATCTTGGCATGCAGCTTTTGTTGCCAAAAGAGTGGGCACCATCACATCGACATACCCCAAATGCAGTACGTCTGATTGTTGAGGGTGAAGGTGCATATACGACGGTTGAAGGTCAAAAATGCATGATGGAGCATGGGGATTTAATCCTTACACCATCAGGGCTGTGGCATGAACATGGACATGATGGCGATGAGCCTGTGATCTGGTTAGATGTACTGGATTTACCTTTGGTTTATTACATGGAAGCTTCTTATGTACAACCGGGTGAAATCCAAAAAGTGACCAGTGCCGGAAATGCTCATCATTATGGAACGGGCATCGTACCAACAGCACATTTTACCCGTGAAAATGCCTCGTATCCGATCATGCGTTACTCTTGGAAAGAAACCAAAAAAGTTTTGCATGCACTTGCAGATGATGAAAATCATCAAGCACCAATTCAGGTGACTTACATCAATCCTGAAACCGGCGATGACTGTCAAAATATTATTGGTTACTCCGCTTTAATGCTCAGACCAAATGAAACGTTACAGCTCCAACCGCGCTCTACTGCCCAAATTTTTCATGTGATTGATGGTCAGCTCCAAGTCAAAATTGATCAGAAAGATTTCAATTTAAATAATGCTGATACGGCATGTGCGCCATGTTTTTCTCATATTGATTTAATCAATACCTCTGATCAACCATGCTATTTGTTTATTGCAGATGAAGCGCCCTTACAACGGAAACTGGGTTTGTACTCTGTGCGTGAGCGCCAGTAAATAGAATATTTTATAAGGATATAAATCATGTCAAATACTCAACAACCGATATTAATTGCTGGTGGCGGCATTGGTGGGTTTGCAGCTGCACTCGCTTTGGCAAAACAAGGTTTTAAGGTACAGGTTTTTGAACAAGCACCTGAAATTGGTGAGATCGGTGCAGGTATTCAACTAGGGCCGAATGCATTTCATGCCTTTGATGCGCTAGGAATTGGTGAGATTGCTCGCAGTAAAGCAGTCTATACCGACTATATGGTTATGCATGATGCGATTGATGAATATCAGGTTGGCAAAATTCCAACCGATGAAAAATTCCGTGAACGTTTCGGTAACCCATATGCGGTGATTCACCGTGCCGATATTCATGGTTCATTGGTCGAAGGTGCTAAACAATACGGCAACTTGGAAATTATCACTAATTGTCATATTCAAAAAGTTGACCAAGATGATGCTGGCGTAACGATTACCGATCAACATGGTAAGCAATATCATGGTCAGGCACTTATTGGTGCTGACGGGGTTAAATCCGTTGTGCGTGATACCTATGTGGGTGACCCTGCATTAGTTACAGGTCATGTGGTTTACCGTGCTGTTGTACCTGAAAGCGAGTTTCCTGAAGACTTGAAATGGAATGCAGCCAGTATTTGGGTCGGACCAAATTGTCACCTTGTGCATTATCCACTACGCGGCGGAAAGGAATATAACGTTGTGGTGACGTTCCATAGTCGTGAGCAAGAACAGTGGGGTGTAACCGACGGCTCTAAAGAAGAAGTGCTGTCTTATTTTCAAGGAATTTGCCCGAAAGCTCGTCAATTGATTGAGTTACCTAAAAGTTGGCGCCGCTGGGCAACTGCAGACCGTGAACCGATTGAAACATGGACTTTTGGCCGTGTGACATTACTTGGCGATGCAGCACATCCAACCACGCAATATATGGCGCAAGGTGCATGTATGGCGATGGAAGACGCCGTAACTTTAGGTGAAGCGTTACGTGTTACCGACCATGACATTTTAAAAGCTTTTGATATTTACCAAAAAGCACGTGTGGCACGTACAGCACGTATTGTTTTGTCTTCACGTGAAATGGGCAAAATTTACCATGCCAAAGGTGTACAACGCTTGGTTCGAAACGATTTGTGGCGTGGACGTCCTACTGAACGTTTTTATGATGCAATGGAATGGTTATATGGCTGGAATGTCAATAACTGCCTTGATGCAGTGAAAAATTATCAAGGAAATGTAGCATGAAACTCTATAGCTTTTTCCGTAGCGGTACATCGCATCGAACTCGCATTGTGTTGAACCTAAAGGGTTTGGCTTACGAAGCAACTTATATCTCGCTCGCTAAAAATGAACACCATCAAGCTGCTTTTAAAGCCTTAAATCCGCAAGGGTTTGTACCAGTACTTGAAACTGAATCGGGGAACTTGTTGCAAAGTCCAGCCATTATCGAATGGCTAGAAGAACAATATCCCGAACCAGCTTTATTGCCTACAGATGCATTGGGTCGTGAAAAAGTCCGCGCCATTGCTGCTTTAGTTGGGTGTGACATTCACCCCTTAAACAACAAACGTGTTCTTGAATATTTACGCCAGAACTTAGGGCTGGATGAGGCACAAATCAATGCATGGTGTGCTAAGTGGATTCAGGATGGGTTTACGGCTTTGGAGCATATTTTGGAACAAGACCAGAATCGCGAAAAGTTCTGCTATGGCAAGCAACCGACCATTGCAGATGCTTATTTAGTTCCACAAGTCGTTTCTGCCGAGCGTTTTAAAGTCGATTTATCGGCTTATCCAAACATTAATGAAATTTATCAACATTGCATGACCTTAGAAGCATTTCAAAAAGCAGCACCTGAACAGCAGGCTGACGCATTTTGAGTCGTGATTAACTTAATAGAAGGAATTTAACATGTCATTTATTTTTGAACCAATGACCACTGCGGGTCTATTTATTCACGGCTCAGCGCATAAATTTCCAGTACGCCGTGTGTATTGTGTCGGCCGTAATTATGCTGCTCATGCACGTGAAATGGGTTTTGACCCAGACCGTGAACCACCATTTTTCTTTTGTAAGCCAAATGATCTTGAGTCGATTGTTCCGGTAAATACAGATGCGGTTGATATTCCATATCCATCTGAAACTTCAAATTTTCATTATGAAATCGAATTAGTCGTTGCAATTGGTAAAGATGCCAAGAATGTCTCGGTTGAGGATGCAGTGAACTATATCTATGGCTATGCCGTCGGTTTAGATATGACCCGCCGTGACTTACAGATGGCAATGCGTGAAAAAGGTCGCCCATGGGAAATCGGTAAAGCTTTTGATTTTTCTGCACCAGTTGGCCCAATTCATCCGATTACTCAAACGGGTGAAATCAATAATGCCGATATTCATTTAACGGTAAATGGTAAAACTGAACAGCACAGCGATGTCAGTCACCTGATTTGGTCTGTGGCCGAAACGATTGCCAATTTATCTACGTTATTTGAATTAAAAGCAGGTGATTTGATTTTTACAGGAACTCCAGAAGGCGTGGGTGCTGTAGTGAAAGGTGATGTTATGCGTGCAGACATTACTGGACTGACTGGAATTACGGTGAATGTGAAATAAATCAAATTGAACTGATTTATTGAAATAGGTGCTCAACCTAAATAAAAAATACAGTTGGGCACCTTTGCTAAGGATTGCATATACGCCAATGTATTGGCGAAAGGAGCTCTCATGTCTCAAAATTCTATAGACGTACAAAGTTTCATTGATGAAATACCGCTATCGTCTTTGCAAAAATTAATCATGTGGTTGTGTTTTTTGATTGTTGCGATTGATGGTTTTGATACTGCAGCAGTTGGATTTATTGCACCTGCTTTAAAGGCAGAATGGGGGTTGCAAGCAACTGATTTGGCACCTTTATTTGGCGCTGGCTTATTTGGACTGATGGCAGGTGCACTCATTTTTGGACCGTTATCCGATAAATTAGGCCGTAAACCGATTTTGATTGGTTCGGTGATTATGTTTGGAATTGCCAGTGTTTTTGCCTCTTTTTCAGCAGATTTACAAACCCTAATTATTTGGAGATTTCTAACTGGTTTGGGTTTAGGTGGGGCTTTACCCAATGCAATTACTTTAACCTCTGAATATGCGCCTACATCTCGTCGCTCTAATCTTGTAACCATGATGTTTTGTGGCTTTACAGTGGGTTCTGCTCTTGGTGGTATTTTTTCGGCTCAGCTACTTCCTCATATTGGTTGGCACGGTATTTTGCTCATTGGGGGAGTGTTGCCTTTAGCGACCGTACCTTTCTTATATTTTTTATTACCTGAATCTATTCGATTTTTAGTGCTTAAAAAGAAGAGCACCGAAAAAATTGAAAAGATTATTCACCGTATCGCACCGCATTTAAATCGTATTCCTACGTTGGTTCCAACAGTCAATGAAGTCGAAAAATCAAGCTTGAAAGACTTGTTTAATAAAGGCTTTGCTCTAGGCACCTTTTTGATTTGGTTTACCTTTTTTATGAGCCTTCTCATTATTTATATGATTTCAAGTTGGATGCCTACTTTATTGACCAATGAAGGCTTTAATTTATCCAACGCATCATGGCTTACTTCAATTTTCCAAATAGGTGGAACCATTGGTGCGATTGTCTTAGGCCTACTAATGGATAAGATGGATGCAACCAAAATTTTAAGTACGGCTTATGTTTTTGGTGGTTTTTTCCTGATTTGTTTAGGGTTTGGAATTGAACAGGCAAATACGGCTTTATTGATGTTTGCTATGTTTGGGGTAGGTGCAGGAATTAGTGGTTCTCAAGTGGGAGCAAATGCTTTTGCATCTAGTTTTTATCCAACACATTGTCGTGCAACAGGGGTAAGTTGGGCCAATGCAGTAGGACGCTCAGGTTCGATTGTGGGATCGATTATGGGCGGCTGGTTAATGTCGTTAAATCTCTCCAGTTTTGAAATTTTAAGTATTTTAGCGATACCTGCATTTTGTGCCGCGGTTTCGTTGTTACTCATTAAACGTTTAAAGAAAAATCGGTCTCAAGTTTTAGTCACTTCGAATTGAGATAACACGATTCCACTGAACAAATATATGTCTGTACCAAAGGATGGCGCAGACAATAATTAAAGGATGATTTGTTTCATGAAATATTTAAAAACACCATATTTAAAGTTTTCTACTCTTTTATTTATCTGTAGTGGTCATTCATTGTTGTGGGCAGCAGATACAGCTCAACAAAGCGAAGATGAATGGAAATTCACTTTAAAAAACGCCTATATTAACCGTAATTTTGATAATGATGCACTCAAAGATACTGGTAGCTGGTCTCAGGCAGCATCACTATTTTATAAATCGAAAATGCATGACACCCCTCTGCAAATTGCAGATAAGCCCATTACGATTGGTGCCGATGCTTCTGTTCAATACGCCGTTCGCTTGAGTTCAGACAAACACGTTGCGGACACGGTTTTGCCTTTTAATAAAGAAACTCAGTCACAAGCATCCGACTTTTTAAAATACGGTGCAACTTTAAAACTGGGCTACGACAAAACCCTTTTAAGTGTCGGTGAACTCTGGCTAGATTTACCCGTAACGGCTGTGGATGCCAGCCGACAATTACTTGCCTCTTATTGGGGAACCAATCTTAAGTCGCAACTTTCAGATCAGCTCTATGCTGAAATTGGCCGAGTGGAAAAAGTCTCACCACGAAATGAAGAAGATTTTAAAAAGTTTTCTTTCACATCAAATGGGGTCACTAAAGAATCTGATGGTTTAAATTATATAGATCTGCGCTATCAATTTACGCCGTCACTCAAGGGCGAATACTACTTTGGTAACTTGGAAGACCTCTACAACAAACACTATGTTGGACTTGAGCATAATTGGAAACAACCTAATTTTGCCCTCACCTCTAAGTTTAAATACTTCAATGCAAAGGATGACGGCAATACTTTTGATATTGATGCGCAAAACATTGGGGTGCTAGAAACTCTCAAAGTAAAAAATCATACCTTTGGTTTAGGTTATCAACAAATTATGGGTGAGTCGGCTTACCCTCTACCGGATGGCTTTTTGCCAGAGACTTATTTCATTAACTGGAATGCCACCGGATTCTTTAAAGAAGACGAAAAGTCTTACCATGTCATGTACGGCTATGACTTTAAAGACTATGTACCGGGCCTAAATGCAATGGTGAAATATGTTTACGGCCATGATTTCAAAGCAGCGAATGGTGAGAAAAACCACGAAACTGAGTCGAATGTGATTTTAAACTATGCATTTCAACAGCCATTCTTAAAAGGCGTCGCTCTTCAATACATTCGTATTGATTACAACGTAAAACATGGCAATGATTTTGGCGAAGATCGCTTGTTTGTAAACTACACCAAAAAGTTTTAAAGACGTTTTTAAAGTTCATCATTAAAAAAGAGACCGTAAATGGTCTCTTTGTCTCTCATATTTTGAAATCTAGACTATCTATTTATTCGTATCAATAGAGACTAAAACAGATAAACCAGGACGTAATAATTTAACGTCTTTTTGATTTTCAACAAGCTTGATTCGTAAAGGTAGACGCTGAACAATCTTGGTAAAGTTACCAGTCGCATTGGTCGCAGAGATCGGAGAGAAAAATGCGCCAGTAGATGGAGAGAAACTATCTACAACGCCTTTTAGCTCAACGTTATAAGCATCTACATAGACATTAACAGGTTGTCCGATCTTAATTTGTTTTAGCTCAATTTCACGGAAGTTTGCTTCTACATAGACTTGGTCTAAAGGCACAACCACCATGAGTGGATTACCAGCGCTCACAAAGTTACCTACGTTAGCTGACTTTTGACCAATCATGCCATCAATAGGTGCACGAACTTCTGTATAGCTCAAATTCAGTTTTGCTTTATCAAGTGCCGCTTGTGCTTGTTTAAGAGCAGCTTGTTTGGCTTGTACCTGAATCTTGTATTGGTTGAGCTGATACTGTGCATCAATCACTTTTTCTTTACTACTGTCTAAGTCAGCATATTGTTCAGTCAAAGTCGTCTTAGATTGCTGTGTAATTAATCTAGACTCCGCTCCAAGTGCCTGTAGTTGCTCATAACGCGCCGTATTATCTTTTGTGAGTTTGATTCCAGCTTCTACTTTTCTCAGCTGTGCTTCGGTTTCTCGAATAACAGTCGGTTGTCTATCAACTGCGAGCATCGCTTCACTCACGTCAGCTTGTGCTTTTGCATAATTCGATTCAGCCTCAGCCAAAGCAGCTTGATAATCACGTGCATCAATCCTTGCTAAAAGTTGGCCTTTTTTTACGGTCTGATGATCTTTAATATAAATTTCTTCAATATTGCCAGATACTTTAGGGGCAATGGTTGAGTATTCTACATCCACACGCGCATCGTCTGTTTCAATAGTCGAAGATGGTAAAAATATAAGTTTTAAAACCCACAAAATAGATGCTAAGACAATAATGAACGCAATAACCATAACCCAATGCTTTTTGAGATATTGCACCTTTGTTAACTTAGGTGGTTCGGTGTGGATAGTATCTTGGGCTTCGAGAGTACTCATAAAGATTTTCCTGAGTTATGACTATTCATTAACTTAATGAGAGCAATACGTGGCGGATAAGTTCGAACTGGCAAAATCAACATCACGATGAACAAAATAGCGGTAAGGCCAGCTAAGATGAGATATTGATCGCTAATCACTAAAACAGATTGTTGCGCTTGAATCGCAGAATTTAGGGCAGATAAACCACCTGAAACATGGTCTGTACCATTTGCGTTAAGCACAGGGGGAGTAAGTGGATTAATGACAGGGCCTTGAATATTTTGGAAAACATGTTGGGCGGTATTTTCAATTAATCGTGTTGAATGGTATTCACCACGCACTCGATTGATCCAATCCAAAATACATACACCCAGTACACCGCTAATCGCACGCGGAGTATTAATCATTGGTGATGCATAAATTGCCATGGTTGGGTGAACGCTGTTTGTTCCCATCATTAAGAGCGAGAGCACGACACAGGTTTGCCCCAAACATGAGATTGCATGCCAAAAATAAAACTGATCTTGATTCCATGTAGTATCAAGTTGGCTTGCACCTAGGCAACCCGCAATGACCAGAAGTAAACCAAACCCGTGAACATATCGGCTATCCACCCAAGCTTGATTTAAAAGCTTCACAACAATAGGAATATAGATAAATTGCAATGCCGCAATTTGTAAGCCAATCCACATGGTCTGAGTGGGTTTATAGCCATGCACAGCACTTAAGTAATTCAGTGGTAATGTGCTGGTGGACATACCAATAATGACAAAGCAAAACAGGGCAATAACGGCGTAGGCAAAATTTCGGATTTCGAGCATTTGCGGTTTAATGAGTGGTGACGGATAACGCCATTCATGTATGAAAAACCAAGGTAAAGTAATTGCACTAATTAAGGCTAATACACAAATTAATTGAGAATGGAACCAGTCTAAATGGTTGCCATGCAACAACATGGTGCTCAGGCTGGCTAAGCTAATAATCGCTAAAATGGCACCCATCCAATCGTAAGTTTTTATTCTTGAATAATTCAATGGATCTTGGGGAATCCCAAAGTACACCAGTGCAGCACTTAGCGCACAAAAAGGAATGGTTTGGAAAAATATCATTTTCCAGCCAATTACATCTAAATAAAACGCAGAGAGGGCGGCACTTAAGTTGGGAAAGAATGTCGCAGTTAATGCATAGCAGGCGAGGCCCCATAGCCGAATGTCAGGTCCTAAAAATCTAAGCGCACAGGCCATGAGCAAAGGAATGGTTAAGCCGTTGGCGAGCCCTTGTAAGCCACGCAATAAATAAAATATTTCGATATTTGGACTAAAAGGAATTAAAACGCTAGAAAAGAGGCAGAGTCCTATAGCAAAAAGCAGAACTCTGCGCATAGAAAAAATGACTGCCCAACTGGTAGACAGAATCATGCCAATAATCATGGCACTCGCGTAAATACTGTTGACCCAATAACTAGAGTCAACACTAATTCCCATCGCGCCACGAATGTCGACTAAGGTAATGCTCGTGATTCGGTTATTAAATTCAACAGTCATTGCAGCAAAAATTGCACCTGCTAAACCGATGAGTGGCTTTGTATTCATTTTTTACCTTAAGTCTTAAACATCCATTCATTGCACGGAGCAGATATTTGCTGTACTGTACCGATCGGTACTCTACTCTCTAATTAAATTTCCGTCAATTCTCGATTTTGAACTTTTTGATGAGTTACACTTAGAACGAAATCGCTAAAATTTTTATAAGGTCAATATGTCAGTTTCAACTAAAGCTCATGAAAAAGATCAAAAAATTCTGGATGCAGCAACAAAGTTTTTTTTGATCCACGGCTTTAGTGGCACAACGACCGACATGATTCAAAAGGAAGCGGGGGTTTCAAAAGCAACAATGTATGGTTGCTATAAGAATAAAGAAGCGATGTTTGCAGCGGTGATTGAACGTCAATGCAGGAACATGCAAGAGCAAATTATTTTAGTCGAGACAAAAGCTGAAAATTTACGGTCAGCTTTAACCGAGATGGGAAAAACCTATCTGTGTTTCATATTGTCGCATTCAGGATTGGCATTTTTTAGAGTTTGTATTGCAGAAGCAGTTAGATTTCCTGAGTTATCTGAAAAATTCTTTGAAGTAGGTCCGCAAAAGCTTGCAAATATTATTGCGGGTTATCTTGAAAAATCTCAAAAGAATAAAGAGATTGAGTTAAATTCGTCTGCTGATATAGCAGCAAATATCTTCTTGGCATTATTACGAAGTGATGCCCATCTAAAGTGTCTGACACATCCTAATTATGCAATTTCTGATAGTGAAATTAGTACTTGGGTTGAGTTTGCAGTTGATTTATTTATGAAAAATATAAATTACAAACCCGGTTAATTTTGGGAATTTTATTCTATTTATCAGCTCTGAATGTAGAAGTTAAAAAGAGACCAGCTAGTGGTCTCTTTTTTTTAATTGATTAGATAGCTGCTTTAGTCATCTCACCATTCACCAACCTTAAAATTTGCAATGGATTGCTGTCTTTTAAAGCTTCTGGCAATAAACTCTGCGGATAGTTTTGGTAACACACAGGTCTTAAGTAACGGTCAATTGCCAAGGTTCCAACAGAAGTTCCTCGGGCATCTGAAGTGGCTGGATATGGTCCACCGTGTACCATGGCATCACACACTTCAACACCTGTTGGATAGCCATTTATAAGTAATCGCCCAGCTTTCTCTTCTAACACTGGAACCACATCTGCAAATTCAGTTAAGTCTGCTTCGTCGGCAATTAAAGTCGCAGTCAGCTGACCATTCATGCTTTGTAGGGCTTGAATGAGTTGGGCTTTATCTTCAACTTCAATGATGACTGTAGTTGGCCCAAAGATTTCTTCTTGTAAAAGTTGGTCACCTGCCAGTAACAACTCAACATCCGCTTTAAACAGTTGCGGCTGCGCCTGATTGCCTTGCTGGGTTTGACCTGCCAAATGCTTAATACCTTGATGCTCCGTTAAATGCTCAAGACCAGCGGTATAACTTTTTAAAGTTCCGGCATTGAGCATAGTTTGCGCAGGCTTAGCGCCCATAATTTCAGTCAGGTTACTAATGAGCTGAGTAAACTCGGCTGATTTAATGCCTAAAATTAAACCCGGATTGGTACAGAACTGACCACAGCCTAAAACAACTGAATCTGCTAAATCCTGTGCAATTTTTTCACCACGGTTTTTTAATGCTTCTGGCAACATCAGCATCGGGTTAATGCTGCTCATTTCAGCAAATACGGGAATCGGTTGTGGACGGGCTGCGGCCATATCACATAAAGTGCGACCACCACGAAGTGAACCTGTAAAACCTACAGCCTGTATTAAAGGGTGCTTCACTAAAGGTTCACCGACACCATTACCATAGATCATGTTAAATACACCTTTAGGTATATTTGATTTTTCTATAGCACGTTCAATTGCCTGAGCTACAAAATCGGCTGTCGCCATATGTCCGCTATGAGCTTTCACCACTACAGAGCAACCTGCTGCCAGTGCCGAAGCAGTGTCACCACCCGCAGTTGAGAATGCTAAGGGGAAATTACTTGCCCCAAAGACCGCAACAGGACCAACACCGATTTTAATCTGACGCAAGTCTGGGCGAGGTAAAGGCTGACGCTCAGGTAAGGCAGTATCAATACGGGCCCCTAAGAAGTCACCACGGCGCAAAACTTTAGCAAACAAACGCATTTGTCCACTGGTACGGCCACGCTCACCTTGCAAACGTGCCAGCGGTAAAGCAGTTTCTTGGGAAACAATTTCTAGAAAATCTATGTCTAATGCATCGAGTTCGTCAGCAATGTTTTCTAAAAAGGCAGCGCGCTGTTCAGGTGATGTATGACGGTAAGTCTTAAAGGCTTGACTTGCTGCGTCACAAGCCTGATTGATTTCCTGTTCGGTTGCATGGTGAAATTCATAAGGCAAAGTTTCGCCAGTCGTTGCATTGACACTTTTTAGTAAAGTGGAACTTTGTGCACTACGTGAACCGCCAATAAAGTTGTGTCCGATAATGGTCATAATAAAATCCTGAAATTAATGAGAATGCCGTGGAAGGTTATTTTGATTGACCACACGCATATATAAAGTTGCAGGCTCTAAACAGCCACCCGTTGATAATTGGCCAACCATGTTGCGATACATTTCTTGCCAAGGCGTTTGAGATGTAGAGACAGTGGGTTTCCATTCCTGACGGCGTTTGTCTAACTCTTCGTCTGAAATGAGGACATTTACGGAACGTTTATTGAGATCAATGCGCAAACGATCATTTGTTTTTAATAAAGCAATGCCACCACCTACCGCCGCTTCAGGTGACATATTTAAGATAGAAGGGCTAGCAGATGTTCCACTTTGACGGCCGTCGCCTAGGCAAGGCAGAGAGTCAATTCCTTTTTTAATTAATTCTGCGGGAGGAGCCATATTTACAACTTCTGCGCTGCCCGGATAACCAACAGTGCCAGCGCCACGAATGACCAAAATACAATGTTCATCAATGTCTAAGGCAGGGTCATTAATTCGTGCGTGGTAATCCTCTGGTCCTTCAAAAACGATCGCCCGAGCTTCAAAGCTATTTTCACCATTTGGGTCAGATAAATAGGTTTTCTTAAATGCTTCACCCACAACAGACATTTTCATAATGGCGCTATCAAAGAAATTGCCACTAAGCACAATAAAACCTGCACCATGTTTTAATGGTTGTTCATATGGAAAAATGACATCTGCATTGGAGGTTTTTGCATTTTTAGCAATTTCTCCCATCGTTTTACCGCTGACTGATGCACAGTCTTCATGTAAAGCGCCGGCCTTTTGTAATTCATGCAAAACAGCAGGAACACCGCCAGCACGGTGAAAACCTTCACCCAAATATTTACCCGCAGGCATACAGTTCACAATGAGCGGAATGTTTTCTCCAACGCGTTGCCAGTCTTCTAAACTCAGCTCAATACCCATATGACGAGCAATTGCAATTAAATGAGGAGGGCAGTTACTTGATGCGCCTAATGCTGAGGCTACTGCAATGGCATTTTCAAATGATTGTTTGTTCATGATTTTAGATGGACGTAAATCTTCTAAAACCATTTCACATATCCTTTTTCCAGTCATATAGGCCATTTGCCCACGTTCGCGATAAGGTGCTGGAATGCTTGCACATGTCGGTAAAGACATACCTAAAGCTTCTGCTAATGCATTCATTGAAAGTGCAGTACCCATGGTGTTGCAATGTCCAACTGAAGGTGAGGCGGAAGTCGTCATTTCCATGAAGCCTTCATAGTCGATTTCACCTGTGGCAAGTAAATTTCTTGCATGCCAAAGTACCGTACCTGAGCCAATTAACTCACCTTTAAAATGACCATCTAACATTGGCCCACCAGATAACACGATTGCCGGTATATCTGTTGTTGCGGCTGCCATTAAACAAGCAGGTGTCGTTTTATCACAGCCAGTTGTCAGTACCACGCCATCAAGTGGATAACCATGTAAGATTTCAACTAAACCTAAGTAAGCTAAATTTCTATCGAGTGCAGCGGTAGGTCGGCGAGACTGTTCAGCAATCGGGTGAACCGGAAACTCCATCGGGATACCGCCAGCATCACGAATGCCTGCTTTCACACGTTCAGCAAGCTCTTTGTGATGACGGTTACATGGGGTTAAATCACTACCAGTTTGTGCGATACCAATAATAGGGCGGCCTGATTGTAGCTCGGCACGGGTCAGGCCATAATTCATGTAACGCTCGACATAGAGTGCGGTCATGTCAGCATGTGTAGGATCATCAAACCATTCTTGGCTACGTAAAAAAATCCGTTTATCTTGATCATTCATTTTTAGATCCTTCTACTGATCTCGCTCAGTAATTTAATTTTTCAAGTGCTGAATATTACGGTTAAACCAGTCGATAATACGTGAAATTTATAGTAATTCGCGTTGTTTTAAATTGTGCATCAAAGCATTTATGCCAAAATTCCACGGCATCGCTTTATCACTGGTCATGACCGTGTTGTATAAAGTGCCGAGCTTTGGTGAATGGATACGAACTACATCACCGACTTTATGGGTAAAGCCTGCACCAGCTTGTTCACGGTCTTGGGTAGGCGCAAATAAAGTACCCAAAAACAAAACAAAACCGTCTGGATATTGGTGGTTTTCATTCAGCGTTTGTTGAATTAAATCTTCGGGATCACGACTAATTTGAGACATAGAACTAATGCCATTGAGCACAAAGTTATCTGTCCCCTGAATTTGCAGTTCAACATCGCAAGCACGGATATCATTTAAAGTAAAAGTATGATCAAAAAGGCGAATAAACGGGCCGATTGCACAAGATGCGTTGTTATCTTTTGCTTTACTTAATAACAAAGCACTACGACCTTCAAAGTCTCGTAAATTAACATCATTACCTAAAGTCGCGCCTAAAATTTTACCGTGACTATTTGCAACTAATACGACTTCTGGTTCTGGGTTATTCCACTCAGACTTTGGGTGGATACCAATATTTTGACCTGTTCCTACAGCTGCTAAGACAGGTGCTTTAGTAAAAATTTCAGCGTCGGTACCAATGCCCACCTCGAGATATTGAGACCACATTTTTTGTTCAATTAAATATTCTTTGAGTTGAAGTGCCTTTTCAGAACCGGGTTCAATTGTTTTTAAATTATCACCAATTACGCCTTGTACAACTGCACGGATCGATTGAGCTTTTTGTGCATCACCACCTGCTTGCTCTTCAATTACGCGCTCTAACATGCTTGCCGCAAAAGTAACACCAGCTGCTTTAATCACTTGTAAATCAATAGGGGCTAAAAAATATGCCTTATTTGTATCTGGCTCAGTGACAGTATTGGCAAATAACTCATCAATTGACCCAACTAATTTTCCTTCAATTTCAGATAAAGCTTTTAAAGGATCCGAACTTTCAAGTAACTGAGAAATCGTGTGGAACTTTTCAGAAATATCAAAAACCTGATCGCCTTTTAAAAGAATCGGAGATGGACCGGAAATTTGATTTGGAATCCACGCGCGACCAATTAAACATCCTTGGGTAGCGTCGTCTGGTAATGAGTTCTGGGAATTTAACGTAAAGTTCATTTAAAGCATCCTTCTTTTATTTGAAATCATGATATGTTTCTTATTTAATAAACACCAATCGTAATAATTTAATTATTAATAACGAAAAGTTATCGAAAAGGATTTTTGAAAATGGCGGATTTAACTTACGCAAGTTTAAATAATTGGTTGAAATTCAAACACCTGGTGTTGTTGGAAACTTTGGCGAGAACCAATAACATGCATTTGGCAGCCGAGCAGATGAACCTGAGTCAGCCCGCGGTGAGTAAAATGCTAAAGGAAATAGAAGGTTTACTGGGCTTTCCTGTTTTTGAACGACTACCTCGAAATATGCCAGTAACGGCTTTAGGCGAACATGTCATTCGATATGCCCAGCGTGTATTAAACGATGCAAAGCATTTTGTCGAAGATATTGAAATTTTACGGTTAGGCGGTCACGGGTTTTTAAAAGTAGGTGGTATTTTTGCAGCAACCGCGGTGGTGATACCAAATTCAATTATTGAGATTAAAAAACAATGGCCGTTACTTTCTATTGATGTTGTTGAACAGACCAGCGACCATTTAATGGAAATGCTAAGTGAACACACTTTAGATTTAGCTATTGGCCGTTTTACAGATGTGACGCAAAGCCAGTTTTTTGATTTCCAACCTTTAGGCCCGGAGCCGTTTTGCATTGTTGTTAATAATGCTCATCCATGTGCCAAGAAAAAGTTTTGTACATTAGAAGAATTATTAAATTGGCCATGGGTACTCTATCCTAAGGGCACGCCAATTCGACAACGTATGGAAGGCGCATTTGCCCGAGCAAAAGTCAAAATTCCTTTAAATACGGTTAATACCATGTCGATGCAGACCTTCTTACAGATATTAAAAGGGGCACCTATGGTGGGGATGTTGCCCGAAGCGATGGTGATTGATCAGGTAAAAGAAGGGCAATTACAGATTTTAGAAACAGATCTAATTTTAGATGCACAGGATTATGGTATTTTGACGCGTAAAAATGAACCAGTTTCTGATATTGCATCGGCATTTATTAATATCTTGCTTAAAAATGCGAAACGTAAATAAACGACCGAGCCTCAAACCATGATTAGATTTGAGGCTTTAAAATTAAAAGAAAAACCTACTTTGTTTAGTAAATTTATAAATATAAAACTGATATTAAAAAGTTATCAATATTTAGAAATTATTCATTGGAAATTATTGAAAGGAGTCCTTATCGTTTAATTCACGACAATTACAAAAGTTTTTAAGTGAATAAAAACTAGGAAAGGACCTCTGTATGAATGTGCTAATCACTGGTGGAACAGGTTTTATTGGAAAACAAATTGCTAAAGAGATCTTAAAATCTGGCAGTTTGACTTTAGATGACAATAAACCTGAACCCATCGATAAAATTATTCTGTTTGATGCATTTGCTGGTGATGATTTACCGCAAGATCCAAGAGTTGAAGTGATTGTCGGTGATATTACCGATAAAATTACAGTTGCTCATATTACAGAAAATATTGATGTCGTTTGGCATTTGGCTGCTGTGGTGAGCTCAGCAGCAGAGGCCGATTTTGATTTAGGTATGGATGTTAATTTGTATGGACTCTTAAATTTATTAGAAGAATTAAGAAAGAAACAAACTACTCCTCGAGTCATTTTTGCTAGCGGCTGTGCTGTATTTGGTGGCCAATTACCAGAAGTTGTGACAGATGAGACAGTGGTTACACCAAAGTCTTCTTACGGCATGCAAAAAGCAGTAGGAGAATTGCTGGTCTCAGATTACTCAAGAAAAGGCTTTATTGATGGCCGTATTTTAAGATTACCGACTATTGTGGTTCGTCCAGGTAAACCTAATAAAGCTGCATCAACATTTTTTAGTTCGATCATCCGCGAACCGTTAAAAGGTGAAACGGCTGTTTGCCCAGTCCAGTCAGATACACCTGTTTTTGTTACTTCACCACGACGTTGTGTTGAATCAATGATTAAAGCTGCATCAATTTCTTCAGATGTACTTCAAGATAACCGAATTATTCCGTTACCCGGATTAACAGTCACGGTTAAAGAAATGCTTGAGGCGCTTGAAAAAGTTGCAGGCAAACAAGCAACTGATTTGGTGCAATGGCAAGAAGACAAAACCATTCAACGTATTGTTCAAAGTTGGCCTGTTCAGGTGAAAGCTGAATATGCCGAATCTCTAGGTTTCCAAGCAGATAAAAATTTTGAAAGCGTGATTCAGGCACATATAGAAGATACCCAAAATTAATGGCAGTGATCGCCAGTTGATGTGAGAGTTATTATGGAAGATATCAAAAATGTAAGTGCTCTCGAAGAGCAGACAATCAAACGTATTTCGAATCGAATTATCCCGTTTCTCATTATTCTATTCATTATGGCATTCCTAGACAGAACCAATATTGGTTTTGCTGCATTACACATGAATGATGCACTTGGAATTACTCAAACCATTTTTGGTCTAGGTGCGGGAGTTTTTTTTCTAGGTTATTTTATTGCCGAAGTGCCAAGTAATATCTTGCTTCATCGTTTTGGAGCACGAATTTGGATTGCTCGAATCATGATTACTTGGGGAATTATTGCTGGACTCATGGGTTTTATTCATAGCGGTACGCAGTTTATTGTTTTACGGTTTTTACTTGGAATTGCTGAAGCGGGCTTCTTTCCGGGTGTGATCTTTTATTTAACCTTGTGGTTTCCTGCAAAATATCGCGCTCGTGTTTTTGCCATGTTCTATCTTGGATTACCAATTGCTCAAATTATTGGAGCACCAATTTCAGTCGGTCTTATGCAATGGGGCAATACCATTGGTTATGAAGGTTGGCGTTTAATGTATATCCTAGAAGGTATTCCATCCATTATTTTGGGATTAATCTGTCTAAAATATTTAACCAATAACCCAAAAGAAGCAGAATGGTTAACGGCTGAGCAGCGCCAATGGTTAATGTCTACATTAGAGCGCGAAGAAAGAGAAAAAGAGCAATCTGCCGATGTTGCTTTAACAAAAGGAGAAATGATCAAACAAGTGTTTAAAAATCCTTTAGTGTGGATTATGGCAATTGTTTACTTTGGAATCACCTCTGGTTCAAATGCAATGTTTTTCTTCTTACCAAGTGTTTTAGAGTCATTCCGTAATACATTTGGTATGCAAATTAGCCTTATTCAAAATGGTTTACTTACAGCAATTCCATATGCATTTGCAGCTGTTGGTATGGTTTTATGGAGCCGCCGTTCTGACCGTAAACAAGAGCGGTATAAACACGGTGCTTGTGCTGCACTTATGGCGGCTTTTGCAATTGCGATTGCACTAATTGTAAATCAACCTTGGGCAATTATTGTGGGCTTTATTCTGCTCGCGATTGGTGTATTTAGCGCAATTAACATTTTCTGGACTATTCCTGGGCAAACTCTAACGGGGGTGGGAGCCGCTGCTGGAATTGGATTAATTAACTCGGTGGGTAATTTAAGTGGTTTTACTGGCCCATATTTAACTGGATATTTATATACGACCACAGGCACTTATACATTCGCATTTCTTGCGATTGCTGGCTTTGTAGCAATGGGTGGTTTGGGTTTGTTGTTATTAGCAAAGTTAAAATCGAATAGTTTAAAAGTAGAACAGCAGCAACTTAAAGTTCGAACTGCTGCGGAGATAAAATAATGGCGACCATCGGGTTTGTGGGTACAGGTATTATGGGACTACCGATGGCTATGCATTTACTAAAAGCAGGCCATCACATTAAGGTTTGGAATAGAACTTTATCTAAAGCAGATAGTTTAAAAGAAGCTGGTGCCCAAGTTTGCTCTGACCTTGAACAAGTCGGAAAAGATGTAGATTTTTTGATTTGTATGCTCAGCGATGGAAAAACCTGTGATGAAATCCTGTTTAAAGAACACGGCGCGACTTCACAGCTAAAACCTGAAAGTACGGTCATTGTCATGAGTTCAATACCTGTGGAAGTTGCACAAGCACAAAGTGAAAAATGCAGAGAAAGAGGGTTTAAATATTTAGATGCTCCTGTTTCTGGTGGAGAAAAAGGCGCCCAAAACGCAAGTCTTGCTATTATGGTAGGCGGTGAAGCTAAAACATTTTCACAGGCTGAAACTATTTTACGTGCAATGGGGCGCCCAATTTTAGTTGGTGGTGTTGGTTGTGGAATGCTCGCAAAACTTGTGAATCAAATGATTGTAGCAACTACCATTGCAACTGTAAGCGAGGGCTTATTACTGGCCAGTAAAGCAGGCGCTGATCCTATTAAACTAAAACAGGCACTCACAGGAGGCTTTGCCGATTCCCCAATTTTACAGCAGCATGGTGAACGTATGCTAAATCGAGATTTTAAACCGGGTGGCACTGCTCGAAACCAGCATAAAGATATTCATACAGCCGTTAGTTATGCTAAATCCTTAGAGTTAAATTTACCTGTTGCCCAACAAGTCAGCCAATTATTTGAAAATATGCTTGCTGCCGGAGATGGTGAGTTGGATCATTCTGGTTTAATTCGTGAACTTGAGCGAATGAATTCAGTGTGATGTTACTTTGATTTAAATTTAGCGGTATTTGATGACAGACATAATCAGGTACCGCTTTTTTTATGCTTGATGCTAATACTTTGAAATAACCTTAATAGTCCGTACGTGTCACTTTTATATATTCTTAATATCTACTGACGGAGAAACCCCAAAAAAACGTTTATATTCTCGGGAAAATTGCGACAAACTTTCATAACCGACTTGAATACTGGTCGTTGAGATATCATATTCTTCGGTCATTAATAAGCGGCGTGCCTCGGTTAACTTCATTCTCTTTTGATACTGTAAGGGACTCATTGAAGTAATATCCCTAAAATGTTGATGAAAACTAGAAGCACTCATACCCATTGTGCTTGCCAGTTCTTCAACGCTAAAGGATTTTGCAAAATTTGTTTTCAGCCACTCAATCGCTTTCACAATTCGATGGCCGGTAGTTCCGGCCGCCACAATGCGTTTAAGTCGATCGCCTTGTGGACTCATCAATAAACGATAAAAAATTTCCTTAATAATCAGGGGTGACAAGATGGGGATGTCTTGTGGTGTATCCAGTAGTTTTATTAACCGTATAAAAGCATCATTTAGCTCTGAATTGACTACTCCAACAGCCATTCCTTTTTTCTCAGTATTTACATCTTTAAAAGGAATATGGGCTTCAAGCATGATTTGGGCGAGTACATAAGGATCTAGCCGTAGCACTATCGAAAGATAGGGGCGTTCAACTGAAGCTTCAAGAACTTGAGCAATTACAGGCAGGTCAATTGCAGTAAAAAGGAAATGGTTAGAGTCGTACGTATAGGTTTCTTCGCTAAGAATCACCTGTTTTTTCCCTTGAGCAATCATACATAGACTTGCATCCATCATGCTGCTACTTGGTTGGGTCAATGTTTCTGCACGATATAAAGTCAGTCCCATAATAGGTGTTTCGAATGTACCTTTTTCTCGGGTCCATTGATCGACAAGTTGAGCTAATTCTTGATTATGGTTTAGAGACCTATTCGCCATTCAGATTCCACCGATTATCCTCTGTGTTTTTATTGTAGGCATTTCAAATAAGAAAAATAGTGAGAAGTGCAACAATTCGGAGGATTAGGCAAATCTGTGAGAGGAATTGAACAACAGCTTACGCTTTTCATTTTTATACTGATCAATATGGCACAACGTCGATGAGTTGGAACTTAGTGAACCAAAACGTTCTAAAACCTATTTATGGATTTTCAAAATCTATAGCCATCAATGAATGTCCAGCAAAGAAATCGTCTTTATTTAAACATTAAACATGAGAGAAAAAATATGACAATTGAAGTTTTAGGTTATGCCGCGCTGTCATCAGAAACTCCTTTAGTTCCGTTTAAGTTTGAACGTAGAACCCCACGTGAAGATGATGTTGTCATTCAAATTGAATATTGTGGTGTTTGCCATTCCGATCTACATCAAGCTAAAAATGATTGGGGATTTAGTGCTTATCCTATCGTTCCGGGCCATGAAATTGTCGGGCGTGTCACCTCAATTGGTCCTAAAGTCACAAAATATAAGGTCGGTGATTTAGTCGGCATTGGTTGTATGGTCGATTCATGCCGTACTTGTTCTGCTTGTCATTCAGGGCTAGAGCAATATTGTGAGGAGGGTAACATTCAGACTTATGGCGGCGTAGATCGCCATGATCAACGACCAACCTATGGTGGATATTCACAAAGCATTACATGTAGCCAAGATTTTGTATTAAAAGTACCTGAAAATCTGGATGCTCGAGCTGTGCCACCACTACTGTGTGCTGGTATTACGACTTGGTCGCCGCTACGTCACTGGAATGTTGGAAAGGGCAGTAAAGTCGCTGTAGTCGGTTTAGGTGGTTTAGGACACATGGCGATTAAACTTGCCAATGCGCTAGGTGCTGAAGTGACATTATTTACCCGCTCAGCAAATAAAGAACATGATGCAAAACAACTTGGCGCACATCATGTTGTGTTATCAACAGATGAGGCTCAAATGAAATCAGTGTTAAATCAATTTGATTTAATTATTGATACGGTGCCTTATAACCATGACTTGAAGCCTTATATTCCAACACTAGCTTTAAATGGAACAATTGTGTTAGTTGGATATTTAGGTGAAATTAGCGCAAATTCAGTACCTATGATTTTAGGAAGAAAATCAATTGCAGGTTCAGTGATTGGTGGAATTAAGGAAACACAAGAGTTACTCGATTTTTGTGGTGAGCATAATATTGTGTCTGAAGTAGAGATGATTGATATGCAAAACATTAATGAAGCTTTTGAACGTATGCTAAAGAGCGACGTGAAGTATCGTTTTGTGATTGATCTGAAAACACTGTCTGAAGATTAATTTAGTCGTCACTTCGGCTGTGCATACGATGAGTAGTGTGCACAGCTCAAAAGTTTAATACCAATGTGAGTGTTATGATTTAGAAGGAATGTATTTACGCAGAGCAAAGATAAATAGCGTAAATAAAATACTGAAACCAAAAACAGGTAAACTTAGCCCTAACACGAGACCCACCAATATTAACCCTATTTTTTGTGAGCCAGTTGCACGGTTCCAAACTAATAGGCTTTGCCCAACAAAGTGGCTCGTCATGAGTTTTAAATTCGAGTTTTTAAACGCAGCTCTATATGCATAAATAATCATAATGCACAGCACGAAAGCATAAAGTGCCAGTACCAATTGATTTATCCAGCCAAATAAAACACCAATATGCGCATCAACTCCCCAACGAGTGAGCTTTGCCACCAGTGAATAGTCTTTAAAAGCAAGTTGATCGATGACTTTATGTTGTTCCATATCAATTGCGATACTGTCTGCTTGAGTTGGCCATTTGCGCTGAATTTCGGCTATCGTCCAAGCTTGATTTCCACTAGTTGGTGGTTTGATTTGTATTTGTGCTGCATCAATGCCATGTGCTCTTGCTATTGAAAGAGCGCTATCGTACTCAGTCGAAATAATATTTAAATTAAGGTTTTCACTATGTGGCATCTCGTGATGTTCATGGTGCATCACTGTAGGTAAATTATCTTCTTGAAGCGAAGTTGCCAATGTTGGGGTTTTCCAGCTAAGCCATTGACGAGCAACCCGAATATTATCTCCAGCCCATTCAGACCATGTAAGACCTGTAATGGCGATGATTAATAAGAGAGGGAATAACGCTAAACCCAACGTGCTATGCCATTTCAATAATTTATTTTTTGCTGTTTGTCTGATTTTAAGATTTTGGCGACGTTTCCACCAATTATATAGTCCAGTTAAAGTCAAAATAGCTAGCCAGCTTGCTGCCAGTTCACTATAAAAGCGACCCCATTTTCCTAGTAATAAATTGCTATGTAGCTGGTCGAGTGTCGTTCGAAATGGCAGAACCCCACTGGTACCATAAACCGCTAGATGGCCTTTGGCTTTAAGTGTAAAAGGATCAATAAAAACGGCTTCACTCGTAAAATCATGTATAGGATCTGAGAAAATTACACGAGTTGTTTGGTCAGCACTTGGGGCTGGCCTAACTTCAATCACCTGTGCAGACTTAGGCATTACTTGCTTTGCGGCTTCAATTTGCTGGCTCAGCATATGTGGCGGTTGCTTCAGTGGCTCAACATATAGAACATCTTTATAAATCGCTTGCTCTATTTGAGGCGTAATGGCATAGAGTAAACCAGTGATTGCTGCGAACAAGATAAATGGCGCAATAAAAATACCAGCATAAATATGAATTAAACGGTAAAGACTACGCCAGAAGGATGATTGGGTCAGCATCAGAAAAGAATGTTTGTCAGGTGGTGGGCGGATTATAACGACTTATTTATCTTGATGCTGATTGAGCTGTAACCAGTATTAAATTATTTGAGTAGCTCTTAGGCATATTGTTTGGTCTAAAGAAAGGCCTGAAAAAATCAGGCCTCTCCCTTAATTATTATTTTGAAGTTTCTAAGCGAACTTGAGAAATACTCAAGCCTTGAGAGCTTACTTTTTCTTTCACTTGATCAAGCGTCAAATCAGTAGCAACAAACTGAACTTCTAAGTCTTCAGCAGCCATTCCCAATTGCTTAACTTGATCACTGACTTGGTAGACCAATTGACCAATATGACCTGGGTGTCCGCCGTGGTCATGATCTAACACACCGAAGTAGTTAATTGTGGCAACATAAATTTTTTGGTCTGGTTTATTTTTTGGAGATAGATAAATCTTATAGGTTAGATTTGGATTACCAATCATTTGGACATTATCTAAGATCAAATAGGTTTGTCCTGATGAGAGCTTTGTTTGAGTAAGTTGACTTGAGTTCTCTAGGAAACTTGCAGTTTGAGGGGCTAAAGCTACTTTTTGAGTTACACCCATAAGCCTAATGCTTTTATTACTGCTGACTGGTTTATGATTCATTTTAAATAGGTTTGCTTTTTCAGCACCTTTACTACTCATGACCGTAGCTTCAACTTTACAAGCATTTTCATTGGTATATCGCACTGGAATTTTACCGGGGGTGAATACATCAGCAATGGTCATGGTGACTTTGTTGCCGTTTTCATCTGCAAAAGTATATCGGGTGTCATACCAACTATCAGGCATACCTAAATTTTTCTTAGCCCATTCAAGCGTAATTGGTTGTCCATTTGCTTTTTTATTTAACCAACATTGCCATAAGCGGTCGATATTTGCATGGTGCATATAAAATACGGGGTCTAAGCCTGCAATAGGTACAAATCCCATATCCGGTAGCACACAGTTTTTACCGACTGCACAGTGCATGACACCATGGGGTTGAGACTGTAATTGGTTAGAGAAATCTGTGAAGTTATCCCATTTAAAGGCTTGAGCAGCGCTGGCATTGTCTGGATCTATGGCGCTGATATTTGCATTTAAACCCGGTGTACGAAACTGATCATATAAGGTACCTGCTTGTTTACCGCGGACCAATTGAGGGAGTGCTAAGCCTTTACCATTAGCAGCTTTTTCTTGGTAATAGTCCCAATAAGGAAGAGAGTAATCTTGCCCAACATATTTACGTACTGTTCGCTCATAAAAATAAAGCATCATACGGTGCCAAGGTAAGAAATTTAGATTGCCATGTTGGCATGTACCCCAAACTTCATCGGTAAAGCCATCATTTGGGACTGGTGAATTTTGAATATGCTTATAATAACTGTCACATACTGCTTTACTATATACCTCCAAACACTGTGGCATACGGTATTGATTAACATAATAATCTTTGTCTGTTGCATGTTTACCTGTACCAAAATAGCCATGTGTATTGGCCCAGTAATTAAAGCTTGTACGAAACTCCGGTGATAAAGGGGGAGCATTATTATTTGCTCGCATTTTTTCCAGACCCTTTTGTAATGCGCTTACTTTGGCTGGATCTTTTGCAAACTCCGTGGCACTCATTCGTAGTGAGTCAGCATGAGTCGTTAAGCTCATACCACACAATAGAGTTCCTAAAATATAATAATTTCTCTTCATGATTTTAAATCCTTGTCATGTTTAATATTCTTATATTTGATTATTTGTAATGTATGAATTTACCCTTAGGTTGGGTAATTCTTAATCTAATCTAGCATATAAAGAAGTTTTTATTAAAGGTTTATGTTTGATATTAATAATG